>CBIHNM010000001.1:0-49627 GCA_966211265.1 uncultured Pseudonocardia sp.
GTGCGGCCCTCCTTGAGCAGGTCGCGGATCTGGGTCAGCAGCTCGACGTCGGTCGGCTCGGCCGGCCCGGCCTCCTCGCCGCGGCGCCGGCGCTCCTGCAGGGCCTTCAACGGGTAGACGACCAGGAAGTACACCACCGCCGCGGTGATCACGAAGGTGATCACCTGGTTGGCGAAGCTCGCGTAGTCGAACACCACGCCGTCGACCACGAACGTCCCGGCCAGCTCGCCGCCGCCGGAGAGCAGCTGGATCAGCGGCTTGAGGAACGCGGTCGTGAACGCCGTGACGACCGCGGTGAACGCGGCCCCGATCACCACCGCCACCGCGAGGTCCACGACGTTGCCGCGCATCAGGAAGTCCTTGAAGCCCTTGAGCATCCCCGGGTCCTCTCGTCGGCTGGTCACCGGGCGGGCGGGCGTCGTGGAGATCCCCGCCACCGCGGCCGGGAGGAGGATCGCACCGGATCCGGTCGCGGCGCGACCCACCGCGCCGATCCGTGACCCGCCCGTGGCCCCGGCCCTCAGCGGCGGCCCCGGCGCACCGCCGCGGCCAGCTCGTCGAGCAGCTCCGCGGTGGTCTCCCAGGACATGCACGCGTCGGTCACCGAACGTCCGTGGTCGAGGTCCGGGCCCAGCTCCTGGCGTCCGGGCAGCAGGAAGCTCTCCATCATCACCCCGGTCACGCCGCGCTCGCCGCCGGCGATCCGCTCCGCGATCTCGCGGACGACCTCGGCCTGGCGGAGGTGGTCCTTGCCGCTGTTGCCGTGGCTGGCGTCGACGACCACCCGCTCCGGGAGCCCGGCCGCGCGCAGCCGCGCCGCCGCCGCGGCGACGTCGGCCGCGGAGTGGTTGGGCCGCTCGCCGCCGCGCAGGATGACGTGCGCGTCCGGGTTGCCGGTCGTGGTGACCAGGGCGGCCAGGCCGTCGGCGTTGACGCCCATGAACACGTGCGACGCCGCCGCGGCGCGGATCCCGTCCACGGCCGCCCCGACGTCGCCGTCGGTGCCGTTCTTGATCCCGACCGGCATGGACAGCCCACTCACGAGCTGGCGGTGCACCTGGCTGGCCGCGGTGCGCGCACCGATCGAACCCCAGGTGACGGTGTCGGCGATGAACTGCGGCGTGATCGGGTCGAGGAACTCGCAGCCCACCGCGAGGCCGAGTGCGGAGATGTCGAGCAGCAGCCGGCGCGCGGTGCGCAGGCCGCGGTTCACGTCGAACGTGCCGTCCAGGCCGGGGTCGTTGATCAGCCCCTTCCACCCGACGGTGGTGCGCGGCTTCTCGAAGTAGGTGCGCATCACCACGCACAGCTCGTCGCCCACGGTCCGGGCGTGCGCGGCCAGGCGGTGGGCGTAGTCCAGTGCCGCGTCGGGGTCGTGCACCGAGCAGGGGCCGACGACGACCAGCAGCCGGTCGTCGTCACCGTCGAGCACGCGCGTGACCTCCGCGCGCCCGCGGGCCACCGTCTCCGCGGCCGGGGGCTCGCAGGGCAGCTCCTGGCGCAGCAGCGCAGGGGAGAGCAAGGGGCTGACGCGGTCGATCCGCCGGTCGTTGAGCGCGCGGTGATCGAGTGCGCGGTCGTTCGGGGACTGGGTGTCCAGCATGGACGGGGACATCGGGTGGGTCCTCTCCCGGACCGCCCGGATCACCTCGCCCGAGCCGGCCCGTGGGTTCCGGCTCGTGGGGATGGGGTCAGCGCAGCGGCACGGCGCGCTCCGACCCATCCCGGGCCGGCTCGCCAAACCAGTACGCACGCTGCACGTCCACGATCATAACCCGACGGCGTGCGCGGCACACGGGGTGGACGGTCGCCCGGCCGTCCGGGGGAGCGGCGCGCGCCCGACGCGTGCCCGGTCGGGGAGGGTAGAAACGGGCGCATGCGGATCGCACTGGCCCAGATCTCGTCCACCCCGGACCCGCAGGAGAACCTCGCCGAGCTGGCGGAGCAGACCCGTGGCGCGGCCCGGGACGGTGCCCGGCTCGTGGTGTTCCCGGAGGCGACGATGTGCTGCTTCGGGGTGAAGCTGGGGCCGGTCGCCGAGCCGCTCGACGGGCCGTGGGCCACCGGTGTCCGCGAGGTCGCGGCCGCGGCGGGGGTGACGGTGGTGGCCGGGATGTTCACCCCGTCCGGTGACGGCCGGGTGCGCAACACGCTGCTGGCCACCGGGGGTGGCGTGGAGGCGCACTACGACAAGATCCACATGTTCGACGCGTTCGGGTTCGCCGAGTCCGCCACCGTCGCGCCCGGCGAGGTCCCGGTCGCGATCGAGGTCGACGGCACCACGGTCGGGCTCACCACCTGCTACGACGTCCGGTTCCCCGGCCTCTACCAACGCCTCGCCGACCACGGTGCGACGGTGATCCTGGTGCCGGCGTCCTGGGGTGCGGGGGAGGGCAAGCGCGAGCAGTGGGAGCTGCTCGTGCGGGCCCGCGCGCTCGACACCGGCTCGTTCGTCGTGGCCTGCGACCAGGCCGACCCGACGACGCGGGGCGGCGAGCACGGCAGGGCCCCGACCGGCATCGGGGCGAGCCTGGTGGCCGGGCCGCACGGCGAGGTCGTCGCCGGCCTGGATGCCGAGCCCGGGAGGCTCGTCGTCGACGTCGCCCCCGGGCACGCCGAGACGGTGCGCGAGCAGATCCCGGTGCTGGCGAACCGGCGCTTCTGACCGGGCGGATCAGCCGCCGGCGGCGGAGACCCGCTCGGAGATCTTCCCGGCGAGGTCGGTGTCCTTCGCGGTCAGCCCGCCCTCGGAGTGGGTGGACAACCGGAACGTCAGCGTGTTGTAGCGGATGTCGATGTCGGGGTGGTGCTGGGCGGACTCGGCGTCCTCGGCGACCCGGTCCACCACGCCGATCGCGGAGACGAAGTCGGGCAGCTGCGCGGTGCGCACGATCGAGTCCCCGTCCCGGTCCCAGCCGGGAAGGTCCTGCAGGGCGGTGCGGACGGCGTCGTCATCGAGAAGTGCGGCCATGGGCGTCATCGTGGCGCATCCGCCGGGCCCGCGCAGCACGCCGCCGGCCGGGTCAGGCGTCGCGGCGCGCGAGCAGCCAGATCGTCAGGCCGCCCCCGAGGACGGCGTAGACGCCGGCCCGCAGCGTGGTCGAGCCCATCGTGGACCAGTCGATCGGGACCTGGCTCAGCCCGGTCACCGCCCGGCTCCAGTTGCCCGCGGGGAGCAGCGGGAGCACGCGCTCCGGGAGGAGCACGGTCATCGACGACGTCATCGCCACCACGAGGCCGGCCGCGGTGACGCCGGCCGGGCGCCCGCTCAGGGCCGACAGCGGCAGCAGCAGCATCCCCAGCCCGGTCAGCTGGCCGGTCATCCACAGCGTGATCGCCAGCTCGCGGCCCAGCGTCGCACCGAAGGAGAACGGTCCCAGGTCCAGCGCCACCAGCCCGGCGACGAGGGCGACCACCGTCGCGGTCGCGGCACTGAGCGCGGCGACGGCGGCGACCCCGGTCGCCTTGAGCGCCAGCATCCGCCCGAGGCCGACCGGGGCCAGCGCCAGCGCGTCCAGCGTGCGGTGCGCGCGTTCCGCGGCGAAGGCGTCCGCGGCGACGAGCACGACCGGCACGGCCAGGGTGAACGCGGCGAACTCGGACGTGCTGATCAGCAGCGTCCACAGCACGACCGATCGCTCGCCCTGCAGCGACGCCAGCCCGATCGCGACCATCAGCGGGACCAGCCCGACCACGCCGAGTGTGACCCAGGTCCGCGCCCGCGGCACGGTCAGCAGCAGCTCGGAGATCAGCAACCGGCCGAGCGGGGCGGAGGTGGGGCGCCCGACCGACCGGCTCCCGATCGTGGTCATCGTGGTCCCTCCGTGAGCCGGGCGAACAGTTCCTCCAGCCGCGCGGCGGGGCGCGCGACCTCGTGCACGGCGACCCCGGCGTGCACCAGCAAGGCCACCACGTCCGGCGCGGGCGGGCCGGGCGCGACGTGCACCCGCGGTGCCCCGCCGGGCTCGGGGCCGATCTCGGCGTCGATCCCGGCGGCCTGCAGGGCGTGCACGGCGCGGGCGGTGTCCGGGGTGGCGACCACGAGGGCGCCCGGCCCGGCCTCGAGCAGCGTGCGCAGCTCACCGGCGGCGACCAGGCGTCCGGACTGCAGCACCGCCACGTGCGAGCAGGTCGCCTCGATCTCGCTGAGCAGGTGCGAGCTGACCACCACCGTCGCGCCCGCGGCGTTCATCTCGGCGATGATCCGGCGGACGTCACGGGTGCCGGCCGGGTCCAGCCCGTTGGTCGGCTCGTCGAGCACCACCAGGCGGCGGCGCACCAGCAGCGGGACGGCCAGGCCGAGGCGTTGCTTCATGCCCAGCGAGTAGTCCCGGTAGCGGCGGTCCGCGGCGTCGGCCAGGCCTACCCGGCGCAGCGTGGCCGCCACGGCGCCCGGGATCCGCGGGGTGTCGAGCAGCGGCTCGGCGGCCGCGACCCGCGCCAGGTTGGCGCGCCCGCTCAGGTGCGGGTGGAACGCCGGTCCCTCGATCATGGCCCCGACGTGCGGCAGCACCTCGTGGGCCAGGTCGGGTACGCGCCGTCCGAGCAGCTCCACCGCCCCCTCGGTCGGGCGGAGCAGACCCAGCAGCATCCGCATCAGCGTCGTCTTGCCCGAGCCGTTGGGGCCCAGCAGCCCGAGCACGGCACCCATCGGGATGTCCAGGTCCACCCCGTCGACGGCGACGACCGGCCCGAAGGCCCGGCGCAGTCCGAGCGTGCGGGCGGCGGCCGGACGGGGAACGGTCGATGCCGGAGCCGACGGGGCGGCCGCGTGTCCGGGGGCGGCGCCCGCGTCCCGCCACCGTGCGTCGCGGAGTCCCGGGTCCGCGGCGGGGTCGGTCGTGTACACGAGGTTCATGCTGACGACCGGTCGCGGTCTGCGGGCCGGTTCGGCGAGATTGGTGGCAGGTCGCCGGGCCCGCGCCGGCGCTGGCACGATCACCGCCCGTGCCGGTGCTGCGTTCCACCTCCACCCTCGACGCACCACGGCGCACGGTCGCCGGGCTGCTGCGCGACACCGACGCCGCGGCCGAGGCCGCCGCCCGGGTCGGTCTCGAGCTGACGTGTCCGGTGCGGCTGCTGGTGGCCGGCGACGAGGTCCGGACCGGGCCGGCAGGCCGGCTCGGGCGGGTCGTGTCCTGCCGGACCCGGATCACCCGCGCCGGGGTCGAGGGCCTGTGGTCCGAGCTCTCCCGCGGCCCGGTCACCGCCCTGCGGCACGCGACGACGCTGACCGGGCCCGGGCCGGGTCCCACCACGGTCACCGACGAGGTGGTCTGGACCGGCCCGCTCGGCGGGGCCGGCCGGCTCGCCGACCCGGTTCTGGGCCGGCTGGGCCGCCGTCTGCTGGCGGCGCGCCGCGCCGTGCTGGCCGAGCGGGCGGCGGCGCTCGGCCGCGCTCCGGTGGTGGTCGGGGCGGCGCTGGTGCGCGAGGGCCGGGTGCTGGCCGCGTGCCGCGCCCACCCGCCGGAGCTGGCCGGGCGCTGGGAGCTCGCCGGGGGTGGCGTGGAGGCGGGGGAGAGCGAGCCCGACGCGCTGCGTCGCGAGTGCGCCGAGGAGCTGGGCACCGACGTCCGGGTCATCGGCAGGCTCGGCACCGACCTGCCGATCGGTGCCCGGGTGTTGCGGATCCACCGCGTCGAGCTGGCCCCCGGCGCGCCCGAGCCGCGGGCCCGCGAGCACCGCGAGCTGCGCTGGGTCGACGCGCCCGGGCTGGCCGCGCTGGGCTGGCTCGACGCCGACCGGGCGCTGGTCGCCGACCTGCGCGAGCTCCTGACCCGCTGACCCGGCCGCTGCGCGCAGGGCCCGGGCGCGGCGCGCGGTTCCGGACCGGTGATCACCGGGTGTTCGGCGGAACCGGATCGGGGCGGGAGCGGTCCAACCCGGTATGAGCGACATCGAGAGCGTCGACGAGCGGCTGCGGGCCACGCTGCTGCGCCAGGCCGGGGTGCTCACGCGGGAGCAGGCGCGGGCCGCGGGCCTGTCCTCCGACGCCGTCGACCGGCGGCTGGCGACGCGTCGCTGGCACCCGGTGCACCCGCGCGTCTACCGCGACGGCGCGTTCCCCGACACCGAGGTGGCGGGGGTGCGCGCCGCGGTCGCCTGGGCCGGCGCCGGTGCCGTGCTCAGCGGCACCGCGGCGGCCTGGTGGCAGGGGCTGGTCGCGGACCCGCCCGCCGTCGTCGGGGTGACGGTGCCGCGGCGCCGCTGCCCGCGCCCCCGGCCGGGGGTGGGGGTGCGCCGGCGCGAGCTCGAGGCCCCCGACACGCGGACCGTGCGCGGGGTGCCGGTCACCGCGCGGGCGCTGACGGTGCTGGAGACCGCCGTCGAGCTGGGCGGCGACGGGCCGGCGTTCCTGGACCGGGTGCTGGCCGCGAACCGGGTCCCCCTCGGTGACCTGGCCGCCGCGCACGCCCGCAACCTCGGCGCCCACGGCTCGCCGACCGCGGGCCGGCTGCTCGCCGGCGCGGCGCGACGGGCGGTGGCCTCGGCCGAGCACCGGCTCTGCGGGTTGCTGCGGGCCGCCGGCGTGGGCGGGTGGTCCCGCGACCACGCCGTCGCCGGGCTGCGGCTGGACCTGGCGTTCCCCACGGCGCGGGTCACCGTCGAGGTCGTGGACCGGCTGGTGCCGGCCGACCCGGGGCACGCCGCCGAGGCCCGCTGGCGGCGCGCGGTGCTGCGCCGGCAGGGCTGGCGGATGCTGGTCGTGGACCCGGGCGAGCTGCTCGCCCACCCGGCGGGGGTGCTGGCCGCGATCCTGCGCGCGGTGTCCGACGGCCCGACCGCCCCGGCGGGCGCGGCGCGGGCCGCGGGGTGACCCCGCGAGCCCCGGCACGGTGGCGCCCGGCCGTGCCGCACGGGGCGTGAAACGGGGGTGAGAACGGGACCTGAGCGCTATCCGACAGTGTGATCCTGGTCATGTCCGAGGCACACCGGCGGTGACGCGGCGCACGATGCGAGGACGCCGCGGACATCGTCGCGTGCGGCGGCGATGGCGGCCGCCCCGGATGCGCTCCGGGCGGGCGCCGCCGACCGGGCCGACCCGTCGCGAGTTGCCCGCCGGGGCGACATCGGTGCAGGTCGGGGCGCGGAGCGGCGGAGCGCGCGGCTCAGTAGATCCGCGCGGCCTTGACCGCCCGGGTGAGCTCCTTACCGGTGAGCCCCTTGCTGTCGATCTTCTTCAGGCGCAGCGCCACGACCGGACAGTTCTTGCATCGCTTCGGCTTGGACCGGCAGCACTTCGTCTTCACCTTGCCCATCAGAGGTCAGCCTAAGCTCACCGCAGCGCGGAGTCCATGGTTGCGCCGGGATACCGTGTGGTGTGAGCACGCCCCATTCCTCAGCCCTGGCCGACGCTTCCCTGCGCCCCGAGGCCGAGCCCGACGGAGCAGCCGGCGGGACCCGCCCGGAGCTGCGCAACGTCGCCATCGTCGCCCACGTCGACCACGGGAAGACCACGCTGGTCGACGCCATGCTCCGCCAGTCCGGCGCCTTCGGTGAGCGCGCCGAGCCGGTCGACCGGATCATGGACTCCGGTGACCTGGAGCGCGAGAAGGGCATCACGATCCTCGCCAAGCACACCGCGGTGGCGTGGAACGGCTACACGATCAACGTCGTGGACACCCCCGGCCACGCCGACTTCGGCGGCGAGGTCGAGCGCGGCCTGTCGATGGTCGACGGCGTCGTGCTGCTGGTGGACGCCTCCGAGGGCCCGCTGCCGCAGACCCGCTTCGTGTTGCGCAAGACCCTCGACGCGGGTCTGCCCGTGATGCTCGTGGTGAACAAGACCGACCGCCCCGACGCGCGGATCGAGGAGGTCGTCGACGAGTCGCTGGAGCTGCTGCTCGAGCTGGCCGACGAGCTCGCGCTCGACGAGGCGCACACCGCGAAGCTGCTCGATCTGCCCGTGGTCTACGCCTCCGGGCGCGCCGGGCGGGCGTCCCGGATCCGCCCGGGCGACGGCGAGCTGCCCGACTCCGAGGACCTCACGCCGCTGTTCGAGACCATGCT
Source organism: uncultured Pseudonocardia sp. (assembly GCA_966211265.1). GTDB lineage: Bacteria > Actinomycetota > Actinomycetes > Mycobacteriales > Pseudonocardiaceae > Pseudonocardia. The sequence continues at coordinate 8,011 of CBIHNM010000001.1, forward strand.
GACCGAGGTCCCGCCGCCGGACGACGACCCGGACGCCCCGCTGCAGGCCCACGTCACGAACCTCGACGCGTCGAGCTTCCTGGGCCGGATCGCGCTCTGCCGCATCCGGGCCGGCGTGCTGCGCCGCGGTCAGTCGGTCGCCTGGTGCCGCGAGGACGGCAGCATGCCGCGCGTCAAGATCACCGAGCTGATGAAGACCGAGGCGCTGACCCGGGTTCCGGCCGACGAGGCGCACGCCGGTGACCTGGTCGCCGTGGCCGGGATCGCGGACGTGACGATCGGCGACACGCTCGCCGACCCGACCTCACCGGTCGCGCTGCCGCGGATCGACGTCGACGAGCCCGCCATCTCGATGACGATCGGCACCAACACCTCGCCGCTGGCCGGGCGCGACCCGATGCCCGGCAAGAAGCTCACCGCCCGGTTGGTGAAGAACCGGCTGGACTCCGAGCTGATCGGCAACGTGAGCATCCGGGTGCTCCCGACCGAGCGTCCGGACACCTGGGAGGTGCAGGGCCGCGGTGAGCTGGCGCTGGCCGTGCTGGTGGAGACGATGCGACGGGAGGGCTTCGAGCTCACCGTCGGCAAGCCGCAGGTCGTCACGAAGATCGTCGACGGCAAGGTGCACGAGCCGTTCGAGCACCTCTCGGTCGACGTGCCCGAGGACGGGCTCGGCGCGGTCACCCAGCTGCTGGCCGGGCGCAAGGGCGAGATGATCGAGATGGTGCACGGTGAGGGCCGCGTCCGGATGGAGTTCCGGGTGCCCTCGCGCGGCCTGATCGGCTTCCGCACCGAGTTCCTGACCATCACCCGCGGCGCGGGCATCGCCAGCCACGTGTTCGACGGCTACGACCAGTGGGTGGGCGAGCTGCGCACCCGGAACAAGGGCTCGCTGATCTCCGACCGGTCCGGCCCGGTGACGCCCTACGCGATCGACCAGCTGGCCGACCGCGGCACGCTGTTCGTCGGCCCGACCACGCTGGTCTACAACGGCATGGTCGTCGGCGAGTACACGCGCAACGAGGACCTCGAGGTCAACATCACGCGCGAGAAGAAGCTGACCAACATCCGCTCGTCGACCTCCGACGTGCTGGTCAAGCTCATCCCGCCGACGATCCTGAACCTGGAGCAGGCCCTCGAGTTCTGCGCGACCGACGAGTGCGTCGAGGTCACCCCGCAGAACGTGCGGGTGCGCAAGGCCGAGCTCGACTCGCACACCCGGGCCCGCATGCGCGCCCGCAGCAAGGCCGCCGCGAACGCCTGAGGCTCGTCGCGGTGGGGCACGCGCCCGGGGCGGGCCGGGCCGAGCGCCGAGGGGATACTGGCGGGGTGATCGTTCGTCGCCCCGTCGGCTCGTGTCCCGGCCGGTCCGGCCCCGCCGCCCGGGGGGCCGCCGCCGCGCCGTCGGTGCTCCGGCGGCTGCCGGTGGTGGTGCTCGCCGGCCTGGTGGCGCTGCTGTCCGCGTGCTCCGCGGACCCGGTCCCGGCCCCCGCGCCGGCCCCGCCGCCGACCACGCCGATCACCACCCCGAGCCGGGTGGTCGCCGGCGTGGACGACATCGGTGCCGGGTTCAACCCGCACCTGCGGGCCCACCAGTCCCCGGTCACGACGGCGATCGCGACCCTGGCGCTGCCCTCGGTGTTCCGCCCGGACTCCCGCGGGGCCCTGCAGCTGGACCCGACCGTGGCCACCAGCGCGACCGTCACCTCGACCGCCCCGTTCACGGTGAGCTACGAGCTGAACGTGGCGGCGTCCTGGTCGTCCGGGGCGCCGATCGCGGCCGAGGACTTCGTCTACCTCTGGCAGCAGATGCGGACCCAGCCCGGCACGATCGGCGCGGCGGGCTACCGGGCGGTCTCCGACGTGCGCTCGCGGGCCGGCGGCAAGGCCGTCGACGTCGTGTTCGACAAGCCCTACCCGCACTGGCGGGAGCTGTTCTCCGGCCTGCTGCCCGCGCACATCCTCAAGGACGCCCCCGGTGGCTGGACCGGGCCGCTGACCAACGGCGTGCCCGCCTCCGGCGGCCCGTTCCGGGTGATGAGTGTGGACCGCATCCGCGGCGAGGTGCTGATGACCCGCAGCGACCCGTACTGGGCCACCCCGTCGGTCGTGGACGAGATCGTGCTGCGCCGGCTCGACCCGGCCGTGCTGCCGACCGCGCTCTCCAACCACGACGTCGACCTCGCCCTGCCCGATGCGCGCCCGGACATCACCCGGGCGCTGGCGACCCTGAGCACCCCGCCCACGGTGCAGCGCGGACCCCGACCGCTGGTGCAGCAGCTGGCCCTGCGGACCGGTGGCGGCGCGCTGGCCGACCCGCGGGTCCGGCAGGGCATCGCGGCCACCCTGAACCGGGAGGCGATCCGGGCCGCCGTCGCGCCGGAGGCGGTGCCGGTGGACTCGTTCGGCGCCGCGCCCTCCGATCCCGGCTACGTCGCGAGCGCACCGGCCGGTGCCCCCGCCCGGCCGGACCCCGCCGCGGCCGCGGCGGCGTTCGGCCAGGCCGGTTACGTGCGCGGTGCCAACGGCGCCTGGCAGCTGGGCGGGCGCCCGCTGAACGTCGTGGTGGGCGCCGCCGCGGAGCGGCCCGAGGACGTCCGGGTCGCCCAGGCGGTGGCCTCGCAGCTGCGCGCCGGCGGCGTCACCGCGACCGTCGTCGCACCGCCCGCCGCGGACCTGTTCAGCCGGCCCACCGTCGCCCCGGTCGCGCACACGACCACGCCGACCAGGGCCCCGGGCGGGGCCGGCCCGGCGCCGAGGACCGGCGACGCACCGGCGCCCGCTCCGTCGGCGTCCCCGACCCGCTCGGCGGCGCCGTCCTCCGGTGCGTCCCCCACCAGCACCGCACCGGCCGGACCGGTGGCGGTGGACGTGCTGGTCGCACCCCGTGCCGTCACCGGTGCGGTCGGCCCGCGGCTGGACTCCGCCTACGGCTGCCCGGCCCCCGGCGTCCCGGCCGACTCGCCCGCGTCGTCCTGCTTCCCGGCACTGCAGCCCCTGTTCGACCAGCTCCGGACCGGCCCCGCCGACCCGGCGACGGTCGCCGAGGCCGAGCGGATCCTGTGGACGCAGCTCCCGGCGCTGCCGCTCTACCAGCCACAGGGGCTGGTGGTGAGCACCCCGGCCACCGACGCGGCCACCAGGGTGACCCCGGGGCCGCTGTCCACCGGCCCGCTCACCGGCGCCCAGCGGTGGGCCGAACCGGAGCGTCCCGACCGCTGACGCCCGGCCGCGTGCGGTGTGTCCGGTTCCTGCGTGTTCGCCGGGATCGCCCACTGTCACGCTCGTCCGCGAGCCGGACACCGTGACGTCGGTCGTGGGTCACCCTTTGGTCACGATCGCCGGCGGGCCTCGCGATAGGGGGACGGAATTCCTAGCGTGCGTCGGGGCGAGTTACCCGGCAGTACATCCGGGGGCTCGCCCGAGTCCTGGACGGGCGCCGACCCGAGGTGCCCGACGAGCTGAGAGGTCCGAGCCCAGATGAGGCCATGGAGGGGAACCGCGCTCGTCGCGGTGGTCGGAGCGGCGGCGTTGCTGCTCAGCGCGTGTGGCGGGGGAGGCGACTCCGGGGGTAGCGCCACCGACACGGGGACCTACGCGGGCTGCGCGACCGATCCGAACAACTGCGCCGCGGTACCGGCCGACCAGGTGCGGCAGGGCGGGCAGCTCTCGTTCGCGATCGAGAAGAACATCCCGAACTGGAACGTCCTCTCGTCCGAGGGGAACGTTCTCGAAACGGGTATCGCGAGCAAGGCGTTCCTCCCGTACTCCTTCGTGTCCAGCCCGGACCTGAAGATGAACCTCAACACCGACCTGCTGCTCTCGGCCGACCAGACCGGTCCCACCACGCTGGTCTACAAGATCAAGCCCGAAGCGGTCTGGGACGACGGCACCCCGATCTCGGCCGCGGACTTCGCCTACAACTGGAAGACCCAGAACCTGAAGCAGTGTCCCGACTGCAGCAGCGCCGGCAACGGCGGGTACGACTCGATCACGAACGTGACCGGGTCGGACAACAACAAGACGGTGACGGTCACGCTGGCCAAGCCCTACACCGACTGGCGGGCGTTCTTCAGCTCGGGCGCACCGCTCTATCCGGCGCACATCGCCGCCAAGCACGGCGACCTGAACACCCCGGCCGGGCTCGCCTCGTCGTTCGACTGGCTCGGCAAGAACGTGCCGACCTACTCCGGCGGGCCGTACAAGGTCGCCAACTGGCAGGACAACGTCGCGCTGACGATGGTGCCGAACCCGAAGTGGTACGGCGCCACCAAGCCCAAGCTCGACCAGCTGATCTTCCGGGTGATCACCGACGCCACCCAGGAACCCATCGCCCTGCAGAACAACGAGGTGCAGGCGATCTACCCGCAGCCGCAGGTGGACATCGTCTCGCAGCTGCGCCAGATCCCGAACGTGTCGCAGTCCCAGGGGCTCGGGCTCTCCTGGGAGCACCTCGACATGAACCTGAAGAACCCGTTCCTCAAGGACAAGGTGCTGCGCCAGGCGCTGTTCACCGCCGTGAACCGGCAGGACGTGATCGCCAAGACCGTCGGGCAGTTCAACCCCGAGGTCAAACCGCTGAACAGCCTGATGTTCGTCCCGGGGCAGGAGGGCTACCAGGACAACCTCGGCAGCAGCCCGATCGGCAGCGGTGACATCGAGCGAGCCAAGCAGATGCTCACCCAGGCCGGGTACACCGGCGTCGGGACCGCGCTCGTGGCACCGAACAAGCAGGCCGTGCCCGCACTGCGCATCCGGTACACGGTGGGCAACGCGGTCCGGCAGAACCAGTGCGAGCTGTTCGCGCAGTACGCCAAGCAGCTCGGGGTGAACGTGACCGTCCAGCCGACGGACGACCTCGGTACCACGCTGAGCTCCGGCGACTACGACATCATGAACTTCGCCTGGGTCTTCACACCGTTCCCGTTCCAGAACGCCCAGCAGACGTTCCTGTCCACGTCCGGGTCGAACTACGGCAAGTACACCAACCCGAAGACCGACCAGATGATCAATGCCGCGGCGTCGTCCACCGACCCGGCCGCGGCGACCGCGATGCTCAACGAGGTGGACAAGATCATCCTCGATGACGCCTACGAGCTGCCGCTCTACCAGAAGCCGACGCTGATCGCGACGCAGGACACGGTGGCGAACGTGCGCAACAACTCCACCCTCGACGGACCGAGCTACAACGTCTCCGAGTGGGGCCTCAAGGCCGGCAGCTGATCCTCTGCCGCGGTGACCGGTGACCGTCCGCATCGGGCGGTCGCCGGTCACCCTGCCGTTCGCCCCGGCCGACACCTACGCTGCTCCACGGGTTCGCCGCGCGCCACGAGCGTGCCCGGACCTACTCCCACCACGAGTCGGAAGTGCCCATGCTCGCCTACGCCCTGCGTCGGATCCTGATCTCGATACCGATCCTCCTGGTCGCCTCGTTCATCGTCTTCGCCCTCGCGACGTACTCCGCGGACCCGCTCGGTCCCCTGCTGGCCAAGAACCCGCCCCCACCGCCCAGCGTGATCGCCGCGGAGACGGCCCGGTTGCACCTCGACCAGGCCCTCGTCCCGCGCTACCTGTCCTGGCTGGGCGGTCTGTCCCGCGGTGACTTCGGCCCGTCGGTCGTGTCCACCCAGGTGATCGGCGACCAGCTGGCCGGCCGCTTCTGGATCACCATCCGGCTGGTCGTGCTCGCCATGGTGATCGCGCTCCTGCTCTCGGTGGTGGTCGGTGTGATCACGGCGGTGAAGCAGTACAGCAAGTCCGACTACACCGCGACGTTCCTCGGGTTCCTGTTCCTCGCCATGCCCTCGTTCTGGCTCGCGATCCTGCTCAAGCAGGGCGGGATCGAGTTCAACGGCGCCGTCGGAACCCAGGCGGTCTACACGATCGGGTCGTCGTCGGTTCCGGCGCCGAAGGGGTTCTGGGCCAACCTGGTCGACATCGGCGGGCACCTGGTCCTGCCCACCATCGCGCTCGCGCTGATCTCCTACGCGGCCTGGAGCCGGTTCGTCCGGGCCTCCATGCTGGAGACGCTGAACTCCGACTACGTCCGCCTGGCCCGGGCCAAGGGGCTGTCCCGCCGCACGGTGATGGTCAAGCACGCGTTGCGCACGGCGCTGATCCCGCTGACGACCGTGACCGCCCTGGACATCGCCTCGATCATCGGAGGCGCGGTCGTCACCGAGCGGGTGTTCCAGTGGAAGGGCCTCGGCGACCTCCTGCTCACGTCGATCCAGACCAGCGACGTCTACGCACTGACGTCCTGGCTGCTCGTCGCGGCCGTCCTGGTGATCGTGTTCAACCTCCTCGCCGACCTGCTCTACGGCGTCCTCGACCCCAGGATCCGGTATGCCTGAGCCCTCCACGTCCACGTCCACGTCGACGGCGACGACCTTGACCGACCCGGACGAGTCGGTGCCGTCCGCGGGCTCCTCGCCCGTGGACCGCGAGTTCACCGTCGCCGAGCGCAGCCAGACCCAACTGGTGCTGCGGCGGTTCCTGCAGCACCGCGCCGCCATGATCAGCCTCGTCGTGCTGGTGCTCCTGATCCTGCTCGCCTACGTCGGCGGAGCACTGTGGAAGTACGGCGTCGGCGAGATCACGCCCGACAACTCGGTACCCCCGTCGCTCGACCACCCGTTCGGCACCGACGCGGTCGGTAAGGACCAGTTCGCCCAGGTGCTCGGCGGAACCCGGATCTCGCTGCAGGTCTCGGTGGTGGTGGCGCTGTTCGCGACCGTCGTCGGGACGTTGTGGGGCTCGATCGCCGGGTACTTCGGCGGACGGATCGACACGGTGATGATGCGGATCGCGGACCTGGTGCTGACGCTGCCGCTGATCGCGGTGGCCGCGATGCTCGGTCACAACTTCGGCGGCACCTGGTACCTGATCGCCTTCGTGATCGCCGGGTTGTACTGGGCCTACGTGTCCCGGGTCGCCCGGGGCGTGGTGCTCTCGCTGCGGGAGAAGGAGTACATCGAGGCGGCCCGCGCCCTGGGGGCGACCAACACCCGGATCATCCTGCGCCACCTCGTGCCGAACGCCCTGGGCTCGATCCTGGTCAACCTGACGATCCTGGTCGCCCTGGCGATCCTGCTCGAGACGGCGCTGTCGTACCTGGGCTTCGGGGTGCAGAACCCCGACACCTCCCTCGGCCTGCTGGTCAGCGAGGCCCAGACGGCGCTCACCACGCGGCCGTGGCTGTTCTACTTCCCAGGTCTGTTCATCATCATCATCGCGCTCACGATCAACTTCATCGGCGACGGCCTGCGTGACGCGTTCGACCCCCAGCAGACGAAGGTGCGCCAGTGAGTACGGCCGGCACGACCGACACCGTGATGGAGGTGTCGGGCCTCGACGTCACGTTCCCCGGCGCCGACGGGGCGGTCCGCGCCGTACGCGGCGTGGACTACACGCTGCGCCGCGGTGAGGTCCTCGGGATCGTCGGCGAGTCCGGCTCGGGCAAGTCCGTGACCTCGATGGCGGTGATGGGCCTGCTCCCGACCACCGCGAAGGTCACCGGCTCGATCCTCTTCGAGGGGCAGGACCTGCTGACCCTGTCCGAGCAGCAGCTCAACGGGTTCCGCGGGGACCGGATCGCGATGATCTTCCAGGACCCGATGACGTCGTTGAACCCGGTGTACACCGTCGGTGCCCAGATCGCCGAGGCGGTCCGCGCGCACCGCGACGTCACCAGGGCGCAGGCGCTCGAGCGTGCGGTCGAGCTGCTGCGCACGGTCCGGATCCCGAACCCGGAGCAGCGGGTCGGCTCCTACCCGCACGAGCTCTCCGGCGGCATGCGCCAGCGCGTGGTGATCGCGATCGCGATGGCCAACGACCCGGACGTGATCATCGCCGACGAGCCGACGACCGCTCTGGACGTCACCGTGCAGGCGCAGATCATGGACGCGCTCAGGGCCGCCCAGCAGGAGACCGGCGCGGCCATGGTGCTGATCACCCACGACCTGGGCGTGATCGCCGGCCAGGCCGACCGGGTGATGGTGATGTACGCGGGCAAGCTGGTCGAGGTCGGTTCGGTGGAGGACATCTTCTACGCCCCGCGGATGCCGTACACCCTCGGTCTTCTCGGCAGCCTGCCCCGTCTCGACCAGCAGGCCGAGCGGCTGACGCCGATCCCGGGCTCGCCGCCGTCGGTGGTGAACATGCCGCCGGGGTGCCCGTTCTCGCCGCGCTGCCCGCTGTCCACACCCACGTGCGACGAGACCGAGCCGGGGCTGGAGCCGGTCGGACCGGGCCACCGGGCGGCGTGCCACCACTCGTCGAAGGTCGCCGGTGCTCGCCCGGACGAGGTGTTCGGTGCCTCGGCGGTCGACGCCGAGGCTCTGGCCGGGTTCGCCCGGGCCGGGGAGGGACAGGCATGAGCACGACGACGGAGGGGACCCGGACGCTGCTCTCGGCCCGCAACCTCGTCAAGCACTTCCCGGTCCGCGGGGGAGGGTTGCTGAGGCGCACGGTCGGGGAGGTGCACGCGGTCTGCGACGTCTCGTTCGAGCTGGCCGAGGGAGAGACCCTGGGCCTGGTCGGCGAGTCCGGCTGCGGGAAGTCGACGACCGCGCGGGTGGCGCTGAACCTGATTCCGGCCACGTCCGGCGAGGTCCGGTTCGGCGACCGCGAACTCACCACGACGAGCGCGAAGGACATGCGTGCGCTGCGCCGGCAGATGCAGCTCGTCTTCCAGGACCCGTACGCGTCGCTGGACCCGCGGATGCCGGTCAGCGAGCTGATCGCCGAGCCGCTGCGCATCCACGGTCTCTACGACGCCGGCGGACTCCAGCAGGTACGCGACCTGATGAAGACCGTCGGGCTCAAGCCCGAGCACGGCAACCGGTATCCGCACGAGTTCTCCGGCGGGCAGCGCCAGCGCATCGGCATCGCCCGCGCGCTGGCCCTGCGCCCGAAGCTGCTGGTACTCGACGAGCCGGTCTCGGCGCTGGACGTGTCCATCCAGGCCGGCGTGTTGAACCTTCTGCAGGAGCTGCAGGCCGAGCTGGGACTGTCCTATCTGTTCGTCTCGCACGACCTGTCCGTGGTGCGTCACATCGCGGACCGCATCGCGGTGATGTACCTGGGCCGGATCGTCGAGACCGGCCCGGCAGAGCAGCTGTTCCGGGCCCCGGCGCACCCGTACACACACGCGCTGATCTCGGCGATCCCGCTGCCGGACCCGCGCAGGGAACGGGCTCGTGAGCGGGTCACGGTGGTCGGGGACCTGCCGAACCCGGCCGACCCCCCGAGCGGTTGCCGGTTCCGCACCCGTTGCCCGAAGTTCGCGCTGGAGCTGGAGCCGTCCCAGCAGGCGCGGTGCACCGAGGAGGTTCCCGAGCTCACCGACCGCGGCACCGGGCACCCGGTGGCGTGCCACTTCGCGGAGGCCCGCAGCCTGCTGTGACCGCGGTGGACGGCAGGGGTCGGCACGGAGGGCATCGCCCCCCACCGCCCCCTGCCACCCACCGACCCCGCCACCGCAGGCCGTGGACTCACCGGCACCGGTCCGCGACCTGCCATCGGCGCAGGGCGGGGCTCGCGACGGCGATACCGGCGACGACGACCGCGCAGGCGAGCCCGCCGCCGACCGCCGCGGTCGAGGCCGAGAAGAGCCCGGCCACCGCGCCGGCCCGCGCGTCGCCGATGCCCGGCCCGCCCGCGCCGACCACGAACTCGACCGAACTCACACGCCCCCGGTACGCGTCCGGTGTGGCGAGCTGGACCAGGCCGCCGCGGGCGATCACAGAGACGGTGTCCGCGGCGCCGGCCACAGCCAGGAACACCAGCGTCGCCGCCAGGCCGGAGACCAGGCCGAACCCGACGAGCGCGATCCCCCACACCCCGGCGGCGACGAGGGACACCGGTCCCGGTCGCGGTGCCCGGGTCACCGGGCCGGACGTGGTGCCCGCGACGAGCCCGCCCACCGCGAAGGCGGACAGGAACAGCCCCAACGTCCGCGGGTCGCCGCCGAACCGTTCCTGGTTGAGGACCGGGAACAGCGCGAACGGCATGGCGAGCACGGTCGAGGCGAGGTCGGTGGCGAGGGCGCTGCGCAACACCGGGCGCCGGAACAGGAACCGGAGGCCGTCGCCCGCACTGCGGAAGCCGGCCGCGAGGTTCGTGCGGCGCCCGGCCCGCCCGCCCACCACCCGCCCGGCCGGGGTGGAGGGGCCGCTGCGCGGCAGCCGGGCGACCCCGAGCAGCGAGACCGCGATCAGCATCGCGTCCGCGGCGTAGGCGGGCCCGGTGCCCCACCGTGCGATGAGCAGCCCGGCCACCGCGGGGCCGGCCAAGGTCGCGGCCTGAGTGCCCAGATGGTTCAGGGCGACCCCCGCCGGAACCTGTTCGCCCGGCAGCAACGTCGTGAGGAACGTGCGACGGGCCGACCAGCCCAGGGCGCTGCACGCCGTCTGCGCGCCGACCAGTGTCAGCACCACTCCCGCCGACCCGAGGCCCACCTCGGCCCGGGTCCCGAGGAGGGCGGCCGCGACGACGGCGCCCGCGCTGGTGAGCAGGATGAGCCGGCGCCGCTCGACCGAGTCCGCGAGCGTGCCGCCGGCCAGCCCGAAGACGGCCGTCACGGCACCGGTGACCAGCCCGATGGCGCCGACTCCGACCGGGTCGCGGGTGAGGTCCCAGACGTCGACGAGCACCGCGACCACGGCGATCTGGCCGCCGAGTCGCTGCGCGACCGAGCCGAACCACAGCAGGCGGAAGTCGCGGTGCCGCAGCGGACGCAGGTCCAGGACCCGGGCCGCGCGGCTCATGTCACGGGGTCGTCCGGTCCCGGGCGGCCGCGATCGGGGTCGGGGTCGTCGAGTTGATCGGTGATGCGGTCGAGGAACGCACGGCGCCGCAGCGCGGCCGTCATGCCGTCGATCCAACTCTGCAACGGGAAGGGCAGCTCCCCCTGGAGCTCGGCGAACGCCCGCTCGGTCGCCCGCCACTCGGCCTCCAGGAACGGAACCAGGGCGCGACCCGCGCCGGTCAGCGCCACCCGCCTGGTCCGTGCGTCCGGCCCGGGAGAGGTCTCCACGAGGCCCTCGCCGCGCATCGCCGTCACGGTCTGGCTCATCGCCGAGTGCGTCACGTCGATCTCGGCGGCGAGTGCCGTCACGGTCATCGGACCGCGGTGGTGCAGGCGGATCAGTGCCATGGAGAACCGTGGCCGCACACCGGTGACGCCTTCCCGGGCGTAGAGGCCGGAGATCTCGCCCTCCAGCCCGTCGAGCAGCTGCTTCAACGGCCGTAGCGCGCTGTGCAGTGTCGGGTCCGCACCGGTCGACGTGTCCCCGGATAGTGTCACAGCACTAATATAACAGTGCTGTGACAAAGTGCGGGGCGGCTGCCCGCATCCCGCAGCGAACTGGTGGAACACTGGTCGGCGTGTCACTGGTGCTGGGGATCGAGACCTCCTGCGACGAGACCGGAGCCGGGCTCGTCGCCGACGGCGTGCTGCTCGGCGACGGGCTCGCCTCCAGCGCCGACGAGCACGCCCGCTTCGGCGGGGTGGTGCCCGAGGTCGCCGCGCGGGCGCACGTCAGCGCCGTCGTGCCGATGGTGCGGATGGCCCTGGACCGGGCCGGTGTCGCGCTGTCCGACGTCGACGCCGTCGCGGTCACGGCCGGTCCCGGGCTCTCCCCGGCGCTGCACGTCGGGGTGGCCGCGGCCAAGGCGTACGCGACCGCGCTCGGGGTGCCGCTGCACGGGGTGCACCACCTGGCCGGGCACGCCGCCGTCGACGTCCTGGAGCACGGGCCGCTGCCCGAGCGCGGCGTCGCGCTGATCGTCTCCGGCGGCCACACGTCGCTGCTGTCGATGGGCGACCTGGCCCGCGACCCGGTCGTGCACCTCGGCGACACCGTCGACGACGCGGCCGGTGAGGCCTTCGACAAGGTCGCCCGCCTGCTCGGGCTGCCCTACCCGGGCGGCCCGGCGATCTCGAAGGCCGCGCTCGAGGGCGACCCGCACGCCTACGCGTTCCCGCGCCCGATGACCGGCCCGCGCGACGCCCCGTTCGGCTTCTCCTTCTCCGGCCTCAAGACCGCCGTGGCGCGGCACGTGGAGGCGGCCCAGGACGCCGGGCGCGCGGTCGCCGTCCCGGACGTGGCCGCGTCGTTCCAGCAGGCGGTGGTCGACGTGCTGGTGCGCAAGGGTGTCCGCGCCTGCCGGGAGCAGGGCTCCGACACCCTGCTGATGGTCGGCGGGGTCGCGGCGAACCGTGCCCTGCGCGAGGGCATGGAGACCGCGTGCGCCGCCGCCGGCATCACCCTGCGGGTGCCCGCCCCGCGGCTGTGCACCGACAACGGCGCGATGATCGCGGCCCTGGGCGACCTCCTGGTCCGCGCGGACGTCGCTCCGGCCGGCCTGGCCTCGACCGCCGTGCCGTCGGTCGAGCTGACCGGCGCCCTGGTCCCGGTCCCGCAGCCGGCCCGACCCGGCTCGTCCCGTCCCGGCACGGCCGAGACCGTGATCACCTCGTAGGCTCCGCGGTGTGCCTGCCGACCGACGACTGCTGCTCGTGCACGCCCACCCGGACGACGAGACGCTGACCACCGGCGGCACCATCGCGCGCTACGCGGCCGACCCGCGGACCGACGTCACCGTCGTGACCGCCACGCTCGGCGAGGAGGGCGAGGTCATCCCGCCGGCGCTGGCCGAGCTCGCGCCCGACCGCGCCGATCAGCTCGGCGGCTACCGGATCGGTGAGCTGGCCTCGGCGCTGGAGGCGCTCGGCTCGCCGGGCCACCGCTTCCTCGGCGGCACCGGCCGGTGGCGCGACAGCGGGATGGTGCTGGCCGGGCACGGCACCCGCGCCGCGCTCCCGCCGCAGCTGCACCCCCGTGCGTTCGCCGCGCCGGAGCCGTTCGGGACCCAGCTCGCGCAGCTGCTGGAGATCGTCGACGAGGTGCGCCCGCAGGTGGTGGTGGGGTACGCCGACGACGGCGGGTACGGCCACCCGGACCACGTGCGCGTGCACGAGATCTGCGCGGCCGCGGTCGCGGCGCGCCCGGACGTCGTCGCCAAGCTCTACTACGCCGTCCAGTCCCGGTCCGAGCTCGACACCGGCATCGCCGACCTGGCCGGCCGCCCCGGGCTGCCGTTCACCGAACCCGCCCCGGACGAGCTGCCCAGCGTCGCCGACGCCGAGGTCACCACCCGGATCGACGTCTCCTGCGCGCGCGCGGCCCGGATCGCCGCGATGCGGGCGCACGCCACCCAGATCTCGGTGTGGGACGACGCCGACGACCCCGGTGCCGTGGTCTACGCCATGAGCAACGAGGTGGCCCAGCCGCTGCTGGAGGTCGAGGAGTTCGTGCTCGCCGGGGCGGGCCCCCGGTTCCTGGCCGACCGGGACGGGCGGCCCGAGACCGACCTGTTCGAAGGGATCGACCCGTGACCCGCACCCCGATGCTGGTGGCCCTGCTGGTCATCTCGGTCCTGCTCGCCGTGCTGGAGCTGATGTTCCAGTCGCTCTACATCGGGCCGGTGCCGGTCCCGGTGGGCACACTGATGATCCTGCTGTCCATGCCGTGGCTGGTCGGGGCCACCGCCGAGCTGCTGCCCAGCCCGGGCGGCGCGGCCGCGCCGATCCTGGTCTGGTTCCTGACCACCGCGGTGGTCGGCGCGTTCGGGCCGGGCGGGGACACCCTGCTGCCGGCGGCGTGGCAGACGTTGCTGTTGCTGTTCACCGGCGTCACGGTCGGGCTGGTCTGTTTCCGGCGGGCGGTCGACCGAATGTCCACCTCAGGGAAGGTCCGATCGTGAGCGAGACCCCGATCAGCGACGACGCGATCGTCACGATCCTGCGCCCGTTCGTCCGGGCGACCCGGCCGGTGCTCGACGGGCTGCGCGAGACCGACCCGTTCGGCCTGCGCTCGCGGGTCGGGCCGGGCGCCGCCGGCGCCGACGTCGAGCCGGAGGAGCGCACGCTCTCGGACCGGATCCTCGACGCGCTCGCCTCGGTGCAGGTCCCGGGGACGGCGGCGTGGGCGGAGATGGACGTCGAGGCCCGCGAGCACTGGTGGATCTACCGGGTGGGGCGCTTCACCACCCTGGTCGCGGCCATCCCGGGCCTGGGCGGTGCGCTGGCCCGCACGCTGCCGGTGTCGGCCGCGGTGGGGGCGGCCGGGCAGGGGCTGCTGCTGGTCGCGGTGGCCGGCGAGCACGGCGTCCGGGAGGAACGCCGGCTCGTCTCGCTGCTGGCCTCGGTGCTGTTCCGGCGTGAGATCGTGCCGGCGGAGGAGCTCAGCGCCGCCGACGACGCCGCCGCCGACGCGACCGCGGCCGAGCTCACCGGCGACCTGCACGGCGGCGGTCGCGGCGCCGGGACGACGCTGCGCCGGGTCGGGTCCGCCGTGTGGCGGCTGGGCCGGGCCCTCTGGTCGGTCGAGGACGAGCTGGACAAGCGCCCGCACGGGCGCTTCTACCACGAATGGCTCGGCCTGGTGCCCGTGGTCGGGGTGCTGGGCAAGTACCTGGGGGAGTGGTCCGGGCTCAAGCGCTCGGCCAGGTCCGGCCGTCGCTGGCTGGCCGACCGCGGGCTCGCGCAGGCCTGACCCGGCCCGTCCCGGTGGGCTCAGGCCGTCGCCTCCGGCCCCGGGGCCAGGTAGTGGTAGCGGTGGTGCTCGGTGCAGCCCAGCCCCGCGAACAGCGCGCGCGAGGCCTCGTTGTGCAGCGCGACCTGTGCGATGGCGAACCGCGCGCCGCGCGCGGCGCCCCACGCCGCCGCCTCCGCGGTCAGCCGGGCCGCCACTCCGCTCCGGCGCGCCGGAGCGGCGGTGTGCAGCCGGGACAGGTACAGGTGGTCGGCCACGACGGTCGCGCGCACGGCACCGACCACGTCGGTGCCGCGGCGGGCCAGCCCGAACCCCGACCGCGGCCCGTCCGGGCCGGGTACCAGCACCCGTGCCCGGGCGGCGGCCCCGGGGTCGGCGGGACCCTCGCCGAACACGCCCCACCAGGCCGTCCCCGGCTCGGGGTCGAACACGACCTCGGCCGCACCGCCGGGTGCGCGCGCGAGCGTGTCCAGGTCGGCCACCAGCACCGCCACCTCCGAGCCGGCGGGCCGGTCGGGGTCGAGCACCCAGCCGGCGTCCCGGACCCGGTTCGACCACGGCGAGCCCTGCGGTGTCGCGACGACCGGCGCGATCGCGTGCTCGGCGGCGAACGCGCGGACCGCGACCAGGGCGTCGGCGACCGGCATCCCCGGATCCGCGGCGGCCAGCGCGGAGTTCGCCCGGCGGGTGAACCCGCCCGCCGCGCGCAGCCGCCACCCGCCCAGGTCCCGGCGCACGACCGGTGGCCAGGCGTCGGCACAGAGCTGCTCCAGATGGGCCACCGCGGCCCAGGACGGCCGCCGCGGCGGGGCCGGCCCGACGGCGCGGACGGCGACCACCTCGGCCGGATCCACCCGGACCGGGCCGGACCGGGCGTGCACGACGAACGTGCCGTCGCCGGAGCCGGTGAGCTCCCCGACCGCGTCGGTGAACCGGGGGCCGGGACCGTCGTCGCGCGAGATCCGCCGGCGGAGCGAGACACGCTGTCCGACCAGCGCGGCGAGCCGGTCGCCGAACCGCTGCGATGTGACCAAGGTCAGGTGCACCTCTCTCCTGCCCCCGCGGGGTGCGCGGGTTAACCTGCCGGGTAGTCGTAGTTGACCGGACACCTCACCACCACATTCTTCCGGGGGTGTCCGCAACCCGAGTGGAGGACCACCGAAGTGACCTACGTGATCGCCGAGCCCTGTGTCGACCTGCTCGACAAGGCGTGCATCGAGGAATGCCCGGTGGACTGCATCTACGAGGGCGGCCGGATGCTCTACATCCACCCCGACGAGTGCGTGGACTGCGGCGCGTGCGAGCCGGTCTGCCCGGTCGAGGCGATCTACTACGAGGACGACGTCCCCGAGCAGTGGTCCGCCTACACCAAGGCCAACGTCGACTTCTTCGACGAGCTGGGCTCGCCCGGCGGCGCGTCCAAGGTCGGCAAGGTCGACAAGGACGTGGAGCCGGCCGCGAGCCTGCCGCCCCAGTCGCACGACGAGTGAGTCGTAGACAGCTCCCGGACTTCCCCTGGGACTCCCTCGGTGCCGCGCGCGAGCGGGCCACCGCCCACCCGGACGGGTTGGTGGACCTCTCCGTCGGCACCCCGGTCGACCCGGTGCCCGACGTCGTGCGCGAGGCCCTGTGCGGGCCCGCGTCGACGGAGCCCGGGTACCCGACCACGCACGGCCCGGCCGGGCTCCGCGAGGCCGTGGCGGCCTCGCTGGAGCGCCGGTTCGGCGTGCGCGGGGTGGACCCGGTCGCGGTGCTGCCGACGATCGGGTCCAAGGAGATGGTGGCGTGGCTGCCGACGCTGCTGGACCTGCGTGCCGGCGACGGCGTCGTCATCCCCGAGCTGGCCTACCCGACCTACGAGGTGGGCGCGCGGCTGGCCGGGCTCGACCCCGTCCGGTCCGACGGCCTGACCGCGGCCGGGCCGGGGCGGGTCCGCCTGGTCTGGCTCAACTCGCCGTCCAACCCGACCGGGCGGGTGCTCCCGGTCGCGCACCTGCGCAAGGTCGTGACGTGGGCGCGGGAGCGCGGCGCGGTCGTCGCCTCCGACGAGTGCTATCTCGGGCTGCCCGGTGCCGCGGACCCGTCGCCGCTCTCGGTGCTGCACCCCGACGTCTGCGACGGCGACCACACCGGCCTCCTGGCGGTGCACTCGCTGTCGAAGGTGTCGAACCTGGCCGGGTACCGCGCCGGGTTCGTGACCGGCGACGCGGACCTGGTCGCCGGGTTGCTGGAGGTTCGCAAGCACGCCGGGATGATCGTCCCGCGGCCGGTGCAGGCGGCGTTGGCCGCCGCGGTGTCCGACGACGCGCACGTCGCGGTCCAGGCCGCCCGCTACGAGTCGCGCCGCGCCCGGCTGCGCGCCGGGCTGGAGGCGTTCGGCCTCGCGATCGAGCACTCGGAGGCCGGGCTCTACCTGTGGGCCACCGGGGGCGAGCACTGCCGGGTGACGGTCGAGCGCCTGGCCGAGCGCGGGATCCTGGTCGCGCCCGGTGAGTTCTACGGCCCCGCAGGCTCCGCGCACGTCCGGGTCGCGCTGACCGCCTCCGACGATCGGATCGACACGGCCGCGCGCCGCCTCGGCGCCTCGTGAGCGGCCGGGACCCCGCTCCCGCCGACACCGGGCCGCGGGGTCCCGCGACGGACCGGGCGGCCGGGCCCCGGGTGCCGCCGTGGCTGGTGCTGCTCGGCGTGCTGGCGCTGGCCGCCAACCTGCGCGCCGCCCTGGCCGGGTACCCGCCACTGCTCGAGACCGCCCGCGACCAGCTGGGCGTGACCTCGGCCGCGGCCGGCCTGGTGCAGGCCGGCGCGGTGCTGACGATGTCGCTGGCGTCGTTCACCGCGGCCCCGCTGGCCGCGCGCCTCGGGCGGGAGCGGTCGCTCGGCGGCGCCGTCGGCCTGATCGCGCTGGGCAGCCTGGTGCGCGGCGTCGCCGCCCTGCCCGCGCTCGTCGGCGGCAGCCTGCTGGTCGGGTTCGGCATCGGCACCGCCGGGGTCCTGATCACCGGGGTCGTCAAGGAGCACCTGCCCGAGCGGGCCGGGGCCGCCAGCGGCGCCTACGTCGTCTCGATGATGATCGGCGCGACGGTCTCGTCCGCGATCGCCGTTCCGCTCGCGGTCGGTCTGGGCGGCTGGTCGTTCTCGCTCGCGGTGTGGGCCGTCCCGGCCGTGCTGGCGCTGGGGGCCTGGGTGCCGGTCGCGCTGCGGATCGGCCGTTCCGGGCCGGTGCCGGGCGCTCCCGTCGACGGCGGCGGGGAGCCGCCCGGGCAGGACACGCGGCCGCGCGCCCGGCCGTGGCACGACCCGTTCGCGCGCCGTGCCGCCTGCTACCTGGCCGGGTCGTCGGGGATCTTCTACGGCTGGCTGACCTGGCTGGCCCCGCTCTACGAGTCCTACGGCTGGAGCCCGCAGCGCGCCGGCCTGCTGCTCTCGGCGTGGAGCATCGCCCAGATCCCGGCCGCGCTGGTGATGCCCGCGCTGGCCGAGCGGCGGCGTCGGTGGCGGTTCTGGGCCTCGCTGACGGTGCTCAGCGGGGTGACCGGCACGCTCGGCACGCTGCTGGCGCCGGGGGCGTCCACGGTCGCGCCGTGGGTGTGGGCGGTGCTGATCGGGATCGGCGTCGGGGGCGGGTTCCCGCTGGGGCTCGCCGTGATCGCCTGGCGCACCCCGGACGCGGCCCGCAGCGCCTCGGTCTCGGGGTTCGCGCTCGGCGTCGGTTACCTGGCGGCCGGGCTGGGCCCCCTGGTGATGGGCCTGCTGATCGACCTCACCGGAGGTTTCCCGGCCGCGATCGCGGTGATCCTGGCCTCGGCGACGCTGCAGGCGGGGGCGATCTGGAGGGTCGGGGACCGCCCCGCTACAGCGAGCCCGCCCGTTCGTTGAGCGTCTGCCAGGCCGCCCACCACCGCCCGCGCAGCTCCTCGGCGCGGGCGCGCTCGCGTTCCACGAGCCGGCCGCCGACGAACACGACGTGCGCGTCCGGGGCGTCACCGAGGTCGTCGAGCAGCGACCGGATCCGGTGCTCGGCCACGCAGGCGTCCTGGTGGTCGCCGAGCACCTCCTGCAGCTCCGCCGAGGACGCCAGCGTCTTGCGGATCTGCTTGGCCGCCCGGGTACGCCGGCCCTTCCCGTCCCGCATCGCCGGTTCCACCAGCTCGCCGGTGTAGCGCAGCCGCTTCGTGCGGATCCGCAGGTCGTGCAGGGTCATGTCCGGCGGGTCCTCGCCGGCGCGGCGGACCGCCTTGTCCAGCTTGCGCGCCTCGGCCCGCACCAGGTCGATCAACTCCGGGCGGGCGAGGTCGGCAGGCGGCTCCGGCAGCGGCTCGGCCACCGCGGCCTCGAGGCGGCGCAGCAGCGCCGCGTACCGCTCGTCGTCCAGGGCCGCGAGCATCTCGATCCGGGCCTGCCCGCGCTCCTGTTCGAGGCGGGCGACCAGCCGGTCCCCGGCCACGCGCTCGGCGGCGGGCAGATCGGTGATCTCCCCGCGCAGCCGGGCGATCATGACGTCGAGATCGCGCACCGGCCCCAGCGCCCGCCCGAGCCAGCCCAGCTCGGCCCGCAGTGCGTCCGCCCACCGCGCGTCGAGCAGCGTGCGGGCCGCCTTGAGCGCGGCCCGCATCCGGCGGACCGAGACCCGCATCTGGTGCAGGTCCTCGATGTCGGCCCCGGCGCGGGTGCCGGGGTCGTGCAGCAGCAGCGACCGCAGCCGCTTGTCCAGCAGGACCCGGACGTGGTGCACGGCCGGGGCGCCGGGCTCGGCGCGGACCGCGTCCGGGAGCTCCTCCAGGCGCAGGGGGCCGTGCTGCGGGCCGTCCGGGTCGTCGGAGGCGGCGGGCGCGCCACCCGTCGCGTCGGTGGTCACGGACGAGGAGGAGGTCACGGCCGTCCTAGTTCGCGTGCAGCGCGGAGTTGAGGGCGATGCCCTCGCCGGTGCGGGGGAGCACCTCGACGGCGCCGGTGACGGAGTTGCGCCGCAGCAGCAGCCCGTCCTGCCCGGAGAACGTCCCGGCCTTGGCGGTCGCGCCGTCCGGCAGCGTCACCTTGGTGCCGGCGGTCACGTAGAGCCCGGCCTCGACGACGCAGTCGTCGCCGAGGGAGATCCCGATGCCCGCGTTGGCGCCGAGCAGGCAGCGCCGCCCGATCGAGATGACCTCCTTGCCGCCACCGGAGAGCGTGCCCATGACCGAGGCGCTGCCGCCCAGGTCGGACCCGTCACCGACGACCACACCCGCCGAGATCCGGCCCTCGACCATCGACGCGCCGAGCGTGCCGGCGTTGAAGTTGACGAAGCCCTCGTGCATGACGGTGGTGCCCTCGGCCAGGTGCGCGCCCAGCCGGACCCGGTCGGCGTCGCCGATGCGGATCCCGCTCGGCAGCACGTAGTCCACCATCCGCGGGAACTTGTCCACACTGTGCACGGTGACGTGCCCGCGCCGGCGCAGCTTCGCCCGCACCAGCTCGAAACCGGGGACCGCGCACGGCCCGTGGTTGGTCCACACGACGTTGGCCAGCAGCCCGAACTGGCCCTCCAGGTTCGCCTGGTGCGGGCCGATCAGCCGGTGGCTGAGCAGGTGCAGGCGCAGGTAGACGTCGGCCGCGTCGGCCGCCGGCTCGGCCAGGGAGGCGATCTCGGTCCGGACGACCCGGGTGCTCACGCCCCGGTCCTCGTCGGTGCCGGTCAGCGCCTCCAGGTCGGCGGTCGGGTCCTCGGCGGCGCCCCGGCTCCCGGCCAGCTGCGGGGCCGGGTACCAGACGTCGAGGACGGTGCCCTCGGAGGTGATGGTGGCCAGGCCGGTGCCGGAAGCGCCCTCACGGCGGTACTCGGTGCTCACGGACGCCGAAACTACCTGCCGGGCGGCCGCGGGACCCGCGCGGGCGGACGTGCCGGTACCGGGCGACTCGGACCTCCCACTGGCTGCGCGTCCGCGCGATGTCCCGCTTGACCCTGTCCCGATGACACGTCTCGGGCGGGCGCGCCAGCCCGTAGAGCGTTCCCCACCACTGGCCGGAGCCCGGGTCGACGATCGTGTCCAGATGTGACGGGTAGCGATCCGGGCGATCGTCGACCGCGACAGACCGGTGCGGTGGGCCATCTCGCGCTGGCTCGCGTCAGCACGACGGCGCGCTGCGCGACACAGCCCTGCCGGGTCCGGGTAGGCGCGCGGTTCGCCCGGCCGCGCCGGATCCGCTGCCGTCCGGTGCGCGTCGTCGTTCACGGGATCAGGGTGCAGCGGGATCACGGACTCGGACGGCACGGTCGTGAGCCTGTGGACAGCCGCTCGGGGTTGTGGACAGGTCGGTTCCGTCCGCGTGGATCGGGTCGTTCGGGGCACGCTTTGCAATGCACACCCCTGCGCGTCCGGCCGAGGTCGCGTCCCGTGTCGGGTATCCGGGGCATCCCGTCGCGCCGATCGGCCGGGAACACCCCGCGGTGCGTCGGCCCGGCAGTTCGCGGAACCGGGGGTGAGATGACGCTGATGACCGTCCGCTCGCCGTCACCGGACCACCACCGTCCTCTCACCGGCGGCCCGGCGGCGGCCTCCGCGGCGGTGATCGGGCAGACCGCCTGCTTCCGGTCCGACCGCGCCCGACCCGGCGCGATCGACGGCCGGTACGGCATCGGCAGCAGGACCGGCCTCCTGCGGTGGGCGGCTTCCGGAGAGGCGCTGCCGGTGCCGGCGGCGCCGCGGAGGCGTGGGGGTGTGCATTGCAAAGCGTGCTCACACCGGGGGTGCGACCGGTGTGGGCCGTCGGCGCGGCGGCCGGACCGTCCTGGGACCGGACCCGGATGCGGGTGGGTAGCGTCGTGGGCGTGACGAGCACGCTGCCCGAGCTGGACCTGACCGCCGACCCGGTGGCGCTGACCGCGGCCCTGGTGGACGTGGCGAGCGTGTCGGGGGACGAGCGCGTGCTCGCGGACGCGCTGGAGCGGGCGCTGCGCAGGCAGGCCCCGCACCTGGAGGTGCTGCGCTCCGGCGACGCCGTGCTCGCGCGCACGAACCTGGGCCGGGCGCAGCGGGTGCTGCTGGCCGGGCACCTGGACACCGTGCCGATCGCCGACAACGTGCCGAGCCGGCGCGCGGACGGGGTCGTGCACGGCTGCGGGACCTCGGACATGAAGTCCGGCGACGCCGTGTTCGCCCACCTGGCCGCGACGCTGACGGCGCCACGGGTGGACCTGACCTGCGTGTTCTACGACTGCGAGGAGGTCGAGGCCGAGCGCAACGGGCTCGGCCGGATCGAGCGGGAGCACCCGGACTGGCTCGTCGCCGATCTCGCCGTGCTCGGGGAGCCGACCGACGGCGCGCTGGAGGCGGGCTGTCAGGGCACGCTGCGGGTCGAGATCCGCACCGCCGGGCGGCGGGCGCACTCGGCGCGGTCCTGGCTCGGTGACAACGCGATCCACCATGCCGGTGCGGTGCTGGCCCGGCTGCAGGCCTACACCCCGCGGGACGTCGACATCGACGGGTGCGTCTACCGGGAGGGGCTGCAGGCCGTGCGGATCGCCGGCGGTGTGGCGGGCAACGTGGTGCCGGACGAGTGCGTGGTCACGGTGAACTTCCGGTTCGCACCCGATCGCGGGACCGACGCGGCGCTGGCCCACGTCCGCGAGGTGTTCGACGGGTTCGACCTGACCGTCACCGACCTGTCGCCGGCCGCCCTGCCGGGCCTCTCGGCACCGGCCGCGGCGGAGTTCGTACGGGCCAGCGGGGCGGTGCCGCGGGCGAAGTACGGCTGGACCGACGTGTCCCGGTTCGCGGCGCTGGGCATCCCCGCGGTCAACTACGGCCCCGGCGACCCGAACCTCGCCCACACCCGGGAGGAGCACGTCGCCGAGGCGGCGGTCACCCGATGTGCCGACATGCTGCGCCGCTACCTGAGCGCCGACGGGGCGCACGCGTAGCGCTCACTACGCTGGCGCCCATGACGCAGGAGAACCACCCGGCCGAGAAGCTGCGGGGGCCGGTCGTGCTCCGTCGCGAGCACCGCAACGAGCCCACGACCACCGACCAGCGTCTGCTCGACTCCCGCGGCCCCAGCGACTGGGTACACACCGACCCGTGGCGGGTCCTGCGGATCCAGGCCGAGTTCGTCGAGGGCTTCGGCATGCTCGCCGAGATGCCGCGCGCGGCCACGGTGTTCGGGTCGGCCCGCACACAGGCCGGGACCCCGGAGTACGAGACCGGGCGCGAGCTGGGCGCCCGGCTGGCCGGCGCCGGCTTCGCGGTGATCACCGGTGGCGGGCCGGGCACGATGGAGGCGGCCAACCGCGGGTGCTCGGAGGCGGGCGGGCTCTCGGTCGGGCTGGGTATCGAGCTGCCGTTCGAGCAGGGCCTCAACCCCTGGGTCGACCAGGGCATCAACTTCCGCTACGTCTTCACCCGCAAGACCATGTTCGTGAAGTACTCGCAGGCCTTCATCTGCCTGCCCGGAGGTTTCGGCACCCTCGACGAGCTGTTCGAGGCGCTGGTGCTGGTGCAGACCAAGAAGGTCACCAAGTTCCCGGTGGTGCTGCTGGGCAAGCAGTACTGGGGCGGGCTCTACGACTGGGTCGCCGAGACGATGGTCTCCGAGGGCAAGATCAGCAAGAAGGACCTGGACCTGCTGCACCTCACCGACGACATCGACGACGCGGTCGACGTCGTGCACGAGGCCTACCACGCGTGGGAGGAGACGCATTGATCTCGCCGGACCGGCGCGGGGACGCCTCCGCCATCGCGGTCTGCGTCTACTGTGCCTCCTCCGACGGCGTCGCCGGGCACTACGTGGAGCTCGCCGACGCCGTCGGGCGCGGGATCGCCGCGCGCGGCTGGACGCTGGTCTCCGGCGGCGGCAAGCGGTCGATGATGGGCGCGGTCGCGCACGGGGCCCGGGCCGGTGGCGCCCGGACCGTCGGGGTCATCCCGCGGTCGATGGTCGAGCGGGAGTGGGCCGACACCGACGCCGACGAGCTGCTCGTCACCGAGACCATGCGCGAACGCAAGCAGCTGATGGAGGACCGCGCGGACGCGTTCCTCACCCTGCCCGGCGGCATCGGCACCTGCGAGGAGCTGTTCGAGGTGTGGACGGCCGGCACGCTCGACCTGCACACCAAGCCGCTGGTGCTGCTCGACCCGGACGGGCACTGGACCGGACTGCTGGAGTGGGTCTCGGGTCTGTCCGGGCGCGGGTTCGCCGGGCGCGGGCCGATGGAGCGCCTGACCGTGGTCACCGACGTCGCGTCCGCGCTGGAGGCGTGCCTGCCGGTCGGGGCCGCCCGGGGATGACGCGCCGGCTCCGGCGGTCCACGCCGTCGGTCCCGCGTGATGTGATGGCGCGATGGGGACCGCGCTGATCTACCTGCTCGTCCTGGCGGTCGTCGCAGCGGTGGTGTTCGTGGTGGCTGCCGCCGTGTTCGGCCGGGGCGAGGAGCTGGCACCGCTGGCGCCGGACGCCACGCCGACCCGGCTGCCGGCGGTCGAGGTGCAGGGCTCGGACGTGCGGAGCCTGCGTTTCCAGCAGGTGGTGCGCGGATACCGGATGGTGGAGGTCGACTGGGCGCTGGACCGCCTCGCCGGGGAGCTGGACCGGGTCCAGGCCGACCGGCGTGAGCTGGCCGCGCACGTGGCCCGGCTGGAGACGACGATCGCGCGGATGCGCGCCGAAGGAGGCTGAGATGAACGGCTCGGTGACGGGGCGGCAGGAGCTGACCGTCCCGGTCGACGTCGGGGTCCCGGCCGAGGTGCTGTGGGAGACGGTCACCGACTGGCCCGGGCAGTCCGACTGGATGCTGGGCACCCGGGTCGAGCTCACCGGCGGTGACGGACGGTCCGTCGGGTCGACGTTGCGCGCGGTGACCGGGATCGGCCCGCTCGGCGTCGTGGACACCATGGAGATCACCGAGTGGTCCGAGCAGCCGGGCGGCCCGCGGCGCGCGGTGGTCACCCACACCGGCCACCTCGTGCAGGGCGACGGCGTGTTCGCCGTGGTCGAGCTCGGCCCGCGGCGCAGCCGGTTCCTGTGGACCGAGCTGCTCGACCTGCCGCTGGGTGCGCTCGGCCGGGCCGGCTGGCCGCTGGTGCGGCCGGTGTTCCGCGCCGGGGTCGCCGCCTCGCTGCGCACGATGGCCCGCCGCACCGAGGAGCGCTACCGGGCCGGGGAAGGGTGAGCGGGGTGGCCCCGCCGGACGCCGGCCCCCACGACCCGCACGACGGGCGCGGCCGCTGCGAGTGGGCCGGTTCCGCGCCGGACTACGTCGCCTACCACGACCGGGAGTGGGGGCACCCGCTGCACGGCGTCGCCGCGATGTACGAGCGGCTGAGCCTGGAGGCGTTCCAGTCCGGGCTGTCCTGGATCGTCATCCTGCGCAAGCGGCCGGCGTTCCGGGAGGCCTTCGCCGGGTTCGACCCGGAGCGGGTCGCCCGCTTCGGCGACGACGACCGGGCCCGGCTGCTCGCCGACGCCGGCATCGTCCGGAACCGGGCGAAGATCGACGCCGCGATCGCCAACGCCCGCGCGGTGCTGGACCTGGACACCCCGCTCGACGAGCTGCTCTGGTCGTTCGCACCGGACCCGGCCGGCCGGGCCCGGCCCCGCACGGCGGCCGAGATCCCGGCCGTCACACCCGAGTCCACGGCGATGGCCAAGGAGCTCAAGCGGCGGGGGCTGCGCTTCGTCGGACCGACCACCTGCTACGCGCTGATGCAGGCGACCGGCCTGGTCGACGACCACGTGAGGCACTGCTGGCGTGCCGACCCGGCGTGACGCCCCCGGCGGGTCGACCGGCTGCCGTCCCCGCGATCGCCAGCGGCCCGCGTTCGAGCCGTTGCGCTGCGTGAACGCTGCCGAGTCGTGATCGCCTCGGTTGCACCACGCCATCGGCGATGGGGGACAATGGAGCCACCGGCGACCGACGCGTTCCCCGAGAGGCGCGGTCGGACGGCACCGATGACTGTCACACCACGGAGGAACGAGACATGGCCGCGATGAAGCCCCGCACCGGCGACGGCCCCCTGGAAGTGACCAAGGAGGGCCGGGGCATCGTGATGCGGGTCCCGCTCGAGGGCGGAGGGCGCCTCGTGGTCGAGATGACCCCCGAGGAAGCCACCAACCTCGGAGAGGCACTGAACGC
The DNA here is from genome assembly GCA_966211265.1 of uncultured Pseudonocardia sp. Lineage (GTDB taxonomy): Bacteria > Actinomycetota > Actinomycetes > Mycobacteriales > Pseudonocardiaceae > Pseudonocardia. The sequence continues at coordinate 33,679 of CBIHNM010000001.1, forward strand.
CACCTGCGGATGACCTCCGTGGGCGGGTCCGGGCGGGAGCGTCAGAGCCGGTCGTAGACCTCCACCGTGCGGCGGGCCATCTCGGCCCAGGCGAACTCCCGCTCGGCACGCTCCCGTCCCCGTTCGCCCATCCGGGCCGCCCGGCCCGGATCCCCCACGAGCTCGTTCACCGCGACGGCCAGGTCGGACTCGAACCGCGCCGTGTCGCCCGCGTCGTAGTGGGCGAGCAGCCCGGTCTCGCCGTCCGCGACGACCTCCGGAATGCCGCCCACGTCGGAGGCGACGACGGCCGTCCCGCACGCCATCGCCTCCAGGTTGACGATCCCCAGCGGCTCGTAGACCGAGGGGCACACGAACACCGTCGCCGCCGAGAGCAGCTGCCGGACCTCGGCGGTCGACAGCATCCGGCGTACCCAGACGACCCCGGACCGGGCCGCGGACAGCTCGGCGACCGCCCGCTCGATCTCCGCCTCGAGTTCCGGGGTGTCCGGCGCTCCCGCGCACAGCACGATCTGCGCCTCCGGCGCCACCTGGTGCGCGGCCGCGACCAGGTGCCCGAGGCCCTTCTGCCGGGTGATCCGCCCGACGAACACCACGCTCGGCCGGTCCGGGTCGACCCCGGCCGCGCGGACCGCGTCGCGGCCCGGGTCGGGGCGGTAGAACCCGGTGTCGATGCCGTTGTGCACCACGTGCACCCGCGCCGGGTCGACGTCGGGGTAGGCGGCCAGGACGTCGCGGCGCATCCCGTGCGACACCGCGATCACCGCGTCCGCGGACTCGTAGGCGGTGCGCTCCACCCAGGACGACACCCGGTAGCCGCCGCCGAGCTGCTCGGCCTTCCACGGACGCAGCGGCTCCAGCGAGTGCGCGGTCACCACGTGCGGGCGCTCGTGCAGCAGCGCGCCCAGGTGCCCGGCCATGTTGGCGTACCAGGTGTGCGAGTGCAGGACGTCGCAGTCCTGCAGCGCGGCGGCCATGGTCAGGTCCACGCCCAGCGTGGTCAACGCGGCGTTGGCGCCGCGGAGCTCGGCCGGCACCGGGTGCACCGTGACCCCGTCGCGGGCCGGCGCGCCGGCGTCGCCGAAGCAGTGCACGTCGACGTCGACGATCTCGCGCAGCGCGGGCACCAGGTACTCCACGTGCACCCCCGCCCCGCCGTAGACGTCTGGGGGGTACTCCCGGGTCAACAGGCCGACGCGCACGACGGCGACGGTAACGCGTGCACCCCCGGCGGGACAGCCCGCCGCGCACCTGCCGGGCGCAGGTGGCCGGCAGGCGTCGGATGATCGACATGGTCGGTCCGACGCTGGCCGGGAGACGGGTGTGGCACTAGGGTTTCCCAGGGTCGCGGAGGTCCTCCCACAGGAGCCTCGCCGCGCGGCGGAACGAGAGCGGGGGTTGCGGTGACCGCAATGAGCGGAGTGCGCCCGTCGTCGGCGTCGGGCCGGCTCTCGGCGAACGTGCTCGGGATCGTCCTCGCCGGTGGCGAGGGCAAGCGGCTCTGGCCGATGACCGCGGACCGGGCGAAGCCCGGCGTCCCGTTCGGCGGGAACTACCGCCTGATCGACTTCGTGCTGTCGAACCTGGTCAACGCGGGTCTGGACCGGATCTGCGTGCTCACCCAGTACAAGTCGCACTCGCTGGACCGCCACATCTCCACCACCTGGCGCCTGTCCAGCGTGCTGGACCAGTACATCACCACCGTCCCGGCCCAGCAGCGGCTCGGGCGCCGCTGGTACACCGGCAGCGCGGACGCCATCTTCCAGAGCCTGAACCTGGTCTACGACGACCAGCCCGACTACATCGCCGTGTTCGGTGCCGACCACGTGTACCGGATGGACCCGGCGCAGATGATCGCCCAGCACATCGAGAGCGGCGCCGGCGTCACCGTCGCCGGGATCCGGGTGCCGCGCACCGAGGCCAAGGCGTTCGGCTGCATCGCCTCCGACTCCTCGGGGAAGATCACCGACTTCGTGGAGAAGCCGTCCGACCCGCCGCACGTGCCCGACGACCCCGAGGTCACGTTCGCCTCGATGGGCAACTACGTGTTCTCCACCCAGGCGCTGCTGGACACGCTGCGCACCGACGCCGAGAACAACGACTCCGACCACGACATGGGTGGCGACATCATCCCGGCGCTGGTCGGCCAGGGCGCCGCGCACGTCTACGACTTCGCCGACAACCTGGTGCCCGGGGCGACCGAGCGCGACGCGGGCTACTGGCGCGACGTCGGGACGATCGACGCCTACTACGACGCGCACACCGACCTGGTCTCGGTGCACCCGATCTTCAACCTCTACAACCAGCGCTGGCCGATCCGCACCGCCACCCCGGCGCTGCCGCCGGCGAAGTTCGTCGAGGGCGGTATCGCGCAGGACTCGATCGTCGGCGCCGGCACGATCATCTCCGGGGCGATCGTGCGCCGGTCGGTGATCAGCCCCAACGTGATGGTGCAGGGCGGCGCGGAGGTCTCGGACTCGGTCGTGCTGCCGGGCGTCCGGATCGGCCGGGGCGCGGTGGTGCGCCGCGCGATCCTGGACAAGAACGTCGTGGTCCCGCCGGGCGCGCTGATCGGGGTGGACCTCAACACCGACCGGGCGCGCTACACCGTCAGCCCGGGCGGCGTCGTCGTCCTGGGCAAGGGCGTCACCGCCCAGTAGGTCCCGGCGCGCCGGCCGGGCTACCGGCGGACCGCGCAGAGCATCCCGTCGGCGACCGGGAGCAGCGCGGAGAGCAGCCGCTCGTCCTCCCGGACCTGGTCGGTGACCTCACGCAGCGCGGCCGTCTCGGGGCCGTCGTCGGCCGCGTCTCCGGCCACCCGCCCGCCGTCGAGCACGCCCTCCAGGACCAGCACCCCGCCCGGACGCAGCAGCCGGATCGCCTCGGCGAGGTAGCCGGGGTACTCGGCGGGCACGGCGTCGGCGACGACCAGGTCGTACCCGCCGTCGGTGAGGCGGGGCAGCACCTCCAGCGCCATCCCGTTGATCAACCGCAGCCGGGACGGTCCGATCCCGGCGGCCAGGAACGACGCCCGCGCCGTCCGCTGCAGCTCCGGGTCCACGTCGATCGAGGTCAGGGTCCCGTCGGTGGCCATCCCGCGCATCAGGTACAGCCCGCTCACCCCGGCGCCGGTGCCGATCTCGACGACGGCGCGCGCGGAGACCGTCGCGGCCAGCACCGCCAGCGCGGCCCCGCCGGCCGGGCTGATCGGGTGCGCGCCCGCCGCCGTGCCCGTCGCCCGTGGGCGCGCCAGGGCCTCGTCCTCGGCGAGGTAGGCCTCGGCGGCCTGAGCCGCGGGGGTCGTCATGGGCAGAGATTAACCGGGTCGGAGTAGCGCGGGGGAGCACACGCCCCGCGGATGCGGGATGATTCGCGGCACCTGTCCGCGGCGTTCGTCCGCCCGTGGACCGGTAGCGCGATTCACAGGCTTCTCTCAGACGGGTTTCACATGTTCCTCATCCCGCGGGGGCACGCTGTTGTCATGCCCGACCAACGCTCCTCCGCAGCCGCCTCCACGGGAACCGGTGCCACGAGCACGCTCCCGGGTGAGGCCGCGGACTGGACTCCGCCGAGCTGGGACGAGATCGTCCGGGCACACGCCGACCGGGTCTACCGCCTCGCCTACCGCCTGAGCGGGAACCCCTACGACGCCGAGGACCTGACCCAGGAGACGTTCATCCGGGTGTTCCGCTCGCTGGCCTCCTACAAGCCGGGCACGTTCGAGGGCTGGCTGCACCGGATCACCACGAACCTGTTCCTGGACATGGTCCGTCGTCGTGCGCGGCTGCGCATGGAGGGCCTGCCCGAGGACACCGACCGGCTGCCCGGCGGTGGCCCGGAGCCCGAGGACGTGTTCTCCGCGACCCACCTCGACCCGTACCTGCAGGCCGCCCTCGACGAGTTGCCGCCGGACTTCCGGGTCGCGGTCGTGCTCTGCGACGTGGAGGGCCTGTCCTACGAGGAGATCGGCGCCACGCTGGGGGTGAAGCTCGGCACCGTGCGCAGCCGCATCCACCGCGGCCGGACGGCGCTGCGGGCGTCGCTGGAACGCCACCGCGCCGAGGCGGCGGGCGGCGCGGACGTGGCAGGCACGACCCGTTCGGTGGCAGAGTTGGTGTCGTGACCGAAAACCGACGGTTCCAGGTGATCGCCCCGGACTGGGGTGAAGCCCACCTCACCCCGGAGGCGGTGGTCGCCTACGTCGACGGCGAGCTCGCCCCCGGGCCGCACGGGCGCGCCCGGACACACCTGCAGCACTGCGTGGACTGCGCGGCCGAGGTCGTCGACCAGCGCAAGGCGCGCTCGGAGCTGCGCGGCGCGGACGCACCGACGCTGCCGACGTCGCTGATGTCGTCACTGTGCTCGATCCCCCAGGACACCGCCCTGCCCCCGCCCCCGGCGGGCCTGTCGATGACCGCGGACGGGCAGATGGTCTCGGTGCTGCGCCCGGCACCGACCGGACGTCGCGGACGTCGTCGCCGGATCGGCGCCGGAGCGGCCGTGTCCGGGCTGGCGATCGGTGCGATCGCGTTCGGTCTGCCCGCCTCCGGCTTCACCCCCGCCCCTCCCGGCGGGGGCACCGCGTCGTTCACCGGTGCCACCCCGGTCGCCCGTTTCGCCCCCACCGTGCGGGAGCAGCAGGGCAGGCGGCCCACGGCCGCGCCGGCCGCCTCGGCGTCGGCCTCGTCGCCCTCGACGTCGACGACCGCGCCGCTCACCCCCACCTCGCCGGCCCCGCCCGCGCCGCGTCCGGCGATGCTGAACGCGAGCCTGCCGCCCTCGCCCTGAGCGCGCCGCACGTGCGCGCGAACGCGGACTTCACCGCCGAGAGGGCAGGCTGAGATCGTGCGTCGCCCGTCCCTGCCCGGAACCCTCCCGCGATGAGTGACGACCGGGAGCGTCCCGAGAGCCCGCAGGACCCCGCGCCGAGCATCCAGGACCCGGCTGCGGAGCCCCCGCGGCTGAGCCCGGCACCCCTGGAACGCCCCGCGGTCGACCCGTCCGCGCGGGCGATGTTCGGCCGCCCGGACGGCGTGGCCGACTCGTTCGACCGCCCGGCCGCCACCGGCCCCGCCCGGACCCCGGCCGCCCCGCCCCCGACGACGGCGGTGGCCCGGGCGTTCGGCCGCCCGCACGGCGCGGTGGACACGCTGCAGCGCGGCCCCGGCACGAACGGGCACGGCACCGACGGCGACGCCGACCCGTTCTGGGCCGGCGGCTCGGCGCAGGACCCCTGGCGCAGCCCGCAGACGCCGGTCACCGCCGCACCTCCGGCACTCGACGAGGAACCGCGACCGGAGCCGCCGTCTCCGCCCGGGGCCCGGCTCAGCGTGCGCGAGGTGCTCTTCGGCGACCGGGTGCAGCCGAAGGCCCTGGCGCTGCTGGGCGTGCTGGCGCTGCTGATCGGCGGGCTCGGCGGGCTGGTCGGTCACTGGACCGCCGAGGGCGCCGACGGGCTGACCGAGCCCGGCGCCACGCTCGCCGCGTCCGAGGAGGCCAAGGAACGCCCGCCCGGATCGGTGCCGGACCTGGCCGCGCGGCTGCTGCCCTCGGTCGTCTCGCTGGAGACCAAGGTCGGCGACGAGGCCGGGACCGGCTCCGGGGTGGTGATCGACCCGGCCGGCTACGTGCTGACCAACGACCACGTCGTGGCCCCGGCCGTCGGCCCGGCCAAGGGCACGATCGAGGCCGTGTTCTCCGACGGTTCCCGGGTGCCGGCCGTCGTCGTGGGCGCGGACCCGATGACCGACCTGGCCGTGGTGAAGGTTCCGGTGACGAACCCGACGGTCGCCCCGATCGGGCGTTCCTCGGAGCTGGCGGTGGGTGACGGGGTGATGGCCATCGGGTCGCCGCTGGGCCTGGCCGGCACCGTCACCGTCGGCATCGTCAGCGCCGTGGACCGGCCCGTCCGGCTGGACCCGGAGGGGTCCGCGGGCGACGCGGTGATCGACGCGGTGCAGACCGACGCGGCGATCAACCCGGGCAACTCCGGCGGCCCGCTGGTCGACTCCACCGGGGCCGTCGTCGGCATCAACACCGCGATCCGCAGCCTCGGCGCGGAGCAGGGCGGCGGGCAGGGCGGCTCGATCGGGCTGGGCTTCGCGATCCCGATCGACGACGCCCGTGGCATCGCCGAGGAGCTCATCCGCACCGGCAGGGTGGCCCACGCCGACCTCGGGGTGAACGCCCGCTCGGTCACCGACGGGGCCACCGACGGCGCGCAGATCCAGAACGTGGTGGCCGGTGGGCCGGCCGCGACGGCCGGGGTCCTCGACGGCGACGTCGTGGTCGAGGTGGCGGGTCGCCCGATCGCCGGCGCCGACGAGCTCGTCGTCGCCGTGCGGGAGCACCAGCCGGGCGAGCAGATCCCGGTCGAGCTTGTGCGACAAGGACGCCCGCTCACCGTGACCGTGACCCTGGGGACGACCTGAGGTCCGTGCGTGGGCCCCGGGTAGTCTGGGTCACGTGTTCGAGAACATCGGTTGGCCCGAGATCCTCGTTCTCGTCGTCGCCGGCCTGTTCATCCTGGGGCCGGAACGACTGCCGGAGGCGGCGGCGTGGATCGGTAGGACGGTGCGTCAGGTCAAGGACTACGCCACCGGCGCCCGCGACAACCTGAAGAAGGAGATGGGCTCGGACTTCGAGCATCTCCAGCAGCCGCTCAACGACCTGCGCAGCCTGCGCAACCTGAACCCGAAGGCCGCGATCACCCGCACCCTGTTCAGCGAGGACGACGACGGCCCGACCAAGCCGAACGGCTACGCCCCCGGTCCGAACGGCAGCGCCGCGAACGGTGCGGCCGCGAACGGTGCCGCCGCGAACGGTGCCGCCGCGAACGGCGTCGCGCAGTACGGGCCCCCCGCGAACGGTGCCGCGGCGAACGGCGCTGCGCCGAACGGGGCCCCGGCGAACGGGGCCCCCGCGAACCGCCCGGCCGCGAACGTGGCCGCCACGAACGGGACGCCGGTCGCCCCGTCCGCGGCGCCCGCGACCCGGGCACCGATGGGCGGCGGCGAGCGCCCCCCGATCGACCCCGACGCGACCTGATCCGAGCCGGGGCCGCGCCGCTCAGCCCAGCATCGGCGGGCGGCGCGTGTGGTGGTCGGTGGCCTGCTGGTAGGCGTGCGCGGCGGCCAGGACGGTGGCGTCGGCGTGGCGCGGACCGACGACCTGGAGCCCGACCGGGAGACCGTCGGTGGTGAACCCGCAGGGCACGCTCGTGGCCGGCTGCTGGGTCATGTTGAACGGGTAGGTGAACGGTGTCCAGGACATCCAGCGCGGGCTCGACGACCCCTCCGGCACCTCGACCCCGCCCGGGAACGCCGTGATCGGCAGCGTCGGGGTGAGCAGCAGGTCGTAGTCGGCGTGGAAGTGGCCCATCAGTGTGCCCAGCTCGTTGCGCACGGCCATCGCGCCCAGGTACTCCAGCGCGCTGACCCGCGCACCCTGCTCGGCGATCTCGACCAGGCTCGGGTCCATCCGGGCGCGGGCCTGCGCGCCGATCGGCTCCAGCGACTTCGCCGCGGCGGCGTACCAGAGCGTCTCGAACGGCTCGAGCGGGTCGGCGAACCCGGGGTCGGCCAGCTCGACGGTCGCCCCCAGTGAGGTGAACACCTCCACCGCGGCCCGCACGAGCCCGGCGACCTCCGGGTCGACCGAGGCGAACCCGAGGGTGGGGGAGAACGCGATCCGCAGCCCTTGTGCCCCGCCCGCCAGGCGCTCGACGGCCGACTCGCGGGGCACGTCGAACACCCACGGGTCGCGGACGTCGGGCTGGGCGACGACGTCCTGCAGCAGCGCGGCGTCGGCGACGGTGCGGGTCATCGGGCCGACGTGGGCCAGCGTGCCGAACGCGCTGCCCGGCCAGTGCGCGATCCGGCCGTAGGTCGGCTTGTGCGCGACGGTGCCGGTGAACGCGGCCGGGATCCGGACCGAGCCGCCGGCGTCGGTGCCCAGCGAGAGCTGGCCCATGCCCAGCCCGACGGCCGCGGCGCTGCCGCCGGACGAGCCGCCCGCGGTGAGCTCGGGGTTCCACGGGTTCGTCGTGACGCCGGTCAGCGGGGAGTCGGTGACGCCCTTCCAGGCCAGCTCCGGGGTGGTGTTCTTGCCGATCAGCACCGCACCGGCCGCGCGGACACGGGCCACCGGCGGGCCGTCGACCTCGAACGGGCCCTCGGCGCTGGTCGTGGTCGAGCCGCGCCGGGTCGGCCAGCCGATCGTGAGCAGCATGTCCTTGATCGAGGTGGGGACGCCGTCGAGCGGGCCGATCGGCTCGCCGGCCTGCCAGCGCGCCTCGGAGTCCTTGGCCTGGGCCAGCGCGGAGTCCGCGTCGACCAGGCAGAACGCGTTCACCGCGCGGTCGTGGTGCTCGATCCGGTCCAGCGCGTCCCGGGTGGCCTGCACCGGTGAGATCTCGCCCGTGCGGTAGCCCGCCAGGAGCTCGGTCGCGCTGAGATCCGCGGTGGTCGGGTCGCTCACGAGTGTCCTCCGGGTGTGCTCACGTATCCACGGGCCTTGTCGACGACGTTGCGCAGCTCCCGGCCGTCCCGGAAGAGCGCGAGGTTCTCGGCGAACAGATCGACCAGCGCGTCACGCCAGCCGACGATGTCGCCGGACATGTGCGGGGAGACCAGGACGTTGTCCATCGCCCACAGCGGGGAGTCCGCGGGCAGCGGCTCGGTCTCGAAGACGTCCAGCGCGGCGCCGGCGATCCGGCCGGACGCCAGGGCCTCGACCAGGTCGTCCTGCACGATCAGCGGCCCGCGCCCGACGTTGACGACCCGCGCGCCGGCGCGCATCCGATCGATCGTGCCCCGGTGCAACAGCCCGCGGGTCTGGTCGGTCAGCGGGGCGGCCAGGACCAGGTAGTCGGCCTCGGGGAGCAGCCCGTCGAGGTCGTCGAAGGCGTGCACGCCGTCCCGGGCGGTGCGCCCGACCAGCTCGACCCGCAGCCCGGCCGCACGCAGCAGCGTGGTGATCGCGTGCCCGATCGGGCCGCTGCCCACCACGACGGCGCGGCGACCGGCGACCGGCTCGGTCTCGCGGTGCCGCCAGGTCCCCGCGTCCTGCAGGCGCAGCGAGCGCGGCAGGTCCTTGGCGAAGGCCAGGATCGCGCCGAGCACGTACTCGGCCATCGGGACGTCGAACACCCCGCGGGAGTTGGTCAGCGTCGCCTCCGAGGCGAGCAGCTCCGGGAACGTGACGCGGTCGACGCCGGCGCTGGCGGTGTGCACCCAGCGCACGGTGTCCCCGCCGCCGCCGGTCCAGGCCCCGCGTACGGCGTCGGAGGTGAAGTCCCAGGTGAGCAACACGTCGGATCCGGGCAGCATGTCGGCCAGTGACGCGTCGTCGGCGAACCGGAGACGTGCGTCACCCACGCGCTCCGAGAGCCCCGGCGGCATGTCCTCGCTCTGCAGGACTGTGATGGTGAGAGCGTCCTGACCTGCGGGAATTGCCAATCGAAGATCCTCTCAGAGGCCTGGGGCGGGAGATTGACACGCTAGAAAGCGCTCCTATAGTTGTCAACAATCTGCTGCGTTCGGTGCACGGCTCGACGACTACCGAAGCGGAGCTTGCGGAGCAGTCGTCCGCGCAGCGCGGCGGAGGTCACCCACACACACGCACGTCCGCCAGGGGGATCTCCCGTGCCCAGACTTATCAAGATCGAGCTCGAACGCCGCGGTGTGTCCTGCGTGGCCGAGCTGCTGGACAAGAGCGCACCACGCACCTGCGCGGCGGTCTGGGAGGCGCTGGCCGACGGGCCGCTCGGCGGGGACGCCCAGCACGCCAAGTACGCCCGCAACGAGGTCTACACGATCGTCCGCCGGTTCGGCCCGCGGATCGGGCAGGAGAACCCGACGGTGACGCCGATCCCGGGCGACGTCTGCTACTTCGACTTCCACGGCGGCATGCTCGACGCCTCGTTCAAGGACGACCAGGGCATCGACGCCGACGCCGGCGGGATCGACCTGGCCATCTTCTACGGCCGCAACAACCTGCTGCTCAACGGCGACGTCGGCTGGGTGGTCGGCAACGTCTGGGCCTCGATCACCGAGGGACTGGACGTGATGGCGACCGCCTGCCACGACGTGTGGCGCTCGGGCAGCGTCGGCGAGCGGCTCGTCTACTCCCGACTCGAGGGCTGACACGTGCCCTCCGAGCTGTCCGTCGGGCTCACGCAGGAGCCGGCGGGCGGACTGCGGCACGCCCGGAGCCGGTCGGACGACGGCCTGGTCGACGCGCCGGGCATCGGGATGATCGCCCCGTTCGACTTCGCGCTGGACCGGGAGCTGTGGCGCTGGGCGCCCGAGGACGTCTCGCTCTACCTCACCCGGATGCCGTTCCTGACCACACCGATGACCGTCGACATGGCCGAGGCGATCGCCGACCGGCGCCCGGTGCGCCGCGCGACCCGGGACGTGCTCACCCCGCGTCCGGGGGTGGTCAGCTACGCCTGCACCTCGGGCAGCTTCGTCGGCGGCGCGGCGGCCGAGTACGTGCTGCACCGCACGATCCTCGACGCCGGGGCGCCGCGGGCCTCGACGACGTCCGGGGCGTTGATCGAGGCGCTGGCGCTGCTCGGGGTCCGGCGGCTGGCGATCGCCACGCCCTACATCGAGGCGGTCACCTCGCGTCTGGTCGGGTTCCTCGGCGACCACGGGGTCGACACGGTCGCCAGCGAGGGGCTCGGCCTGATCGGCAACATCTGGCGGACCACCTACGCCCAGGTCGTCGACATCGTGCGCGCGGTCGACCGGCCGGAGGCGCAGGCGCTGTTCATCAGCTGCACCAACCTGCCCACCTACGACGTGATCGAGCCGTTGGAGCAGGCCCTGGGCAAGCCGGTGATCACGGCGAACCAGGTGACCATGTGGGACGCGCTGCGCAAGATCGACCGCGCGGCCGTCGGCGGCGGGGCCCTGCTCTCGGCCTGGAAGCCGGGCGACGGACGGACTTGCGTCCCCGCCCCGCCTGTAGGATTGTCGACAACATGACTGGCAAGACCGTCGGGATCCTGTACCCGGGCTACTCCGCCGAGGACGACTACCCGCGCGCCGAGGCGCTGCTGACCGACGGCAGCACGCTGCCGCTGGTGCACACCGAGATGCGCACCGACGCCCACCGGACCGACGCGCTGCTCGAGATCGGCGGCGACGACGTGCTCGCCGAGGGCGCGCGCACCGTGGCCGAGAAGTTCGGGCCGCTGGACTCGATCGTCTGGGCCTGCACGTCGGGCAGCTTCGTGTTCGGCCCGGAGGGGGCCGCCGAACAGGTCGCGGCGCTGCGGGCGGTGGCCGGCGTCCCGGCCTCGAGCACGTCGTTCGCGTTCGTCCAGGCCTGCCACCGGCTCGGGGTCACGCAGGTGGCGCTCGGTGCGACCTACCCGCCGGACGTGGCGGCGCGGTTCGTCGACTTCCTCGCCCACCACGGCATCACGGTGCTGACCGTGTCCGCGCGCGACATCATCACCGCCGCCGAGGTCGGCACCCTGCCCGGTGAGCTGGTGCTGGACTTCGCGGCCGCGGTCGCCGCCGACGCCCCGCAGGCCCAGGCCGTGCTGCTGCCCGACACCGCGCTGCACACGGTCGGGCTGCTCGACGCCCTCGACGCCCGCGTCGGCAGGCCGGTGCTGACCGCGAACCAGGTCAGCATGTGGCAGGGCCTGCGCCTGGCCGGCGCCGACATCGCCCGGCCGGACCTGGGCGCGCTCTTCGCCACGGCGGCGTGAGCGGGGAAGCCGCACCATGGGCCTGGACGTGAGCGAGCTCGAACCGGTCAGCCGGCGTTCCACCGCCGAGATCGTGGCGGACCGGATCCGGACCGCGATCATGCGCGGGACGTTCCCGCCCGGGACCCAGCTCGGCGAGGTCGAGCTGGCCGGGCGGCTCGGGGTCAGCCGGGGGCCGCTGCGCGAGGCGATGCAGCGCCTGGTCGCGGAGGGCCTGCTGCGCAGCGAGCGGCATCGTGGACTGTTCGTGCGCGAGCTCGACGCCGACGACGTCCGCGATCTGTACATCGCGCGCACCGCCGTCGAACGTGCCGCCGCGCTGCTGGTGATGGGCGGCGACCGCACCGCCGCGGCGGTCCGGCTGACCGGTGCGCTGGGGGCGATGGAGTCCGCGGCGCGGGCCGGCGACACGGTCGCGCTCGCCGACGCCGACCACGACTTCCACGCCGAGCTGGTCGCCGCGTCGGGCAGCCCCCGGTTGCGCCGGATGACCGACGCGCTGCTGGTCGAGACACGGATGTGTCTGGCCGCCCTTCAGGAGACCGCGCCCCCGGCGCCGGACCTGCTCGCCGAGCACCAGGTCCTGCGCGACGCGGTGCGCGACGGCGACCAGCTCCGGTTCGTGACCACGCTCGAGGCGCACATGGCCGACGCGGTCACCCGGATCCTGGCCGCGATGCCGGGCGGGCCCGGCACCGCACCGGCCGTCCCGGTCTGAGCCCGACCGGCCTCCTCCACCCCCTCCTGCGCGTCGTGGAGCCCGGACGCGCTCGGCGGGACCGGAAATCCGCATCACGGCTCCACGACGCGGGATGTGGGGTGGGGGTTGCTGTGGGCGGGCGGGCGTGCTTACATCGGATTGTCGACAACTCGACAACCCGTTCGGCCGCCGACCCGGCCGACGTTCCCGAGGAGCCTCGCACATGGCACAGCTGTCCCCCCTGCTCAAGCAGGCCACCCCGGTCCAGGCCGCGCGCGGTGAGGGTGTCTACCTCTACGACACCGAGGACCGCCGTCATCTGGACTTCACCGCCGGCATCGGCGTCACCAGCACCGGGCACTGCCACCCGAAGGTCGTCAAGGCCGCGCAGGACCAGGTCGGCACGCTGATCCACGGCCAGTACACGACCGTCATGCACCAGCCCCTGCTGCAGCTGGTCGAGAAGATGGGCGAGATCCTGCCCGAGGGCATCGACTCGCTGTTCTTCGTCAACTCCGGCTCCGAGGCCGTCGAGGCGTCGGTGCGGCTCGCGCGCCAGGCCACCGGCCGTCCGCTGATCATGGCCTTCGACGGCGGGTTCCACGGCCGCACGATGGGCGCCGGCGCGCTCACCACGTCCGGTGCGAAGATCCGGGCCGGGATCGGCCCGATGATGGGTGGCGTCGCGTTCTCGCCCTACCCCTACGCCTACCGCTACGGCTGGTCGGAGGAGCAGACCGTCGCGTTCTGCCTGGCCGAGCTGGACCGCCAGCTGGCCAGCACCGCGCCCGCCTCGGACGTCGCCGCGTTCATCATCGAGCCGGTGCTCGGCGAGGGCGGGTACGTGCCCACCCCGCCGGCCTTCCTGCAGGGCCTGCGCGAGCGCGCCGACCGGCACGGCATCCTGCTGATCGCCGACGAGGTGCAGACCGGCTACGGCCGCACCGGCCGGTTCTGGGGCCACCAGCACGCCGAGGGCGTCACGCCGGACGTCATCGTCACGGCGAAGGGCCTGGCCTCGGGCTTCCCGCTGTCCGCGATCGCGGCGCCGAAGGCGCTCATGGAGAAGGCCTGGCCGGGCTCGCAGGGCGGCACCTACGGCGGCAACGCCGTGGCCTGCGCCGCCGCGCTGGCCACCCTGGGTGTCGTCCAGGAGGAGGGCCTGGTGGAGAACTCCCGCGTGCAGGGCGAGAAGCTCGTCGCCGGGGTCCGCGACGCCGCGCAGGGCATCGCCGCGATCGGTGACGTCCGCGGCATCGGCCTGATGGTCGGCATCGAGTTCGTCGACGCCGCGGGCAAGCCGGACGGCGCGACCGCCGCGAAGGTGCACGCCGCGGCGGCCGAGCAGGGTCTGCTGCTGCTGACCTGCGGCGTCTACGGCAACGTCGTGCGCATGATCCCGCCGCTGGTCGTCACGGCCGAGCAGATCGACGAGGGCCTGGCCCTGTGGACCAAGGCGCTGAACAACGCCCTGTCCTGACCCCGTGAGTGGGGGCGATGGTCGCCACGGCGGCCATCGCCACTCACGGGCTACTTCGTGACCGGGGAGATGTTCAGGCTCATCCCGGCCAGTCCGCGGGCGCGGGTGGTGAGCCGGTCGGCGATGCCGAGCAGGGCCTTCGCCGAGGACGACTCCGGGTCGGAGAGCACGATCGGGGTGCCGGAGTCGCCGCTCTCGCGCAGGCGGGTCTCGAGCGGGATCTGCCCGAGCAGCGGCACGGTCGAGCCGATGCTCGTGCTCAGCGAGTCCGCGACGACCTGCCCGCCGCCGGAGCCGAAGATGTCGGTCCGGGTGCCGTCGGGCATCTCCATCCAGGACATGTTCTCCACGACGCCGGCCAGGCGCTGGCGGGTCTGCAGCGCGATCGACCCGGCGCGCTCGGCGACCTCGGCCGCGGCCTGCTGCGGGGTGGTGACCACCAGCAGCTCCGCGTTCGGGACGAGCTGCGAGGTGGAGATCGCGATGTCACCGGTGCCCGGGGGCAGGTCCAGCAGCAGGACGTCGAGGTCGCCCCAGAACACGTCGGAGAGGACCTGCTGCAGCGCGCGGTGCAGCATCGGCCCGCGCCAGACGACCGGGGTGTTGCCCTCGACGAACATGCCGATCGAGATGACCTTCACGCCGTGCGCCTGCGGCGGCATGATCATGTTGTCGACCTTGGTCGGCCGGTCGGCGGTGCCGAGCATCCGCGGCACCGAGTGGCCGTAGATGTCGGCGTCGACGACGCCGACGTTGAGGCCCTTGCGCGCCATCGCCGCGGCCAGGTTGACCGTGACCGAGGACTTGCCGACCCCGCCCTTGCCGGACGCGACGCAGTAGACCCGGGTCAGCGACCCCGGCTGCGCGAACGGGATCACCGGCTCCTCGGAGTCGCCGCGCAGGCCGCGCCGCAGCTCGGTGCGCTGCTCGTCGCTCATCACGTCGAGCTCGACCTCGACGTCGGTGATGCCCGGGACGTCCATCACGGCGGTCGTCACGCGCTTGGTGATCGTGTCCTTCATGGGACACCCGGCGACGGTCAGGTAGACCCCGATCTGGGCGAGGCCGGCGGGGGAGACGGCGACGCTCTTGACCATCCCCAGCTCGGTGATCGGCTTGTGGATCTCCGGGTCCTCGACCTTGCCCAGTGCCGCGCGCACGGCCTCCTCGATGGTCCCCGTGCTGGTGCTGCCGATGGCGGACATGCGGTGGGGTACATCCTCTCCGGTTACTCGGGTGGCCCGTGGTGGGTCGGACCGTCACGGTCGTGTCGGTCGCCGGCTCGTCCCTCGGGGCCGGCCCGCGGGGATCGGCGCCGGTACGGCGGTTCCGCGACACTCTCATGCTACGTGTCCACCGGGAGCCTGCCGTGTGTCCGTAGCATTCACCGGCGTGAGTGAGAGCGTCGACACGCCCGTCGGGGGCCCTGACCGGCGTGCGCGCCCCGCCACCGAGCGCCGGGTCGTGCCGACGCATGCCGAGCTGGACTCCTGGCGCAGCTTCCTGCGGGCGCACGCCGCGATCACCCGGGTGCTCGAGGCCGAGCTGGAGGCCGAGCAGCAGCTGTCGCTGGCCGCCTACGACGTCCTGGTGCAGCTCGCCGAGGCACCCGGTCGCCGGCTGCGGATGACCGAGCTGGCCGATGCCGTGCTGCTCTCCCGCTCGGGGGTGACCCGCCTGGTGGACCGGCTCGAGCGCGCCGGCCTGGTGGCCCGCTCCCGGGTCGCCGCGGACGGGCGCGGGGTCGCCGCCGAGCTCACCGACGACGGGCTGTCCCGGCTGCGCCGGGCGGCGGTCACCCACCTGCGCGGGATCCGGGCGCACTTCGCCGACCCGCTCGACGAACCCGACCTCGCCGCCCTGGGGACGATCAGCCGGAAGCTGGCCCCCTGAGCCCGCGCGGCGGGTCCGCGTGCCCGCCGTCGGCCTGTCCGTTCTCGTGCCGCCCGTGGTCGCCGCGGCCCCGGTCGCCGCGCCCGGCCACGGGCTGGCGGTGCCCGGCCGCCCGCGTCCCGGCCTCCCGCTGCGCCCGGTCCCGCTG
>CBIHNM010000002.1:0-48990 GCA_966211265.1 uncultured Pseudonocardia sp.
TCGTGTTCCGGGGGCCCGGGAACGGTCATGCCCGGGAGGGTAGCCGTGCCCGGCGGCGGTCGTGGTCGTTCCGAGCTACTCGGTCGCGGGCACGGCCGGGGTTGCACATCGGTGTGTGCGCGGATGTGGCCTGGCTCGGACGTACGTGTTCGTCGGGATCGCGGCGGGGGAGGCGACGCACCTGGACCTGCGGCTGGGGCGCTCGGGCAGCGTCGCGCGCTGAGCCGCCCTACCGGCGGATGGTGGTCATGACCGCCTCGGCGAGTGCCTGGGCACGTGCGCAGACGGCGGGGCGTTCGGCGTCGGGGTCGGCGCGCTCGCCGGGGCCGGGGCTGGCCTGGACCCGGATCGCCGCGCCCCGGGTGGTGTCGATGGTCTGGAGGCAGATCGGTGGGGCGGCCGAGCCCGCCTTGGCGAACCAGGTCTGTACGGCCCCGTAGCCGGCGACGGTGGTACGGACGGCGGTGGGGTCGGTCAGGGCGGTCTCGGCGGCGATCGGGAACGTCTGCGCGTTGTACCCCCACTTGTCACGGGCCGTCCAGACGCAGCCGTCCGTGGGGACCCCGTTGACGGAGTTGCGGGTCGGCTTGCTCCGGACGATGGCGAACCGGGCCTGCTGTCCGCGGTCGAGCATGGTGCACGGGGCGATCGACAGGACGTCGATCTCGGCCGGGCGCGGCGGAAGGGACGGTGCGGTCGTCGGGGTGTCGGTCGGGCCGGTCGTGCAGCCGTTGAGCAGCGCGACGACTGCGATGGCGACGGAGATGGTCCACCGGGAGCGCGGGGTCATCCGCGGCGCTCCGGAGCGAGGTCGGTGAGTGCGCGCTCGATGTCGTCGTCGGTGTTGCCGTAGCGGAGCGCGGTCATGCGCAACAGGCCGGCGGCCTCGTCGATCTCCATCTGGTGACGCCAGTGGACGTCGAGGACTTTCGCGATCTTGTCGTTGAACATGACCTCGGCGTCGGCCGAGACCGGATCGCCACCACACCGCCCGATCCTCAACGATTGCTGCGCTTCGCGCAGAGCCGATTCCAGATCGTCGGCCTGGCGGCGCAGGACCGCGTGCACGGCCAGGACGTTGTCCGTGTCGACCTGGGTGAGCAGGCCGTCGAACCGCGGATCGTGTTCCGGGGGCCCGGGAACGGTCATGCCCGGGAGGGTAGCCGTGCCCGGCGCCGACCGTGGCCGTTCCGGTCCGACCCGACCGTGGGCCGAGGAGATGGTGTAGCGATCGCGGCGGCGGCGTTCAGGGGTGCTCGGTGTCCTTCTTCGCCCGCTTCGGGACCAGGTGCATGACAGCCACGACGAGCGCGCCCACCACCAGCCCGACGATCGCCGAGCCGATGGTGTTGGTGAGCCATCCCAGGAACCCGCCGAGTGCACCGGTCGCGTCGGCCACGGCCACCTCGAGGTGGTGCACCAGCGCGTAGGGCGGGTGGAAGCCCAGCTCGTCGACGCCGACCAGCAGGATGTGCCCGCCGACCCACACCATCGCCGCGATCCCGACGGTCGAGAGCACCGCCAGCACGATCGGCATCGCCCGCACGAGCCCGCGGCCGAACGCGCTCACCGCGCCCGAGTTCCGCTTCGCCAGCGCCAGGCCGGCGTCGTCCATCTTGACGATCAGCGCGACGACGCCGTAGACGAGTGCGGTGATCGCGACGGCGACGACGGCCAGGATGATCGCGCGGGAGACGAAACCCTCGGTCGCCACCTCGTTCAGGGCGATGACCATGATCTCGGCGGAGAGGATGAAGTCGGTGCGGACGGCGCCGGAGACGACCGTCCGCTCGTGCTCGGCCGGGTCGGCGGCGGCCGCGTCCGCCCGCTCGGCCGGGTCGGGTTCGTGCCCGGAGAGCTTCTCCCAGATCTTCTCGGCGCCCTCGTAACAGAGGTAGGTCCCGCCGAGCATCAGGATCGGGGTGAGCAGCCACGGCGCGAACTGGCTCAGGACGAGCGCGACCGGGAGGATGATCAACAGCTTGTTGCGCAGGGAGCCGGTCGCGATCCGCCGGATGATCGACAGCTCGCGCTCGGGCTTGAGGCCCTGCACGTAGCGCGGGGTGACGGCCGCGTCGTCGACGACGACCCCGGCCGCCTTCGCCCCGGCCCGGCCGGCCGCCCCTGCGACGTCGTCGAGGGACGCCGTGGTCAGGCGCACCAGCGCGGCGACGTCGTCGAGAAGGGCGAAGAGTCCGCTCACCGGGTCACCATCGGTCGCAGGGTCGGGTCCGTCGGCACGGACGGGAGCTTACGGGGCGAGTGTTCCGCGCACGAACATCCCGTTCGTCCGGATCGGCGCCGATGGTCTGGTCCGGCTGCGTCCGCGTGGGCCGGCGCGCCTGACGGGCTCCGCCCCGCCGCACCGGGAGGATGGGCGGTGTGCGGAAGCGGAACGGGCCCGCCCGATGACCGGCCCACTGCGCGCCGGCGTCCACGAACGCCTGCACACGGCACGTCTCGACGCCGAGCTCGAACGCGTCGCCGACCTGACCCCGCACTGGGCCGACATCGAGGATGCCGACCAGGCGCACGTGCTGGCCCGCCATGTCGCCGCCGTCGTGGAGCGGGCGCTGCTCGAGCGCAGCACCCCGGACCGGGTCGCGCTGGTGAACGAGCTGCTGACCACCGTCGCGTCCGCCGACGAGCACCTGGCGGAGCGGGTCGAGCAACTGGTGGTGCTCAGTCGCCGGGTCGCGCCCGGCGTGCACGAGCTGGTCCGCCCCGTCACGCCGCTCTCCGACGCCGCGCTGCTGACCAACACCCGTGGCGAGCCGACGCTGCACGCGGAGCTGCGCTCCGAGCTCACCTCCGCCGACCGCGTCGACCTGCTGTGCGCGTTCATCCGCTGGCACGGGATCCGACTCCTGGAGGCGGAGCTCGAGGTGCTGCACGAGCGGGAGGTCCCGTTCCGGGTGATCACCACGACCTACATGGGCGCCACCGAGCAGCGGGCGGTCGACGAGCTGGTGCGCCGCCACGGCGCCGAGATGAAGATCAGCTACGCGAGCGCGACGACCCGGCTGCACGCCAAGGCGTGGCTGTTCCGGCGCGACACCGGATTCGACACCGCGTTCGTGGGCAGCTCCAACCTGTCGCGGTCGGCGCTGGTCGACGGCCTGGAGTGGAACGTGCGGCTGTCCGCGGTCGCCACCCCGGACCTGATCCGCAAGTTCACCTCGACGTTCGACACCTACTGGTCGGCGCCGGAGTTCACGCCCTACGACCCGAACCTGCCCGCCGACTCCGAGCGGCTCGCCGATGCGCTCGGCGCCAACCGGAACGACGGGGCCACCACGCTGACCGGCCTGGAGGTCCGTCCGTACCCGCACCAGGCCCAGATCCTGGAGGCCCTCGGCGCGGAACGGGTCGTGCACGACCGGCACCGCAACCTCGTCGTCGCGGCGACCGGGACCGGCAAGACGGTGGTCGCCGCCTTGGACTACGCCGAGCTCGCCCGGACACTGCCCCGGGCCCGGCTGCTGTTCGTCGCGCACCGCAAGGAGATCCTGGAACAGTCCCGCCGGACCTACCGTGCCGTGCTCGCCGACGGGGCGTTCGGCGAGACCTACGTCGCCGGCGAGCGGCCCCAGCGCTGGAACCACGTGTTCGCCGGCGTCCAGTCCCTGGCCGCCTACGGGATCGAGAACATCCCGGCCGACCACTTCGACGTCGTCGTGATCGACGAGTTCCACCACGCCGAGGCCGCGACCTACCAGCGGTTGCTCGCGCACCTGCGTCCGGTGGAGCTGCTGGGCCTGACCGCCACCCCGGAACGCGCCGACGGTGCCGACGTGCGCGACCGGTTCGGTGGCCGCAGCGCGTTCGAGCTGCGCCTGTGGGACGCGCTGTCGGCGGACCTGCTGGTGCCCTTCCACTACTTCGGCATCGCCGACGACGTGGACCTGCGCGACGTCGAGTGGAGGGCCGGCCGCTACGACGAGGCCGCCCTCGACGGGCTCTACACCGGCAACGACGCGCACGCCGCCAAGATCATCCGCGAGACCCGGGACAAGGTCACCGACGTGACGGCGATGCGTGCCCTGGGCTTCTGCGTCTCGGTCGCGCACGCCGAGTACATGGCCGCGGTGTTCACCCGCGCCGGGATCCCGAGCCTCGCCGTCTCCGGCCGGACCCGGCAGGCCGACCGTGACGAGGCGCTGCGGCGACTGCGCGACGGCGAGCTGAACGCCCTGTTCGCCGTCGACGTGTTCAACGAGGGTCTCGACGTGCCGCAGGTCGACACGGTGCTGATGCTGCGGCCGACGCAGAGCGCGACCGTGTTCCTGCAGCAGCTCGGCCGCGGTCTGCGGCGTGCGCCGGGCAAGGCGGTGCTGACGGCGCTGGACTTCATCGGCCAGCACCGCCGCGAGTTCCGGTTCGATCTGCGCTACCGCGCCCTGACCGGGAGCACCCGCAAGGGCCTCGAACGCGACGTCGAGCAGGGGTTCCCGTTCCTGCCGTCGGGATCGGCGCTGGTGCTCGACGCGGTCGCGCAGCGGACGGTGCTCGACGGCGTCCGGTCCCGGCTGCGGTTCACCCGCCGCGACCTGGTGGCCGACGTCCGCTCGCACGGGGACCTGCCGCTGGCCGGGTACCTGCGCGAGTCCGGCAGCGAGCTGGTCGATCTCTACAAGGGGAAGGGCTCGTGGACGGGCCTGCGCCGCGAGGCCGGGCTGCCGACCGCGCCGGCCGGCCCGGACGAGGCGGGGCTGCTCAAGCGGGTCGCCTCGTTCGTCCACGTCGACGACCCGGAGCGCGCCGAGGTCTACTCGCGCCTGGCCGATCCCGGCGGGCCGGCCTATGGGGACCTGACCGAGCGCGACCGCCGCCTGGCCCGGATGCTGTTCTTCACGGTGTGGCCCGACCGCGGCGGCTTCGACTCCTACGACGCCGGGCTGGCGCATCTGCGCCGGCACCCGGCCGTCTGTGCGGAGATCGGCGAGCTCGCCGCGTACGCGCTCGACCAGGCCCGGCACCTGCCGACACCGCTCGGCGAGGGCATGCAACACGTCCCGCTGCGCAGCCACGCCCACTACCGGCGCGAGGAGATCCTGGCCGCGCTCGACTGGGCGTCGATGAGCCGCAAGGCGCACGGCCACGCGACGGGAGTGGCGTGGGCGCCCGAGACCTCCACCGACGCGCTGCTGGTCAACCTGCGCAAGACCGAACGCGACTTCTCCCCGACCACGATGTACCGCGATTACGCCCTGCGCCCGGACCTGTTCCACTGGGAGTCCCAGAACGCCACCTCACCGGCTTCCGAGACCGGGCGCCGCTACCTCGGGCACCGGGAACGGGGCACCCACGTCGCCCTGTTCGTGCGCGAGTCACCGACCGACGACCTCGGCGAGGGTGCACCGTTCCTGTGTCTGGGCCTGTGCGACTACGTCTCGCACCAGGGCGAGCGGCCGATCGCGATCACCTGGGCGCTGCGCCGGGAGATGCCGGGGGAGACGTTCCGGGCGGCGAGCGTGGTCGCGTCCTGATCAGCCTCGGGTCCGGGAATCCGCCCGCCCGAACGACAACAGGGTCGAGCCGACCAGCGGCAGGGCCAGCAGCACGAGCAGCGAGCCCGCGACCCCGATCACCGTCGCCAGACCGCCGACGACCGCGGTGCCGATCCCGGCCCCGGTCAGGAACGCCAGGGTGGCGACGCCGATCGCGCCGCCTCGGCGGTCCGGAGTGACCGCTCCGCCGACGGCGGCGATCATCGCGGGCTGCCCGGTGACGAACGAGGCCGTCACGAGCAGGACCGCCGCCCCGAGGAGCCAGGCCGATCCGAGGGCCGCCCCACCGGCGGCAACGGCGAGACCGGTCGACGCGGCGGCGCAGGCCCCGAGCAGGCTGCGGCGGGGCCCGGCCCGGCGCATCAGGGCCGCGGACAGGTACGGGGAGAACAGCCCGAGCGCGGCGGCGGGCAGGAGCACCAGCCCGGTGGTCAGCGGGGTCCAGCCGAGCGCGGCGAGGGTGAGGGGGATGCCGAGCAGCAGGGCGAACCAGCTGGCCGGCAGCGCCGAGGCGCACAGCGCGCTGCGCACGACGGTTCCGTTGCCGATCACCGCGCGCGGCAGGAAGCCCTCCGGGCGGGCCCGGGTCCACGCCGCCACCGCGGGGACCCCGACCACCACCAGGACGGCGCCGGCGACCGCAGCCGCGACGCCGGTGGCGGGGGACTGGATGAGCAGCACCAGACCGCTGGCCGCGACGGCGACGAACAGCGCACCGAGCAGGTCCACCCGAGCGCCGTCACCGGCGACGACCGAGCGTCGCCACAGGTAGGGCAGGGCCAGTAGGGCGAGGGCGGGCAGCGCGACCGCGGCGTGCCAGCCGCCGAAGGCCTCGAGGCCACCGCCGATCAGTGGGCCGAGTGCGGACAGGACGGCCGCGGTCCCGGCCAGCCGACCCAGTGCGCCTTCGCGCCGGTTGCCGTCGAGCCGCGCGGACAGCAGGGCCGCGGCCAGCACCGGGATCGCGGCCGCTCCGGCCCCCTGCGCGACCCGGGCGACGAGCAGCACGGTCAGGTTCGGCGACGTGGCGGCGACCCCGGCGCCGATCGCCATCAGCGCGGCGCCTCCGCAGAGCGGGGCGCGGATCCCGACCGCATCGGCCAGCCGGCCGTGCACCGGCGTGGCCACGGCCAGGGCGACGGCGTAACTGGAGATCACCCAGGTCGCCGCCGCGGTACCGACACCGAGGTCACCGGCCAGCTGCGGGAGCGCCACCGTCACCGCGGACGTGCTCGTGCCGGCCAGACCGAACAGCAGACCGAGCACGATGGCCAGTGCGCCGAGCGGTGGCGATGCGGCGGGGCCGGCGGTCCCGGTTCCCGCCGGACAGGGGCTGCTTCCGGCGGTCGCGCCGTCACGTCTCACCGTCCGAGCATTCCCGATCGGGTGGCCGCATGCGTAGGTGATTCGCCCCGCAACGGTCACGATCTACGCGATCCGGCGGGTCGGCGCGACCGGATTCCGGCCCGTGGAGGCAGGGGACAGGTCGGCACGGACCATCAGCCGGGATCGTCCGCCGGCCGGATCGGAGGGGGTGGCTGCTCGGCCGCCGCGCGGGACTTCTGCCAGGTGGTGAACCCGGTCCAGGACGGGCCGTTGCCGGGTGGGCCCCAGACGACGATCAGGACGGCCGGTCCCGGACCGGTGTTGCGCAGGTCGTGCTCCGAGCCCACCGGGGCCAGGACCGCGTCGCCGGGCGCCATCGGGTGGATGTCGTCGTCGACGCGCATGACGGCCTCACCGGCCACCAGGATGTAGAGCTCCTCGAGCGGGGTGTCCCCGCCGGGGTGTGAGTGGAGCCCCTCGGAGCCGCCGGGCGGGAGTTCCCAGCGTTGGACCGCGACCGGCAGTTCGGTGCTCTCACGGAAGTACCACTGCATCCGTGTCGACGCCGCTCCCGCGTGCAGCGTGTGATCGAAAGCGGCCCTGCCTGATCGCTCGAGCACCGTGGGTCTCCTTCGGATGCGGACACCCGTGGCCCGTCGGGCCGCATGATTACCCGCCCATGTTGCCGTAGCCGGTCACCGTCAGGAAGACGATCGGCAGTTTCACCAGCGACTCCGGACCGTGCGGCCCCTCGCCGTCGAAGGTGATCGAGTCCCCGGCGTGCATCTCGTATCGCGTCTCGCCGTGGACGTAGACCATGACGCCTTCGAGCATGTACAGGAACTCGGTCCCGGGATGCTGGAAGACCGGGAAGACCTCGCTCGCCTCGGTCAGCGTGCACAGCAGGGGTTCGAGCCGTTTGTGTTCGCCACGCAGAGCACCGAGCATGCGATAGAGGTGACCGACGTTGCTGCCGCGCCGCACGATCTGGGCGCCCTGACCGGCCGGGGTGTAGACGGCCTCGCGATCGGCATCGGCACCGCGGAACAGCGCGGTCACCGGGATCTGGAGGGCCGCCGCCAGCCGGGAGAGGATGGACAGACTGCACGACGTCTGCGCGTTCTCGATCTTCGACAGCATCGCCTTGGACATCCCCACCTCACGGGCGAGGGCGGTCATCGTGAGGCCCTTCATCATGCGGTGCTCGCGGGTGCGGGCGGCGATGATCTGCTCCAGGACGCCCGGTGCGGGTTCATCGGACGTGTGCGTCAGATCGCCGGGAAGGTGACCCACCGGTTCTTCTGGTCGTGACGTCACAACAGAAGAATACCCCTTCCCCGGTCTGGCTCGCTGACGGCTGTCGGATCCCGACATCGGCGCCGAACGGTCCGAACGCCGCGCCGGCCTCTATTGCGGCGCAGAATCGACTGCGACGTTCCGGGACGGAATGGCAATGGCTTTCCCGGGCGCGTCGACACCCCGGCGCGGTCGTGCCGGAGGATCAGCTACCGACGGCCGCGAGTACCTGTCCGATCACGACCATCGCGACGCCGCCCGCGAGCACCAGGTAGGGCCGCCGCCCGGCCCGGCGGGCCAGTGGCTGTACAGCGCCGCTGCGATCGTCGGTGAGGTCGTCGTACATGCTCGCCGGGAACACACCCCGGTCCTGCACGAAGTGCCGGTACGCGAACACCGGGAGGATGATCGCTGCGCCGACCAGGCCGAAGACCAGCGCGCCGCCGCCCCACACGCCCGATCCCCAGCCCAGCAACAGCGCGTTCACGAATGCGAGCACGGTGCCGAGGCCGATCAGTACGGTGGGTGCCCGGTACGGCCGGGGAGTGTCGGGGTTGTCGACCCGATGCATCCACCCGGCGTTCAGGTTGAGGAAGTTGAAGATCATATAACAGACGGTGGACGCGGCGAGCACGAACACGACACTGCTGAACAGCAGAAGCGCCAGGTTGAAGACCAGGTCGGTCCACATCGCCCGGGTCGGGGCGCCGTGCCGGTTGGTCTGCGAGAGGAACCGCGGCAGCCACCCGTCCCGGGAGCCCTGGTACAGGGTCCGCGACGAGCCGGCCATCGTCGTCATGATGGTGAGCAGCAGTGCGAGCACGAGCATGACGATCAGAAGGTTGCCGAGGAACCGACCGCCGCCGATGATCTCGGTCATGGCCTGGCCGACCCCGTCCCCGTCGACGATCCCGGGCTCGGCCAGCCGGGCGACGCCGAGAGCACCCTGGAACGCCACCGGGACGAGGATGTAGAGGACCAGGCAGGCGGCACCGGCCGAGAGGATCGCGCGCACGGTGTCGTGGCCCGGGTTCTTGAACTCGGCCGTATAGCAGATGGCGGTCTCGAACGCGTAGGCCGACCACGCCGCGAGGAAGAGCCCGCCCGCCAGCAGGGTCCACCCGGGCATGTCCCACGCTCCGCTCAGCGGGACGAACGGTACGAAGTTGGCCTCGACGACGTCGCCGGTGACGAGCGGGACGATGCCGATGACCAGCAGCGGGATCAGGACGGCGAGTCCGACGACGGTCTGGAACCGCGCCGCGCGCAGGATGCCACCGTGCTGGAGGGCGAAGACCAGCAGCAGGAACAGCACGGCCACCACGAACTGGGCGTTGATCCGCAGTGCCAGGTCCTCCTGCAGGAAGTCCAGCGGGAGCAGGGTCAACGACCACGTGTTGATGGCGGCGTCTGCCGGGAACAGGGCGGTGAGCACGTAGCCGGCCGCGAGGCTCGAGCCGATGGTCAGAACCGGCGACCAGGCGAGCCAGTTGCACCACACCGACAGGGGTGCGACGAACTTCGAGTAGCGCACCCAGGCCATCGCCCCGTAGATCGAGGCCCCGCCGGACTTGCTCGGGAAGAGCCCGGCGATCTCGGCCCAGAGGAAGGACTGGACGAGGCCGAACGTGATCGAGACGGTCCACACCAGGACCGACGGTGCGCCGACGGTGGAGGCGATCGTTCCGATCGAGAACAGGACGAGCGCCGGCACGCCACTGGCGATCCAGAACGCGCCCTTCCACGTGAGTGTCCGTTGGAGGCCCTCGTCGGTCGGCGGGCCTGCGGTGGTCGGGGTGCGGTGGGTCTCCGGACCGATCTCGGCCATCTTCGGCTCCGGGACGAGGGGGACGAGCGCGGGGGTGGGCCGGGCCGTGGGCCCGGCCTGCGACAGGAGGGGCCGGCCTCGCCGGTCGTCGTCGGATCCCGCGGCCCGCCCGAGTCCGGGCGAGCGGTGGTACGAGCGGCGGTGCCGGCCCCGGGTCGATCAGTGACCGCTCGGAGCCTCCCACCCCGCCAGCTGTGGTGGGCTCCAGTTCTCCCCGACGGTCTCGGAGCCGGCCAGCCAGGACCCGAGCTCGGGCTGCGGGAACTTGGCGTGCCGGTGTTTGAGCCAGATGCCGTAGGAGTTGCCCTGCCGCAGATGCGTGATCAGTACCTTGCGCGCGTACTCGTCCTCGCGTCCCTCCGGAATCGAAAAATGGATCTTGAGGAACGCGTTCGTGTAGCGGTCGAAGACGGCGGGGATGCCGTCCTCCTCCATCAGGTGGATGTCCTCCAGCCAGTTGATGTCCTCGCCCGGCGTGGCGGCGTCGAGATCGACGTCGTCGACCAGCGAGGCGTCGAACTGGTAGGGGAACGTCCTACCGGTCAGTTCCTCGGTGTCGATTCCCTGCCGGGTGCTCAGCTTCCGTGCGGACAGGTCGAACAAGTCAGACATCGCGGTTACCCCCGGTGTCGTTGGCGATGTGCTTGGCCAGCAGGTCCTTGATCTCGGCGAGCGCATTCTCCTCGGTGACGCCGGGGATGTACTTGGTCCCGGCGAGCGGGACGCGGGCCATCGCGGCGGCCTCGGTGGTGAGCGCGGCGAGGTCTTCGGGTTCCAGGCTGTGCACGTCGGTCTTCCCGCAGGCGCGGGCGAGCATCTGGACCTCGAGGGTGAGCGTGTGCAGGAAGTTGTAGACGCGCTCCGCGGCCTCGTCGACCACCAGCCGCTTGCGCAGCTCGGGGTCCTGGGTCGTGATGCCGGCCGGATCCTTGCCGGTGTGCCAGTGGTAGAACTGGCTCGCCGGGACGCCGAAGGTGCCTTCGTAGTCGGCACCCTCGATCTCCTTGTTCGAGCCCAGCGCCATCAGGGCGGCGGTGCCGATCGCCACGGCGTCGGCGCCGAGCGCGATGCACTTGGCGACGTCACCGCCGTTGCGGATGCCACCGGCCACCACGAGGTCGATCTCGTCGGCGAGGCCGACGTCCTCGAGCGCCCGCCGAGCCTCGGGGATGGCCGCCAACAGCGGGATCCCGGTCTCCTCGGTGGCGATGTGGGGTCCGGCGCCGGTGCCGCCCTCGGCGCCGTCCAGGAAGATGACGTCCGGCCCGCACTTGGCTGCCATCCGCACGTCGTCGTAGACGCGCGAGGCACCGAGCTTGAGCTGGATCGGAACCTGGTAGTCCGTCGCCTCGCGGATCTCCTGGATCTTCAACGACAGGTCGTCGGGTCCCAGCCAGTCCGGGTGGCGGGCCGGGCTGCGCTGGTCGATACCGGCCGGCAGCGACCGCATCTCGGCGACCTGCTCGGTGACCTTCTGCCCCATCAGGTGGCCGCCCATGCCGACCTTGCACCCCTGCCCGATGAAGAACTCGACCGCGTCGGCCAGCATCAGGTGGTGCGGGTTGAAGCCGTACCGGCTCTGGATCACCTGGTAGTACCACTTCGTGGACAGGTCGCGTTCCGGCGGGATCATCCCGCCCTCGCCCGAGCAGGTCGCCGTGCCGGCCATCGACGCGCCCTTGGCGAGCGCCGTCTTGGCCTCGAGCGAGAGCGCACCGAAGCTCATGCCCGTGATGTAGATGGGGATGTCGAGCTCGAGCGGCTTCTTCGCGAAGCGCGCCCCGAGCACGGTCTTCGTCTCGCATTTCTCGCGGTATCCCTCGATCACGAAGCGCGTGAGGGTCCCGGGAAGGAACACGAGCTCGTCCCAGTGCGGGATCTTCTTGAAGATCCCGGCCCCGCGCATCCGGTAACGCCCGAGCTCGGCCTTCATGTGGATGTCGTTGACGACCTCGGGTGTGAAGATCCTGCTGTGGCCGAGGACCGATGTGTCGGACGGCGTTGTCTCGTCAGCCATATGACTCACTCCTTCACAGGACGAGCTTGCGCTCGGACGGCTCGAGGTTGTCGTAGTTGTAGAGCTTCTTGCCGCAGACGAACTTCCGGAACGTGTCCGGCCGGTCCATGCGGTAGATGCGGAACTTCCGGTCGAGCAGCTCCTCGTCCTGCGGACTCATCTCCTCCTCGATGCAGTCGACGCCCAGCGAGGCGACCTTGCCGCCGACGTAGATCGCGCCGTCGTACATGGAGTCGCCCATACCCGGCCCGACGTCACCACAGATGATCTGGCGTCCCCGCTGCATCATGAAGCCGGTCGTCGACCCGGCGTTGCCGCCGACGAGGATCGTCCCGCCCTTCTGGTCGATGCCGGTCCGCGCGCCGACGTGCCCGCGGATCACCAGGTCGCCGCCGCGCAGGGCCGCGCCGGTGAGCGAGCCGGCGTTCTTGTCGACCACGACGACGCCGGACATCATGTTCTCGCCGAGCGCCCAGCCGACCCGGCCCGTCACGTGGATCTCGGGGCCGTCGCCGAGCGTGCAGGCGAAGTAGCCGAGGCTGCCGTCGATGGTGATCCGGCACCGGGTCAGCAGCCCGACGGCGATCGAGTGTTTCGCCCCCGGGTTCAGGACGGTGACGTGGCTGACGTCCTCGGCGTAGACCAGGCGGCGCAGCTCCAGGTTGATCTGCCGGGTGCTCAGGTCGGCGACGTCCAGCACCGCCGAGTCCCCGTCGATCTTCGCCGTCTTCGGGGCCACCGCATCGGGCTCGACGAGCCCGCGCACGTCGTAGCGTCCCGTGCGGGTCGTCTCGTTCAGCGCGACCACACCAGCACCTCCCTCTCGTAGGGGTCGTAGGAGTCGATCTCGTGAGGGAGGATCGAGCGGATGGCGCCCTCCTCGGATGCCAGGACGACCAGGTTGTCGCTCTGGTGCAGCACGAGCGGCTTGGCGGCCATCTCGTCCTTGGCCATGCCGAGGCTGGTCTCGGTGACCACCAGGTAGGTGAACACCCCGTCGAGGTCGTCGAGGCTCTGTTTCATCGCCGTCTCCAGGCCGATGCCGTCGGCCAGCTTCTCGGCGAGATACACCGCGATGATCTCCGAGTCGCACTCGGACTGGAACCGGTGGCCGGAGCGCTCCAGCCGGCGTCGCCACTGGTGGTAGTTCGTGAGCTGACCGTTGTGCACCACGGCGACGTCGGAGAACGGGTAGGCCCAGTACGGATGGGCGCCCGCGATGTCGACATCGGACTCGGTGGCCATCCGCACGTGACCGATCGCGTGCGTGCCGCGGAACCCGTCCAGCGTGTACGTCTCGGCCACGGTCTGCGCGTCACCGAGGTCCTTGACGATCTCCAGCGAGTGCCCCAGCGACAGGACCTCGCACCCCGCGATGTCCTCGACGTAGTCGGCCAGCGGCTTGAGCTCGCCCTCGTACCGGAACGTGGCGCGGTAGGCGTAGGCCGACTCGCTCTCGACCCGGTCCACGGTGGCCCCGATCTTGGACAGGCGGGACTCGACCTCGCGCCGGCTGCGCTCGAGGCGTTCGCTGAAATCGATGTCGCCGGCCTCGTTCGGACTCGCGAGCGTGAAGCGCATGACCAGCAGCTCGCCGGGCTCGCCGTAGAGCGCGTACCCGGTGGAGTCCGGGCCGCGGTGCTTCATGGACTGGAGCATCCGCGTCATCTCCCGGCCCACGTCGCCCGGGCCGTCGGTATGGATGATTCCTGCGATACCGCACATCGGAGGATTCCCTTCTTCTTTCTGCGTCAGGGAAGGATGTCGAGGTATTCCTTGACGTCCCAGTCGGTCACGGCGGCACAGAACCGTTCCCATTCATCGCGCTTGTAGTGCTCGAAGACCCGGTACATGTCGCCGGGCATCGCACTGCGCACCACGTCATCGGCCGCGAGGGCCTGCAGCGCCTCGCCGAGGGTCATCGGAATCTTCTTGACCTCCTTGCCCTCGGACATCGCCTGGTAGATGTTGCGCTCCTCCGGCGGGCCCGGGTCGAGGTTGCGGTCGATCCCGTCGGACATGGCCTTGAGCAGTCCGGCGAAGGAGAGATAGGGGTTGACCGCCGAGTCCACGGACCGGTATTCGAACCGGTCGGGTGCGCTGACGCGCAGCGCGGTGGTGCGGTTCTGGAAGCCCCAGTCCGCGTAGAGCGGCGCCCAGAATCCGGTGTCCCACAGCCGACGGTAGGAGTTGACCGTGGGCGAGGTGATGCAGGTCAGCGCGGAGAGGTGCTCGAGGACGCCGCCGATCGCGGCCAACCCGACCTTGCTGGGTATCCGCTGGTCGTCGCCGTCCGGGAGGAAGACGTTCTTCTCGCCCTCCCACAGGGACATGTTGTGGTGACAGCCGTTCGCCGAGACACCCATGAACGGCTTCGGCATGAAGCACGGGAAGGCGTTGAACTCGCGGCCCACCTGCCGGCAGATCTGCCGGTAGGTGGTCAGCCGGTCGGCGGTGAGCTCGGGGCGGTCGAACTGCCAGTTCAGCTCGAGCTGTCCCGGCGCGTCCTCGTGGTCGCCCTGGATCATGTCCAGGCCCATCGCGGTGGCGTACTCCATCACGCGGTGGATCAGCGGCTGCAGTTCGGAGAACTGGTCGATGTGGTAGCAGTAGGGCTTGGTCATGCCCTCGACCGAGGGCGTGCCGTCCGGGTTGTTCTTCAGCCACATCATCTCGGGCTCGGCGCCGACCCGCATGTGAAATCCGGTCCGCTGTTCGAACTCGGCGTGGATCCGCTTGAGATTGCCCCGGCAGTCCGAGGTCAGGAAGCTTCCCGGGTCCTCGGGCTCCTCCCGGCCACGGAACAGCGTGCAGAACACGCGCGCGGTCTTCGGGTCCCAGGGCAGGACCTGGAACGTGTCGACGTCCGGCAGCCCGATCAGTTCGGTGGCCTCCGCGCCGTAGCCGATGTACTCGCCGTGGCGGTCGGTGAACAGGTTCGCGGTCGAGCCGTAGACGAGCTGGAAGCCCTTCGCGGAGAAGCGTTCCCAGTGTTTGGCGGGGGCTCCCTTGCCCATGACCCGGCCGGTGACCGAGGCGAACTGGTAGTAGATGTACTCGACGCCCTGCGCGTCGATCTTGCCTCGGATCTCTCGCACGGCGTCGTCGCGGCCGTCCTGGGCGAGGAACGTCTCGAGGTCGGTGGGTGGCATGGCGGGCCTCCGGGGTCGCATCGGTGGGACCTGACAGTGAGCGCGGCCACAGGCAGTAGACCCTGTCTACCTTCAGGAGACAACACCTGAA
Organism: uncultured Pseudonocardia sp.; assembly: GCA_966211265.1. Lineage (GTDB taxonomy): Bacteria > Actinomycetota > Actinomycetes > Mycobacteriales > Pseudonocardiaceae > Pseudonocardia. The sequence continues at coordinate 15,221 of CBIHNM010000002.1, forward strand.
GCGTCTTTTCTTTCCGATCGGCCCGTGCTAGCGGGGCGACCCCTCGATGCTGATCGTGTTTGTCCAGTTCACGCCGGTGGTGTCGCGGCGTGTCCGACCGGACTCGGGGGCCTGACTCCGGCTCGAGGCATGCGACGACCACCTGATTGTCCACTGCTGGTAGACAAGGTTTCTCAGAACTTCTATGCTCCGGATCACATCACGACCTGCTCACGCAGCAGCCTGGAGGCACCCGCGTGGATCCATCGACGAACGGCGTCCCCCACAGCAACGGCACCAACGGCCATCACCGCAACGGGAACGGCAAGCTCCGCGGGTACTCCGCGTGGAGCCTGCTGCAACACGGTCTGTCCAGCTCGGACTGGCCGAGAAGTTGGCACGACCACGACCTGCGGAACAGCTACGACGTCGTGATCATCGGCGGTGGCGTGCACGGTCTCGCCACGGCGTACTACCTGGCCACCAACCACGGCATCCGGAACGTCGCGGTACTGGAACAGGCCTACATCGGCAGCGGTGGATCCGGCCGCAACACCGCGATCCTGCGGTCGAACTACCTCACCCCGGAGGGGGTGCGCTTCTACGACCGCTCGGTGAAGCTCTACGAGCACCTCGCGGCCGACCTCAACTTCAACGTCATGTTCTCGCAGCGGGGACACCTGACGCTCGCGCACAACGACTCGTCGTTGCGCACGATGCACTGGCGCGCCAACGTGAACAAGCTCCAGGGCGTCGACTCCGACGTGATCGGGCCGGACAAGGTCAAAGAGCTCGTCCCCTACATGGACACGTCCCCGTACACCCGCTACCCGATCCTGGGGGCGCTCTACCACCCGCCCGGCGGCATCGTCCGCCACGACGCGGTCGTCTGGGGCTATGCCCGGGGTGCGGACGCGAACGGGGTGCACATCCACCAGAAGACCGAGGTGACCGGGATCGACGTCGACCGGGGGAAGGTCACCGGCGTCCGGACGAACCGCGGCCCGATCTCGGCTCCGATCGTGGTGAACTGCACCGCGGGGTGGTCGACGCTCATCTCCGACATGGCCGGTGTCGAGATGCCGGTGCAGACCTTCCCGCTGCAGGCGGCGGTCACCGAACCGGTGAAGCCGTTCCTGGACACCGTCGTCGTGTCCGGGACGTTGCACGTGTACGTCAGCCAGACCGACCGGGGCGAACTGGTGTTCGGCGCCAGTGTGGACCCGTTCGCGTCGTACTCGATCCGTGGATCGCTGGAGTTCACCGAAGGCGTCGCGGGGCACGTGCTGGAGCTGATGCCGCCGCTGTCGAAGATGCGGCTGCTCCGGCAGTGGGCCGGTCTGTGCGACATGACCCCGGACTACTCGCCCATCATGGGCCCGACCGACGTCGAGGGATTCTACGTCGATGTCGGCTGGGGCACCTACGGGTTCAAGGCGGGCCCGGTGTCCGGTGAGGCCATGGCCGAGTGCATCGCCCGCGGCCACCCTCCGGAGATCATCTCCGCGTTCGGGATCGATCGTTTCGCCCAGGGCCGGCTGGTGGGCGAGAAGGGTGCCGCCGCGGTCGGGCACTGACCGTGCGCCCGGTTCGCCGAACGCGAGCGTTCCGCGATCTGCGCACCCGCCGAGAAGCGTGACCGCACCGTCGCACTGCGCCGGCTCCGCCGCCCGACGACGGCGCCCATGCCGCAGGAAGGAAGTCCGAAAGATGATGCTGCTGCCGTGCCCCTGGTGCGGGCCCCGCAACGCCACCGAGTTCCGTTACGTCGGTGAGAGCGGGCCCCGCCCCGATCCGAACACCGCGACGTCCGCCGAGTGGCGGCGATACCTGTACATGCAGCGCAACCCGTTGGGCTGGGTCCGCGAGGGCTGGTACCACCGCGCCGGATGCCGCCAGTTCTTCACCGTCGACCGAGATACCGGGACGAACCTGACGCGCACCGTGGGAGCCGACACATGACACTGCCGACCTTCGCGGCACGGACCACATCGCGGATGCGGCTCGCGCCCCAGCCCGGAGAGGTCATCGACCGTTCGCGCACGTTCGAGTTCTCGTGGAACGGCCGGTCGTTGCCCGCACACCCCGGGGACACGATCACCTCGGCCCTGGCCGCGGCCGGGGAGCGGATCCTCTCGCGCAGCTACAAGTACCACCGTCCGCGCGGTGTCCTGACCGCTGACTTCCACGACCCCGGTTGCCAGTTCCAGGTCGGTGACGAGCCGAACGTGCGCGGGTCGCACCGGCTCGTCGAGCCCGGGATGCGAGTGGAGTCGCAGAACACCTGGCCGTCGCTGAAGTTCGACGTCAAGGCCGTCAACGGCCTCGTCGGTCGCTTCCTGGCGACCGGGTTCTACTACAAGACGTTCATCAAGCCCGAGGCGATGTGGCCGGTCTACGAGAAGGTCCTGCGGCAGTTCGTGCACGCCGGCGAGGTCTCCCCGGAGAGCTCGGGCGACTACTTCGACAAGCGCTATGCCCATCCCGACGTCGTCGTGGCCGGTGGGGGGCCGGCCGGGATGGCCGCTGCCGTCGCCGCGGCGCGGGCGGGGGCCCAGGTCATGCTCGTCGAGGAGCAGCACCAGCTCGGCGGCCATCTGCGGTGGGGGGACGCGGCCGACCGCGAGACCCTGCGCGATCTCGCCGCGCAGGTCGCGGCAGAGCCCACCATCGAGGTGCTGGAGAACTCGGTCGTGGTCGGCCGCTTCGACGACAACTGGGTCAGCATCGTGCAGCGCAACCTGCCGAACGTGTTCGAGCGGCTGATCAAGGCCCGCGCCGGCGCACTGGTGGTGAGCCCGGGCCTCATCGAGCGGCCCTACGTGTTCGAGGGCAACGACCTGCCCGGTGTGATGCTCTCCGGCGCGGTCCGGCGCCTGGTCACCATGTACGCGGTCCGGCCCGGGCGGCGTGCGGTCGTGATGACCGCCAACCCGGAGGGCGACGCCGCCGTGGAGGACCTGGCCCGCAGCGGCGTGGAGATCGTGGCGGTGGCCGACGGCCGGGCCGGGGAGCGCGTCGTGCGGGCCGAGGGTCGCAGCGGCGTGCGCTCGGTCGAGCTCTCCACGGGCGCACGCGTCGAGTGCGACCTCCTGGTCACCGCGACCGGGTGGACCGCCCCCACGTCGTTGCTCAACATGGCCGGCGACCACCCGGTCTACGACCCGCGTGCGGCGCGCTTCCGGCCCGCCCCCGCCCGGCTGCCGGACAACGTGCTCGCCGCCGGCGGGATCGTCGGCGACGGTGACACGGGCGCGATCGTCGGCCACGGCTCCGCAGTGGGCCTGGAGGCGGCGCACCGGTCGCAGCGCACCGCGTCGGCCCGCCGGGCCGTCCTGCCCACCGTGGCCGAGGCCGCCTCCGCACCCGGCCCGGGCGCCACGGGCGGGGCCGCGGTGCCCGAGCTGCCGGTCGAGGCCCACCCGGAACTGTTCCGCAGCTCGACACACGGGTTCGTCGACCTCTGCGAGGACGTGTCGTCGAAGGACCTGGTCACCGCGATCCGCGAGGGGTACGACTCGGTCGAGCTGGTCAAGCGCTACACGACCGTCACCATGGGGCCGACCCAGGGCAAGCTGGAGACGGTCAACGCCGTCGCGATCCTGGCCGAGGCCACCGGTCGGACGATCGCCGAGACGGGGACGACCACCTGGCGGCCGATGTACGCGCCGGTCACCCTGGGCGCGCTCGCCGGACGGATCCTGGAGCCGGTGCGGCACTCGCCGATGCACCACTGGCACGCGAGCCGGAACGCGACCGAGCTGGTCGCCGGACAGTGGATCCGGCCCGAGCACTACGGGGACCCGGCGGCCGAGGTCCGCGCCGTGCGCTCCGGGGTCGGGCTGATCGACGTCACCCCGATCGGGAAGCTGGACCTGCGCGGGCCCGACGTGCCGAAGCTGCTGAACCTGATGTACGTGAACAAGTGGTCGAAGCTCGCGGTCGGCAAGGTCCGGTACGGCGTCATGTGTGCCGACGACGGCGTCGTGCTCGACGACGGCGTCACCGGCCGGCTGGGCGAGGACCACTATCTGATGTCGACGACCTCGTCCGGGGCCGCGACCGTGTGGGAGGCGGTCGAGGGCTGGCTGCAGACCGAGCACCCGGACTGGCAGGTCCACGTCACTCCGGTCACCACCGCCTACGCCAGCATGAACCTGGCGGGCCCGCGCTCCCGTGAGGTGCTCGAGCAGCTCACCGACGACGTGAACCTCTCGACCGAGGCGTTCGGCTACATGCAGGTGCGGACCGGCACCGTCGCCGGCGTCGCCGACTGTGTGATCTGGCGGATCGGGTTCACCGGCGAGCTCTCCTACGAGATCCACGTCCCGGCGTCCTACGGGCTGCATGTCTGGGAACGGGTCATGGAGGCCGGCGCGCAGTTCGGCATCACGCCCTTCGGTGTCGAGGCGCAGCGCATCCTGCGCCTGGAGAAGGGGCACTTCATCGTCGGCCAGGACACCGACGGCCTCACGCAGGCCTACACCGCGGGCCTCGACGCAATGATCAAGCTCGACAAGGACGACTTCGTCGGTAGGCCCGAGCTCGTGTGGCAGCAGCAGCGCGGTTCGGATCCGCAGCTGGTCGGTCTGCAGCCGGTCGACCCGGCCGTCGTCCCCCCGGAGGCGAGCCAGATCATCCGTCCGGGCGGGCACATCGCCGGGCGTATCACCTCGAGCCGCATGTCGCCGACCCTCGGGCGGTCGATCTGCCTCGGTCAGGTGGCCGCCGACCTGGCCGCGCCCGGTACCACGGTGACCGTTCGCCTCCCGGACGGGCGCGACGTCGTCGCCCGGGTGACCGAGGGTCACGCCCACGTCGATCCCGAGGGGGAGCGCCAGCGTGCCTGACAGAACAGATCGTCCCACCACCACGGCGCCGGTCGCCCGCAGTCCGATCGCGCCACGCGATCCGCAGGTGCGGTCCGGCTGGGAGGTGAGTGCACGCCGGAGCACTGCCGAGTGCACGCTCTCCGACGAGACACCGGCCACGAAGACCCTGGTGCGTGCGCCGTACCGCGGCGCCGTCCGGGATCTGCTGGGCACACCGTTCGGCAGGGCGTTGCGGCGGGAGATGGCCGGTGTGCCCGTCCTGGCCGTGGGGTCCGGGCCGGGGGAGTGGCTGGTGATCGGGCCCGTCGACTCCGGTTCCGGCGTGCGGGAACACCTGGAGTCCGAGGCGGCCGGATCGGGTGAGTTCGCCTCCGTCGTCGATCTCACCCACGGCCGTGCACTGATGCGGCTGCGCGGACGTCGGTCGGCGGATCTGCTCAACAAGCTGTGCGGGATCGACCTGCGGGACGCCTCGGCGCCGGACGGCGCCGCGTTCCGGACCTCGGTCGCCGGGGTGGCGACGGACGTGATCCGTGACGACGCGTCCGGGCCGTCCTACCTCCTGCACTGCGAGCGGTCGTCGGGGCAGTACCTGTTCGACGCCCTGCGCGACGCCGGGACCGAGTTCGGTATCGACATCACCGGCTCGGATCCCTCGACCGCCGCGACCCCGGCCGGGTCGACGCCGGCACCGGCTCGCTAGGCCCGATCACGGGACCGTCCCGTGGCAGTCGGGAAGTCGCCCACCAATGGAGGTGGCCATGTCGAACGTCGAGAGCACGGAACGGCTCAGAGCGGAGTACCGCAACAAACAGGTCCGGTGGGGTTTCATCTGGGCCCTGACCTGCGCGGTGCTGTGGGGTGCGTGGTACGTGCCGGGCTCGGTGATCTATGAGGTGGCACCGTTCGCGGCGCTGTCCGGTGACGAGGGCGGGAACTACCTGCTCGCCGCCGTGGTGATCTCGGTGCTGAACGCGGTCGCCGTCCTGATCGCGATGGCCGTCTGGGTCGCGGTGCTGGGCAAGAGCACCGACTACGTCCGCACGCTGCGGCAGGTGAAGATCTCCCGGTGGTACGCGCCGGCCGGCCTGGCCGGGATGCTGGCCATCTTCGGCTCGATCGTGGCCATCGCCTACGTCGGGGCGGCGTTCGCGGCCGTGGCCGCCCTGCTCTACCCGATCGTCGGTGCGATCGCGGCCAGGGCGTGGTACGCGGAGTCGATCACCAAGCGGGCCGCGCTCGGCATCGTCGTGATCGTCGCCGGCGGCGTGATCATCTTCGCGCCCGGCATCCTCGGCGAGATCAGCGGGGCCGGCGGCGGCGGGTGGCTCGGCTACGTCGGTGGCGCCCTGGCGATCCTCGGGTGGGGCCTGGAGGGGGCGATCGCCGGCCGCGCCCTCGACGTCAGCGACCCGGACATCGGGCTCACGCTCCGGTTCACCGCCGAGGTCCTGCTCTGGCTGGTGGTGGTCGTCCCGATCGCCGCGGGTACCGCGGGAACGGCGTTCTGGGCGGCCATGGGCGCTGCCCTGACGAGCCCGACGGTCCTCCTGCTGCTCGTGCTGCTCGGACTGACGTTCGGGTTCTGCTACGTGTCCTGGTACAAGTCGTTCCCACTGATCGGGGTCGGACGGGGTCAGGCCATCGCCGCGCTCTACGGTCCGTTGGCGCTGGTGTGGCTGTTCGTGTTCACCCTCGAGATCCCCGGCATCCAGTTCATCATCGGCGGGGTCATCGCCGTGGTCGGGAGCTTCATCCTGTTCACCGAGAAGCGCGGCGTCCTCGAGGTCATCCGAGCAGTGCCGACGCATCGTCGGGTGGCGGCCACGACCACCGGTGCAGGTGAGCTCTGATGGCGCCGGTGCACATGAAGGGCTACGTCCTGCAGAAGCTGCTCCACGACGGGCCGCTGTGGGACTACGAGATCGTCGAGGCCGTCGAGAGGCGCTACGGGACGGCCGGCCCGTACTGGACGGGCACGGTCCGGCTCACCTTGATCGACCTCTACTCCGGCGGGCTGCTCAACGAGCTCGAGGTGACCGTGGACCCGGCGAGGTGCGACGGTCAGGAGAAGCCCCTGTTCCGGTACGAGGTGAACGCCTTCGGCCGGGAACGCATGGAGCAATCGGGACTGCTGGGGGTGATCGAATGAGTGAGTTCTACGCCTACGGCGCCGGACCGGTCCTGGCCACGATCCTGTTCATCGTGCTGCCTGCGCTGGCCCTGTACATGGCGCGGACGTTCCCCCGCCGGATGTAGACCGGCTGCGACCGGGAGCGGCCACGGTCGCCCGCCCCGGCTCCACCGGGGCCGGGGCCCGGTCTCGTCACGCCCATCCAGAAGCGAACGCTCAGGCAGGAGGTGCCCGGCTGATGGCCGCACCCACGTACCGGAAGGCGGAGCGGCGGCTGTTGCTGCCCGGCCTGCTCTCACCCGAACCCGGGCTGGAGACCTACTGGGTCCGCGCGGGTGGGCTCACCGGGGTCCGTCTCGCCGCGGGCGACGAGCTGACCGTCGTCGACCGGCAGGGTCGCCAGGTCGCCGAGATCACCACCCTCGATCCGGAGGGCCGGGCCCGTGGCAGCGTCCTGGGCACCCCTCCGGACGGGCCCGCGACCGTGCTCGCCCGGCTGGCCGATGCGTCCCGCCGGACGAGCGGACCGACCGACCCGGTCCTGGCCGAGCTGATCCGGGGCGGCCTCGACCCGACCGACCTGAAGGCCTCGGTCGCGTTCGGCGAATGGTCGCCGGCCGGGGCGTCCGAGACGTTCGTCGCGCGCGAGGCGGGGGTCGTGGTGGTGGCCGCGCCCGGGTCGGCGATGGGCGCCGACGACGCGGACGCCAACCCTCCGTCGGACCTGGTGCTGGAGCTACGGCGAGCCGATCCCCGGCAGCGGGTGGCGCCGCCGCTGCCCGAGCCGCTCGCCGAGCCGGTGATGGACTTCCGGATCGACCGCGCCAGTGCCCTGAGCTACGAGGTGAAGGCCGGGCAGTACGTCCAGATCATCGACGTCGAGGGCCGGCAGTGCTCGGACTTCCTGGCCTTCGACGGTCGTCGGCTCCAGGACGGTCACGAGCGCGGCCTGGACGCGACGGCCACCCGCTACTTCATGGGCTCGGCCTATCCGCAGCCCGGACTGTTCGGGAAGTTCTACGACCAGGACATGCAGCCGCTCGTGGAGGTCGTGCAGGACACCGTCGGCCGGCACGACACGTTCGGGCTGGCGTGCAACCGCAAGTACTACGAGGACATGGGCTACCCCGGCCATGTGAACTGCACCGACAACTTCAACGAGCAGCTCCGGCCGTTCGGCGTCGCGCAGCGCGCGGGGTGGCCGGCACTGAACCTCTTCTACAACACCTCGTTCGACGACCACAACCAGCTCGTCTTCGACGAGCCGTGGTCCCGGCCGGGGGACTACGTCCTCATGCGGGCCGGGCGGGACCTCGTCTGCGCGTCCTCGGCGTGTCCGGACGACATCGACCCCTCGAACGCATGGGCCCCGACCGACGTCCACGTGCGGGTCTACGACGCGGAACGGAAGTTCTCCATGGCCATCGCGCACCGCACCACGCCCGAACAACCCGCGACGCTGACGAAGGAGACCGCGTTCCACTCGCGGACCTCGGCGCTGACCCGCCAGTTCACCGAGTACCGCGGCTACTGGCTCCCGACCAGCTTCGACGCGCACGGGGCGATCGAGGAGTACTGGGCCTGTCGGGAACGTGCCGCCGTGATGGACCTGTCACCGCTGCGGAAGTTCGAGGTCCTGGGGCCCGACGCGGAGATGCTCCTGCAGACCTGCGTGACCCGCAACATCCGCAGGCTCTCGCACGGACAGGTGGTGTACTCCGCGGTCTGCAACGAGACCGGTGGGATGATCGACGACTGCACGGTCTTCCGTCTCGCCGACACCAACTTCCGCTTCGTCGGCGGTGACGAGTACACCGGCCAGTGGCTGCGCGAGCAGGCACGGCGTCTGGGCCTGGACCGGGTGTGGGTGAAGCACTCGACCGACCAGATGCACAACATCGCCGTCCAGGGGCCCGCCAGCAGGGACGTCCTGACCGGGCTCGTGTGGACACCGCCCACCCAGCCGTCGTTCACCGACCTCACGTGGTTCCGCTTCGCGGTCGGGCGGCTCGGGGACCACAACGGGATCCCGATCGTCGTCTCGCGCACCGGGTACTCCGGCGAGCTCGGCTACGAGCTGTGGTGCCACCCCGATGACGGGCCGGCCCTGTGGGACGCGGTCTGGGACGCCGGGCAACCGCACGGGATGCTCCCGCTGGGCCTGGAGGCACTCGACATCCTGCGCATCGAGTCCGGGCTGGTGTTCGCCGGCTACGACTTCAGCGACCAGGTCGATCCGTACGAGGCCGGCGTCGGCTTCACGGTGCCGCTGAAGACCAAGGAGGACGACTTCATCGGCCGGGACGCGTTGCTGGCCAGGAAGGCCGGCCCGCAGCGGAAGCTGGTGGGCCTCGAACTCGCCGGCAACGAACCCGCGGTGCACGGTGACTGCGTCCACGTGGGCCGCGCTCAGGTCGGGGTCGTCACGAGCGCGACCCGGTCGCCCGTCCTCCGGAAGAACATCGCCCTGTGCCGCATGGCCGTCGAACACTCCGAGATCGGGAGTGAGGTCGAGGTCGGGAAGTTGGACGGGCAGCAGAAGCGCATCCCGGCCCGGGTGGTGCGGTTCCCGTTCTACGACCCCGACAAGGAGCGTCCGCGCGCGTAGCGCGCCCGAACGATTCGACAGCGTCCGACACGGAGGAGAGGGAAACGATGGCTGCACGGGTAGGGATCATCGGGGCGGGTCCGAGCGGGCTGGCCCAGATGCACGCGTTCGAGCAGGCCCGCGCCGAAGGTGCGGAGGTTCCGGAGATCGTCTGCTTCGAGAAGCAGGGTGACTGGGGCGGGTTGTGGAACTACTCCTGGCGGAGCGGGCTCGACGAGCACGGCGACCCGTGCCACGGCAGCATGTACCGCTACCTGTGGTCGAACGGGCCCAAGGAATGCCTGGAGTTCGCCGACTACACGTTCGAGAAGCACTTCGGCCGGACGATCCCGTCGTTCCCCCCGCGTGCGGTTCTCGAGGACTACATCGTGGGCCGGGCCAAGCACAGCGGGGTGCGCCGGCACATCCGGTTCAACACGGCGGTGCGCTGGGTCGACCACGACGAGGCGCGGGGGAAGTTCGTGCTGACCGTCGAGTCGTTGGACGACGGGATCACCCGGCAGGAGGAGTTCGACCACGTCGTGGTGGCCAGCGGGCACTTCTCGATCCCGAACGTCCCCGCCTACCCGGGCTTCGACGAGTTCCCCGGGCGGATCCTGCACTCGCACGACTTCCGCGACTCCCAGGAGTTCACCGGCAAGGACCTGCTCGTCGTCGGGGGGAGCTACTCCGCGGAGGACATCGCCCTGCAGACGAAGAAGTACGGCGCGAACTCGGTCACGATCAGCTACCGGTCGGCTCCGATGGAGTTCCGGTGGCCGGACGGCATCGAGGAACTGCCGGAGATGACGAAGGCGGACGGGAGGACGGTGCACTTCGTCGACGGCTCGACGCGCGACGTCGACGCGATCATCTTCTGTACCGGGTACAAGCACCACTTCCCGTTCATCGCCTCGGACCTCCGGCTGATCACGAAGAACGTCCTGTACCCGCCCGACCTCTACAAGGGCGTCTTCTTCACCGGCAATCCGGACCTGATGTATCTGGGCATGCAGGACCAGTTCTACACGTTCACGATGTTCGACGCGGAGGCCTGGTACGCCCGCGACTACATGCTCGGCCGGCTCTCCCTGCCCGGGCGTGACGAGATGGAGAAGGACATCGCCGCGTGGCGTGCCCGCGAGGACTCGCTGGGTGGCCCGTTCGACCAGATCGACTTCCAGGCCGACCACATCGACGACCTCCTCAAGGAGGTCGACTACCCGTCGTTCGACATGAACCTGACCCGCGACCACTTCAAGAAGTGGGAGCAGGACAAGGTCGAGAGCATCACCGGATACCGGGACCGCGGCTTCTCCTCGCCGTGCACCGGGACGCAGGCCCCCCTCCACCACACGGCGTGGTGGGAGGCGATGGACGACTCGATGTCGACCTTCCTGGGCACCGATCGAGCGTCCGGGGCGGCGACCTAGTCGCGATTCCAAGCGGGTCGGGGCCGTCCGGCCCCGAACGCCCGTCCGAGTGCGGTGCAGGCGGTGTACCGCGATCGACCAGCCAGTACATCCAGTGCCAGCCGCACGAGCAGCGGTTCGTCACGACGAGACAGGTGATTTCACAATGCTCCCAGAACGCGCACGGTACGTCGTCATCGGCGCCGGGATCCACGGGCTGTCCACCGCGTGGAACCTGGCCAACGAACTGTCCGAGAGCGGCCGCGGAGACGGCGGCGACGTCCTGGTGATCGACAAGGCGGACATCGGTGCGGGCGCATCGGGTGTCGCCTGCGGCGTCGTCCGCAACAACTACTTCCAGCCGGCGATGCGTCGCCTGATGGCCCACTCGGTCGACATGTGGGAGAAGCACGCGTCGGAGCTGTCGTATCACGGTGTCGGCTATCTGCAGCTGGCCCCGGACTCGATGCGCGAGGACGTGCGGCAGATCCACGCCGAGCAGCAGGAGATCGGGTACGAGTCGGTTCTGGTGGAGGGTGCGGAGGAGTGCCACTCCTACATGAAGGGCCTGTTCGACGACTGGCGGGCTCCGGGCATCTCGATCCTGCTGCACGAGAAACGCGGCGGGTACGCCAACAACACGGCCTCGCTGGCCGGCCTGGCGGAGAAGGCCCGCCGGGCCGGTGTACGGATCGTCGCCGGCGCGAGCGTCACCGGCTTCGACCTCGACGGTGACCGGGTCAGGGCCGTGGTCACGAGCGAGGGAACCGTGGCCTGTGAGGCCGTGGTCGTCGCGGCCGGGCCGTGGGTGCGCGACTTCTGGTCCATGCTGGGGCTCCCCTCGGAGATCACCGTCCGCACACCGGACGGCCGGGAGCTGCCGGACCGCCCCATGTGGACCTACTGGGCGCTGCAGGAGGGGACCCTCGAGGTCGACCCGAGCGAGTTCGTCGACAACGCCGGCGGCATGCCGCCGGTCGTCCATGTCGACTCGGACGCACCGCTCTACGACGACCAGGACGGGAGCCTGGTCACCGACCGGCTCTGGGGCATCTACTACAAGCCCGACTTCAACTTCGGCGGGGTGCAGGGCGGTGCGTCTCCGCAGGTCGTGCATCGCCCCGCCGGGAGTGTCGCGGTCGACCCGTACGGTCCGGCCAGCCCCGAGTTCGTGGTGGACGAGGGATTCGTCCGGATGTGGACCTCGGCCCTGGCGGCCTGCCACCAGCGGTTCGAGAACAAGCGCAGCCTGTTCCAGACCGAACCGTCGGGTGGCATCGGCGCGTTCACCCCCGACAGCTTCCCGGTGTTCGACACGTTCCGGACCAACGCCTACGTCATCGCCGACTCCAACCACGGCTACAAGATGGTCGGGGTCGGCGCCCTCGTGGCGAAGGAACTGCTGGGAGAGACGCAGCCGCTGCTCGAACCGTTCCGGTTCTCCCGCTACCAGACCGGCCGGCTCCACCCGACCAGCCACTCGCCGTTCCCCTGGAGCTGAGAGCGGTGACGAGCAAGGGAGATGTGATGAACGATCCTGCTGCGGGCGAGCCGGGCGGCACGACGGGTGCCCGCGCCATGTGGAACCAGGACGACTCGGTCAGGGACCACGCCCGGCTGCTCATGTCGTGTCGGGACGGTCCCGGGATCGTGGCGTCGGTGACGGCGTTCCTGCACTCGCGGGGCGCGAACATCGTCCAGGCGGACCAGAACTCGACCGATCCGCTCGGGGGGGAGTTCGTCCAGCGGATCGTGTTCCACATGCCGGGGCTCCTGGAACGGCTCCCCGGACTGGAGCGCGAGTTCGCCGGTGAGGTCGCCGGGCGGTTCGGGCTGACGTTCCAGGTGTATCCGGCCGAGGTGCCCAAGCGTGTCGCGCTGTTCGTGTCCAAGATCGACCATTGCCTGCTGGACCTGCTCTGGCGCTGGAGGCGCGGGGAGCTCCCGATCGACATCGTCCAGGTGGTCTCCAACCACCCGGACCTGGAGAAGGCGGTCGCGGGTTTCGACGTCCCCTACGCCCACATCCCGGTCACGAAGGCGACCAAGGCCGACGCCGAACGCCAGCAGATCGAGCTCCTCCAGGGCCGGGTCGACCTGGTCGTGCTCGCCCGCTACATGCAGGTTCTCAGCGGCGAGTTCCTGCGGCAGGCGGGGGTGCCGGCGATCAACATCCACCACTCGTTCCTGCCCGCCTTCGCCGGAGCGGGCCCCTACGCACAGGCCAAGCAGCGTGGGGTGAAGCTGGTCGGCGCCACCGCGCACTACGTGACCGAGGACCTCGACGAGGGTCCGATCATCGAGCAGGACGTCGCCCGGATCTCGCACCGGGAGACGGTTCGGGAGATCACCCGTCGCGGGGCGGACATCGAGCGTGTCGTCCTGGCCAGGGCCGTCACCTGGCACTGCGACGACCGGGTTCTGCTCAACGGCAACTCGACGATCGTGTTCTGACCCGGATCCCCGACGTGAGAAGGAGGACTCGATGACTGCAGAACTGATCGACGGGAAGGCCGCGGCGGCCGAGGTCCGCGCGGAGGTCGCGCGCGGGGTCGCGACACTCGCGTCGCCGCCGGGGCTGGCCACCCTGCTGGTGGGCGACGACCCCGCCTCCGGGATCTACGTGGCCAACAAGCGTCGACAGTGCACGAGGGCCGGGATCCGGGACCTGCACCGGCACCTCCCCGCGGACGTCGGGCAGGAGGAGCTGGCGGGGGTCATCGACGAGCTGGCCGAGGACCCGGAGGTGACGGGGATCCTGCTGCAGCTGCCGCTGCCCGGGCACCTGGACGCGAACGCGCTGATCGCCCGGATCCCCCCGGCGAAGGACGTCGACGGGCTCACCGAGCGCAGCGCCGGGCGCCTGGCGCTGGGGCGTCCGGGACTGGCGCCGTGCACCCCGACCGGGGTGATGCACCTGCTCGCCCGTGCCGGGGTGAAGCTCGAGGGTGCCGAGGCCGTGGTGGTCGGCCGCTCGGCGCTGGTGGGGAAGCCGCAGGCCCAGCTGCTGCTGGCGGAGAACGCCACGGTCACGACGTGTCACTCGAGGACACGTGACCTCGCGGAGGTCACGCGCCGGGCGGACGTGCTCGTCGCGGCGGCGGGCGTGCCCCGGATGCTGGGCGCCGACGCGGTGAAGCCGGGAGCGGTGGTCATCGACGTCGGCATGCATCGCCTCGAGTCGGGACTCTGCGGCGACGTCGACACCGAGGCCGTGATGGAGGTGGCGGGGGCGGTCACGCCGGTGCCGGGGGGCGTGGGGCCGATGACGATCGCCATGCTGCTGCGGAACACCCTGCTCGCCGCGCAGATGCGCGACGACGCCGAGTCCCGGACGGGCTGAGCGATGGTCCACGTACTCCGGGGAGGCGGCGCCACGCTGGCCACCCCGGCGACCGCGGCGCTGCGGGTCCGGCATCCCGTCGTGCAGGCCCCCATGGGCGGTGTCGCCGGGGGCGCACTCGCGGCGGCGGTGTCGGGGGCCGGGGCTCTGGGCATGATCGGGGTCGGTTACGCGGACGCGGCCTGGTTGGACAGGGAGCTGACGGTGGCGGCGGGCAGCCGCGTGGGGTGCGGGTTCATCACGTGGCTGCTCGCGCGGCGTCCAGAGCTGCTCGACACGGCGTTGGACCGGGGCAGCGCCGCGATCATGCTCACGTGCGGGGACGCCCGCCCGTTCGCGGGCCGGATCCGGGAGGCCGGCATCCCGATGATCTGCCAGGTGTCGAGCTCCCGCGAGGCCGCCGAGGCGATCGACGCCGGCGCCGACCTGCTCGTCGCCCAGGGGAGCGAGGCCGGCGGTCACGGCACCCACAGCCGGTCCACCATGACCCTGGTGCCGGAGGTCTGCGATCTGGTGGACCGCCGTGGCTCGAATGCTCCCGTGCTCGCGGCCGGCGGGATCGCCGACGGGAGAGGACTCGCCGCAGCGCTGATGCTCGGTGCGTCCGGGGCGCTGGTGGGTACCCGCTTCTGGGCGACCTCGGAGGCGTTGGTGTCGCCACGGGTCCAGGAACGGGCCGCCAGGGCCACCGGGGACGACACGCTGGCCACGACCGTCTACGACCAGGTCCGGGGCGTCAACTGGCCGAGCGGGTACAGCAGTCGCGTGCTCCGGTCGCGGTTCACCGACGCATGGCACGGGAGCGACGCGAGCCTGCTCCTGGACGGGGACCTCTCCGAGGCCACCCGGCTGTACCGGGCGGCGGTCGAGGCCGAGGACCTCGACACGGTCGCGGTCACCGTCGGCGAGGCGATCGGGCTCGTCGACCGTCCCGAGTCCGCCGCGACCGTCGTCGAGGTGATGCTGGCGGAAGCCCTCGACGCCCTGAGGACGGGAGAGCCGCCCCGGACCTGACCGCGCCGCGCACGGTCGGGGGCGCCGGCACCGCACGGGACCGTTCTCACCCGTCCGGGCGTTACCCGCGGTACGGTCGCGTCGTTGTCCTGGTCAGCGCCTCGGTGGGAGGCGTGGCGAGCGGCGGGAGAGCGTATGCGTGGGAACCGGGTCGGTGTCCGGGCCGGGATGCTCCGGCGGTCCGGCGCGCTGGTCGCCGGCATCGTGGTCGCCGGTGCGGTCGCTCTCGGCGGCGCGGCGGTCGCGGCGGCCGACGAGCCGCCGGTGGGGCTGCCGGCACCGTCCGGCCCGACCACCGTGACCCCCGGCTCGGCGCACGGGTTCGCCGGCACCTACGACCGTGGCCGGGGCTCGCGGGAGTTCACCGACCGGTTCGGTGCACCGCCCGAGGGCGGTCCCGACGCGCTGGTGCTGAGCACCCCGGGCGACGAGGACAAGGTGCAGTTCCTGACCGGTGAGGTCGCGGGCCCCCTCGAGCGCTTCCGGTCGAGCAGCTACTACGCGCTGCGCGCGCCCTCGTCCACGGCCGATCCGGGCCCGGCCCCCTCGTTCCAGATCGGGGTCGACATCAACGGCGGCCGGCTCGAGCCGCGCGAGCTGTGGGTGCTGACCTTCCGGCCCGGCACGGACGCGCCGGGCACCTGGAACCGGTACGACACCGGCGCGGGCCGTTACTGCCTGACCCAGCAGATCGGCGCCGTCGACGCCTACGAGGCCGGCTGCGGCGACGGTGACCCGCAGACGCTCGACGAGATCATCGAGCAGCACCCGGGGGTCTCGGTGCTGGTGGCGGGTGTCAACCAGGGAGGCGGCGAGGGCGGCCTGGTCGGCGCCGTGGACCTGATGCAGGTCGGGTCCACCGTCTACGACTTCGAGCGGGCGGGGTCCTAGCGGTCAGGCCTTCTCCAGCTCGCTGTGCAGCTTGAGCACCGTCTGCCCGTCGGACTGCTCCAGCACGTAGGCCGGGTTGTCCTCGGTGCCGTTGCGGCTCTGCACGGTGCCCTTGATCGTGCGTTCGACGCGGTCGGTGGCGTGCTCGACGACCTTCGCCTCCGGGCGGCCGTCGCCCCAGTTCCAGGCGACCCTGCTGCCCCTGGCGTACTTCTGCACCATGACGACGTTCCTCACGCTCGGTTGCACGGGAACCCGGGGGTACCCCGCGGCCGGGGGCTCACACCCGTGACCCCCCGGCCGGGACCCGGCTCACCAGATCCGCACGCGCCTGCCCGGCTCGGTGAACAGGGCGTCGGTCTCCCGCACGTCGAACGCCTCGTGGAACGAGTCGAGGTTCGTCACCACCGCGTTGCAGCGCAGGTCCGGCGGCGAGTGCGGGTCGGTCGTGAGCCGGCGGATCGCCTCGGCGTCGCGGGTGACCGCCCGCCACACCTGGGCCCAGCCGAACAGCACCCGCTGCAGGCCGGTCAGCCCGTCGATCACCGGCGGCTCGGTGTCGCCGCAGGCGATCCGGTAGGCCCGCAGCGCGATCGTCAGCCCGCCCAGGTCGCCGATGTTCTCCCCGACGGTCAGGTCGCCGTTGACCTTGTGCTCGGGCAGCCCGGCCGGGGACAGCGCGCTGTACTGGTCGATCAGCGCCTGGGCGCGGGTCTCGAACTCCGTGCGGTCGGCGGCCTCCCACCAGTCGGTGAGGTTGCCCTCGCCGTCGTAGCGCGAGCCCTGGTCGTCGAAGCCGTGCCCGATCTCGTGCCCGATCACCGCGCCGATCCCGC
This sequence comes from uncultured Pseudonocardia sp., assembly GCA_966211265.1. GTDB lineage: Bacteria > Actinomycetota > Actinomycetes > Mycobacteriales > Pseudonocardiaceae > Pseudonocardia. The sequence goes on from CBIHNM010000002.1 coordinate 32,249, forward strand.
CGTAGTTCGCGGCGTCGTCGGCGTCGGCGTCGAAGAACGGCGGCTGCAGGATCGCGGCCGGGAAGACGATCTCGTTCATCCGGGGGTGGTAGTAGGCGTTGACCGTCTGCGGGGTCATCAGCCACTCGTCGTGGTCCACCGGGCCGCCGAGCTTGGCGTACTCGAAGTCGTTGCGCCACACGCCGGCGCGGGCGACGTTGCCGAGCAGGTCGTCGGGGGAGATCTCGAGGGTGGAGTAGTCCTTCCACCGGTCCGGGTAGCCGATCTTGGGTGTGAACCGGCCCAGCTTGTCCAGCGCCCGTTCCCGGGTCGCCGGGCTCATCCAGTCCAGCGTGGAGATCGACTGCCGGTAGGCCTCGACCAGGTTCGCGACGAGCTCGACCATCCGCTCCTTGGCCGCCGCCGGGAAGTGACGCTCCACGTAGAGCTTGCCGACGGACTCGCCGAGGGAGCCCTCCACGAGCGAGACGCCGCGCTTCCACCGCTCGCGCAGCGTCGGCGTGCCGGAGAGCGTGCGGCCGTAGAACGCGAAGTCCTGCTCGACGATCTCGCCGCTGAGGTAGTCCGCGCAGGCGAACGCCACGTGGATCGCCAGCCACGCCTGCCACTGCTCCAACGGCCGGTCGGACCACATCCGGGCCGCGGCCGCGACGAAGCTCGGCTGGCGGACCACCACCTCGTCGAAGGCGCCGGCCGGGACGGCGAGCGCGTCGAGCCAGGCGTCCCAGTCGAAGTCCGGTGCGTGGGCGCGCAGCTGCGCGCCGGTCATCAGGGTGTAGGTCTTCTCCGCGTCCCGGTTGGTGACCCGGTCCCAGGACTCGGCGGCCAGCGCCGTCTCCAGCTCCATCACCTGCTCGGCGACCCGGACCGGCTCGGCGAGCCCGACCAGCTCGGCCATCGTCTGCAGGTGCTCGAGGTAGGCGGCACGGATGTCGGCGGAGTCCTCGTCGCGGTAGTAGGACTCGTCGGGCAGGCCGAGCCCCGACTGGCTCAGGTGCACGATGTAGCGCGAGGAGTCCTTCGCGTCGGTGGAGATGAAGTCCCCGAACAGCGACGCGCGCCCCTCCCGCTGGCGCCGGCCGAGCACCGCGGCGAGCGCGGCGTGGTCGGTCGCCGAGTACACCTCGTCGAGCAGCGGGCGCAGCGGCGCGGTCCCGAGCTGCTCGGCCCGCTCGGTGTCCATGAACGAGGCGTACAGGTCGCCGATCTTCTGCGCGTCCGACCCGGGCTCGGCCGCCGCGCGCGCCGACTCCTCGACGATCTCCCGGACGTGGTCCTCGGAGCGGTCGCGCAGGACCCGGAACGCACCGTCCTGCGAACGGTCCTCGGGTATCTCGTGGGTGCTCAGCCACCGGCCGTTGACGTGGGCGAACAGGTCGTCCTGCGGGCGGACCTCCGGGTCGACCCAGTTCAGGTCCAGGCCGGAGTGCTTCGGCTCGGTGGTCGTCATCCCTCCATCCTGGCACCGTCGTCGTGCGGGTTCGAGGCGCCGTCGGTCCGGCGCCGGGCACACCCCGGGCGGTACGGCCCCACGGGCCGCCTGCAGGATCGCCTCGTGGCGGTCCGACCCCGCCGCGACGCCGTCACCACCGAGGAGAACCGATGACCGACCCCTGGGCCGACGCGCTCGACGGCCCCGACCCGGACGTCGAGTTCGGTGACCTCGTCGAGGTCACCCGGTCGGTGTTCGACCTGCGTCGTGACGGCTCGGAGGTCGAGTGGGCCGCGTGGGCCTGGCGGTTGCTCGGCGCGTCCCGGCTCACCGCGGCCGGCTCCGAGGTCGAGCGCGGTGTGGTCCTGCTGCGCCTGCTCGCGCTGAACGCGTTCTACCGCGAGTTCTGCGCGCGGGCGTTCTCCGAGGGCGGGCCGGGGGAGTGGGCCCTCGACCCGGAACGGGTCGTCGGCGACTACCCGTTGCTGCACCCGGTGCTGCTCGGCGTGCTGGCCGAGCGCCGGGGTGTCGACCTCGACCAGGAGCTGGGACCGGACTTCGACCACGCCGTGACGGCGGCGGCGGTGGACGGGCTGGTGCGGACCGAGTACCGGACGGTCGTCGGGGTGCTGCGTGCCGACGCCGGCGGTCCGGCGGGGCTGTTCGCCTCGCTCGTGGCCTCGCGCGAGCCCGGCGTGGCCTACCCGCTGGACGACGCGACGGCGACCGAGCTGCTCGGCGGGGACATCACGTTCGGGCTCAACCAGGCCTGGCAGTGGCTGGACGCGGGGGCCCCGCCGGCCTGACGGGTGGCGCCGCGCCCCGACCGGCTCTCGCTCCCGCCCGCCGCGCGGGCGAGCGTCACGACGCGGTGCGCCGCCGCCACCGCCGACGCGGCGTCTCGGCCTCGGGCACCTCCACCGGTGTCGCGATGGCCAGCTGCGTGGCCTGCCGGCCGAGGACCTCCAGGTGCGCGCGGACGTCGTTGTGGGTGGGGTCGAGCGCGACCTGCTCGGCGATCTCCGCGGCCTGGCAGACGGCGTCGGTGAACGCGGCCTTCGCGGCGTCGAGGCGGTCGGCGATCCGCTTGGCCGGGCCCTGCCGGACCCGGAACCGGGCCGGCTCGATCGAGTCGCCGACCGTGGCCAGGCGCCGGACGGCCTCCAGCTCGGCGTCGAGACGCTTGCCGATCTCACCGAGCCACGTCTGCACCTGCCCGGTCGGCAGGGCGGCGGTGATCCGGTGGAACCGCGTCACCGTCGAGGCGCACTCGGCCACGTAGCCGTTCCAGTACCGCGACAGCGGCGCGGGTGGCGGGTCGGCGGCGGGACGCAGGCGGGGCATGGGTCCAGGGTGCCGGATCGGCCGCCGGGGTGAACCCCAGGGGTCGCCCCGGCGCGCGCTCGACGCTCGGCCCGGAGCGGGCCCGGCCGGGATGGGGGACACTCGGGTCATGAGGGGACGACACAGGACGGACCGGGACGGAACGGACTGCTGATGCTGGTCATCTTCGGGCTGTCGCGCAAGGAGACGCCGCTGGGTCCCGTCGCGCTCGCGTGCACGGTGTGCGGCCATCCCGGACCCGGGTCCCTGGTCCGCCGCCGGACACGGTTCACGCTGTTCTTCGTGCCGGTCCTGCCGTTGCGCAGCCGTCTCGAGACGCGGTGCCCGATGTGCGGCGCGTCGAGCCGGGTCGACCGCGAGGAGGCCCGCCGGCTCGGCGCCGACGTGCCGGCCTGACCGCCGCGGTCCCCGGTGCTCAGCCGAGGTCCGGGATCCGCCCGTCGACGGCCAGTGTCGGGACGTCGACCGCGACGGTGTCCGGGTAGATCAGCCCGGTGCCGGTGTTGAGCACGACGACGTCCTCGGACCCGTCGAGCCAGCCCGACTCGCGCAGCTGCCCGACCGCGGCCACGCACGCGCCGCCCTCCGGGCAGATCCAGGTGCCCTCCTCGCGCGCCAGCGCGTGCTGGGCGTCGAGCAGCTCGGCGTCGGACACCGCGACCGCGGTGCCGCCGGTCTCGCGCACCGCCTCGAGCACGAGGAAGTCGCCGAGTGCCTTCGGGACGGTGATGCCGAACGCGACGGTGTGCGCGTCGGCGGGAGCGGTGGACTCCGACAGGCCCGCGGCGTAGGCGTCGACGATCGGTGCGCAGCCCTGCGCCTGCACCGCGACCAGGCGCGGCATCGGGCCCTGCAGCCAGCCCAGCTCGCGCATCTCCTGCAGCGCCTTGTGGATCGCGATGATGCCGACGCCGCCGCCGGTCGGGTAGAGGATGACGTCGGGGGCGCGCCACCCGAGCTGCTCGACGATCTCGTAGCCCATCGTCTTCTTGCCCTCGATGCGGTAGGGCTCGCGCAGGGTCGAGGTGTCCTGGTAGCCCGCCCGGCGGCGCACCGCGTCCGCCACGAGCCTCCCGGCGTCGCCGATCAGCCCGTCCACCAGGTAGAGCTCGGCCCCGGCCACCACGCACTCGCGCCGGGTGATCTCCGGGGCGTCCACCGGCATCGCGATCAGCGACCCCAGCCCGGCCCGCGCGGCGTAGGACGCCCAGGCCGCGCCCGCGTTGCCGTTGGTCGGCATCGCCACCGCGGCCACGCCCAGCTCGGCGGCCCGGGAGATCCCGACGGCGGCGCCGCGGGCCTTGAACGCGCCGGTCGGGACCAGCCCGTCGTCCTTCATCCGCAGGCCCGGCACGCCGAGGCGGGCACCGGTGCGGGGCAGGTCGAGCAGCGGGGTCATGCCCTCGCCGAGGGTCACCACGTGCCGCTGATCGCGGATCGGCAGCAGCTCGTGGTAGCGCCACAGGTCCGGTGGGCGGGACGCGATGTCGGCGGGGGAGACGGTCGCCGCGGCGCGTTCGAGGTCGTAGCGGGCCAGCAGCGGGGCGCCGGCGGGGGAGACGCCCTGCACGAGGTCGGCGTCGTGCCGGGACCCCTCGCGCGAGCACTCCAGGTGCGACAGCGTCGAGTACGGGCGGGTGTCGTCGGATACGTGGAGGGCCACCGGTGCAGGCAATCCCGCGCGGGCCCTCCTCGGCAACCCGGGGCCCGCCCCGGGCAGGCGGCCGGGCGTCCGGATCGTCCGGTTCACGCGGCTCCTCTACTCTGGCCCCGGACGGATGAAAGTTCAACCACCACCCCGGAGGTTCGACTCGATGCGCTCCCTTCGCTCTCCGCTGTCCGACATCGCGCTCGTGACCGCCCGCGTGGTGCTCGGCGTGGTGCTGGTCGCGCACGGGATCCAGAAGCTCGGACGGGGGGTGGGCCCGGTCGCCGACGCGTTCGCCGGGATGGGCGTCCCGCTCCCGGCCGTCGCGGCGGTGGGCACGGTGGGCGTCGAGCTGATCGGCGGGGTGGCGCTGGTCGTCGGCGCGTTCACGCCGGTGGTGGCGTTGCTGGTGGCCCTCACCATGGTCGGGGCCGGCCTGTTCGCCCACCTCGGGAAGGGCATCTTCGTCTCCGGGGGAGGGTGGGAGCTGGTCGGTGTGATCGCGGTCGGCGCGCTGGCCCTCGCCGCGTGCGGTGCCGGCCGGTTCTCGGTGGACCATGTGATCGCCGGCCGCCGGGACGGCACCGCCACCGACCGCACCCCGCTCAGCGTCGGCAGCCACCGCGCCTGAGCCGGGCCACCGTCGCGGCGCGCGGATCCGGGGCGCGCGGCGCACGCTGGTCGGATGCCCGAAGACACCGTGCACCGCACGGCCCGCCCGCAGTGCCGCCACTACGCCGGCCGGCCGGCGGGATCCTGTCCGATCCGTCCGGATCGTCACGGGCTGGAGTAACGTCGGGTGCATGCTGCCCGACGGCCCGCGCCCTCCCGGCGCGGCGCGGCGTGGACTGATCGTCTGGGACGTCGCGATCTCCGGCGTGGCCCTCACGATCACCGGGATGATCGTCGCGCTGGGCGTGTTCGGCGCGGTGTTCCTGATCGCGTTCCTGGACTACTGCCCGCCCCAGAGCTGCAGCACCTCCGGGGCGCTGGTGTCGGTCGGCGGGTCGGTCGTGGTGGCGTTCGCGACCGGCCTGGGCGGCCTGGTGGTGTCGGTCCTGCGGATCGTGGACCGGCGGGTGAGCTGGCCGTTCTCGGTCGCCACCCTGGTGGTGTGCGCGACCGCGGTCGGGATCGGGATGATCCGCTACCTGGACGCCGTCGGGTACTGACGCGGCCGCGGCGTCAGAGGCGGTAGTTGCGCCGGTTCTTCCAGGTGTTGTTCATGTCGGTCCGGGCCCGCCGGTTCTCCGCCCGCCACCGGCCGAGGTACCAGCCGAGGAACACCCCGACCGCCAGCATCAACCACAGGACCTCCATGACCGGCCTCCTCGCCGCGCACCCCCGGGCGCGACCCGTGGCCGGCCCCCGGGGAACGCTACGTCGGTCCGCGGCGGTCGCCGCCTGCTTTCCTCGTTATTGACTACTCCACGTTGTGGAGCCGTGCCGGTGACCCGGCGGCGCCGGGCCACCGGTACCCGGCGGGGGTGTGGCGACCGTCACGATCGTGGTCTGATCGGGGGCGGCCGGGACGGACGTCGAGGGAGGCGGGTCGGATGGACGAATCGTTGATCGCGCGCGCGGGGCGCAGGGCGGCCTCGGTCGCCCCCTCCCGCCTGGTGCACCTCGCCGCCCGGGTCCGGGAGGTCGTCGCACCCCAGCCCTGGCCCTCCGACGACGCCGCGGTCGGGTTGTACCGGTGCGAGCAGCGCGGTCGCGGGGCGTTGCCGCACCCCGCCTACCTCTACGGCCTGCTCGCGGCCGCCCGGACCGCACGCGCGGCCGGGGCGCGAGAGATCACCGCGCTCGAGTTCGGCGTGGCCGGGGGCAACGGCCTGCGTGCCCTGCGCGCGCACGCCGAGGTCGTGCGCTCCTGGTACGGGGTCGGGGTCACGATCGTCGGGCTGGACTCCGGGCACGGCCTGCTGCCCCCCACCGACCCGCGGGACTCACCGTTCGCCCTGCCCGAGGGCGAGTTCGCGATGGACCGCGCCGCCCTGGAGCCGCACCTGGACGGCATCGAGCTCGTGCTCGGCGACGTCGGGGAGACCGTCGTGCCGTTGATGGAACGCCTCGCCGCGGCCGAGCTGCCCCCGCTCGGCTTCGTCGCCCACGACCTGGACGTGTTCACCGGTACCCACGCCGCACTGCAGGCGATCGGCGGGCTGCCGACCGCGGCCGCGCTGCCCCGGGTGCCGATGTACTTCGACGACATCTCCGGCTACCCCTACACCACCGAGACCGGGGAGCGGGCGGCGATCACGGCGTTCAACGCGGGGCCGCAGCGGCGCCGGATCGGCCGGGTCGAGAACCTCGAGCAGACCCTCGGGGGTAGCGCCCGCTGGGCCAACTGGCCGCGTCACGTGTTCGTCCTGCACACGTTCGACCACCCCGACTACGGCGCCCGGGAGCAGGTCACGCAGATGGACCTCGGCCTGCGGGACACGCCGCGGGCCACCCGGGGGGAGGCGGTCCGGGCCGGCCGGTGAGGGGCGGACTCAGCCGGCGGGGGCGATCCGCCAGGTCCCGGCCACCTGCTGCAGGCGGGCCGTCTGCGGCGGCAGGGCCTTGCCCTTGACCATGCCGGTGTAGGTGAGCGTGGCGGTGGCGCCGTCGACGGTCACGCCGGAGACCTGCACGGTCCGGTTCGACTCGTCGAGGGTCGTCGCGGCCTCGGTGGCGTAGAGCGCGGCGTAGGCCTGGTCGCAGGTCTGCGCCGGGATGTTCTTCGAGTTCAGGTCCGCGACGAGCGCCGCCGCGGCCTCGTCGGTCAGCCGGGCACAGGCGCCGGGGAAGTCGCGGGTCAGCAACGCCTGGGTGTAGCCGGTGAACGTCGCCGTGGCGGCGTCGCGGGCCCGGGCCGCGGGATCCGGTCCGGGGGCCACGTCGGTCGCGGCACCGGAGCAGGAGGTCAGCAGGACCACGAGCGCGGCCGCGCTCCCGGCGGCTGCGGCGAGACGGTTGCGCATGATCGGACCGTACGCCCGGCCGCCGGCGGTCACCGTCGGCGGCGGGTCCGGTCCGCGCAGCCGATACAGGTCGTGGTGGCGGGCAACGCCTCCAGCCGCTCGTCGGCGATCGGCGCACCGCAGGTCGCGCACCGGCCGTAGGAGCCCTCGGTGAGCCGTGCGGCCGCGCGGTCGAGGTCGTCGACGTCGCGGCGGGCGGCCTCGAGCAGCCCCTGGATCTGCGCCCGCTGCACCGCGATCGTCACGCCCTCCGGGTCGTGCTCGTCGTCGTGGCTGGTCAGGGCCTGTTCCTGGGCCAGGGACTCCAGCTCGCGCGCCAGGGACGCCGCGCGGGTGGCGGCCACCGCCCGGTGCCCGGCCAGCGCGTCGAGGTCCACGCCTGCCTCAACGACGCCCGGCCGCCCGGCCTTCCCGTCGCGGTGCATCCGGCCCGGACCGGGTGCCCGGCCCGCGCACGTGCGGCTCTGTCGCGGCGCGCGTATCCGCGGCCGAGATGAACCTGAGCGGGCCTCACCGCCCCGAACACCCCGCTGATGTCCATCTCGACCGCGGGGAGGGCTGGTCGGCGGGCTCAGCGCTGCCGCGCGGTCTCGGTCCGGCTCCCGGCCCGGAACCGCAGGGCGATCAGCCCGGACATCACCATCATCGCCGCGACCACCCACAGCCCGGCCTTCGCGTTCCCGGTGAGGTCGCGCAGCAGCCCCGTCACGTACGGACCCGCGAACCCGGACAGGTTCCCGAACGAGTTGATCAGCCCGATCCCGGCGGCCGCGCCGACGCCGGACAGGAACGCGTTGGGCATCGACCAGAACGGGGGGATGGCCGCGAACACGCCGATCGCGCAGACCGTCACGCACACCATGACCAGCAGCGGCGAGCTCATGTAGAGCGCCACCGCGATCCCGGCCGCCCCGACGAACGCGGGGATCGCGACGTGCAGGGCCCGCTCCCCGGTGCGGTCGGAGTGACGCGCCCACAGCACCATCGTGACCGACGCGACGGCATAGGGGATCGCGGTCACCAGGCCGGTCTGGACCAGCGAGAACGACGTGCCGAACTGCTGCTGGAAGCCCTTGATGATCGTCGGCAGGAAGAACGCGAGCACGTAGAGCCCGAACACCACGCCGAAGTAGACCAGGCTCAGCGCGACCACCTTCGGGTTCGCCAGCGCGGCCCGGATGCCGACCTCGCCGGGCACCTCGCGGGCGTCCTCGGCGGCGATGGTGTCCTCCAGCGCGGCTGCCTGCTCGCGGGAGAGCCACCTGGCGCGGTGCGGCCGGTCCGGCATCAGGAACAGCACCGCGATGCCGAGCAGGATCGTCGGGATGCCTTCGACGAAGAACATGAACCGCCACCCGGCCTCGAACCCGAGCACGCCGTCACCGTTCTGGATCAGCAGCGTCGAGACCGGCCCGCCGATCACCGACGACAGCGGCACGGCGAGGAAGAACAGCGCCACGATCCGGGCCCGGTCGACACGGGGGAACCAGTAGGTCAGGTACAGGATGATGCCGGGGAAGAAGCCGGCCTCGGCGATGCCGAGCAGGACCCGCACGACGTAGAAGCTGACCTCGCCCTGCACGAACGCGGTGGCGGAGGCGACGACGCCCCACGTCACCATGATCCGCGCGATCCAGAGCCGCGCGCCGACCCGGTGCAGGACGATGTTCGACGGCACCTCGAAGAAGAAGTAGCCGATGAAGAACAGCCCGGCGCCGAGCCCGTAGGCCGCGGCGGAGAGCCCGATGTCGGCGTTCATGGTCAGCGCGGCGAACCCGACGTTGACCCGGTCGACGTAGTTGAGCAGGTAGGCCAGGCCGAGCAGCGGCAGCAGCCGTAGTGTCGCGGCGCGGACCGCCGCCCGTGTCAGGGCCGGATCGCCGCTCGGCGCGACGAGCCCCGGATCGCTGCCGCCACTGCCCACCGCCATGTCGTTCCCCCTCGTGCCGGATGCGGCGGCCCCGCCGTCGGTGCCCGCCGGAGGGAGTCTCTGTCACGCCCCGGGCCGGTGTCGACACGTCCGCGGGAGGCCACGACGACGGGCGCGGGCCGGGGCGGCGGTGCCGTGCGCGCCGCGGTAGCGTCCCGCCATCGTGGCCTCCCGCGTCCGTGACGACGCCGCGTCGGGCAGGTGGCGCTCGCACCGCCGTCGGCCATCCTGCAGTCTGGCGGGGTGCGGCCCTCGTGCGACCCGGTGCCGGGCTGGAGCTGCGAGCAGTCCGCCCGGTTCGCCGCGGTGCGCGAGGCGATGGCCGCGCTGCCCGGACCGCACGGGTATCTCGCCGTCTCCTTCACCGACCGGACGAGCGGCCGCACCTGGACCGCGGGCGACGTCGCCCACCCCGGCTGGACCGCCTCGACGATCAAGCTCGCGATCGCCGCCGACCTGCTGGAGCGCGACCGGGCCGGTCGCGCCGCGCTGAGCGCCGCCGACCGCGACGACATGGCCGCGATGCTGCACTCGTCGGACAACGCGGCCACCGACCGGCTCTGGGCGCGCCACGGCGGCGACGACATGCTCGCCCGCTTCCGCGACCGCTACGGCATGCGCGGGCTCGCGTTCCAGCCCGGTTTCACCCCGAGCACCCACTGGGGCTATGTCAAGTGCACCACCGCCGACCTCGCCTCGCTGGGCCGCCACGTCCTCGAGCGCACCGACCCGGCCGACCGCACCGTGCTGGTCGACGCGATGCGGGGCGTCGCGCAGAACCCGCGGTGGGGCGTGTGGGCGGCCGGGTCGCCGCAGCGCCCCGGCAACAAGGACGGCTGGTCGCGGGAGAGCGACCCCTACGGCGAACACTGGGTCACCGACACGGTCGGGTTCGCCGGCCCGGACGAGCGCCACGTCGTCGCGATCATGTACCAGGTGCCGCCGCAGGGCACCCTCGACGACGGGGTGCACGCCGTCAGCGACGTCGCGGCCCTGCTGTTCGGGGCGCCGGTCCCGGCTCCGGTGACGGTCCCGGAGCCGGACGACTGAGTGCCCCGCTGCGCAGCGGAGGGCCCGGTGCGCCCGCCCGGCCCGGTCAGGTGGTGAGCCAGGTGTGCGCGGTGCGCCGGGAGACGCCCAGCGCCCGGGCCATGGCACTGATCTCCAGTCCCTGCTCGTGCCCGGCCGCGAGCAGCTCCTTCTGCAGCCGGCGCGGCGGCGGGTCCCCGGCCGCGGTCTCCCGCATCCGGGCCAGCAGCGCCTGGGCGGCCTCGCCCGAACCCGCCCGGCTGCGACCGGCCCCGGGACGGGGGAACGCCCGCACCTCGCCGGCGTCCCACCGCTTGCGGCGGCCCCCGTCGGTACCGGGGAGCGCGGCGGGGGCCTGGCCGCGGCTGACGTAGCCGAGCCAGGTCGTGGTCTGCACACCCCAGTGCTCTGCGCACTCGTCGCTGGTCCAGGTCTCGGCGATGACGTCCATCCCTCGCGGTCGGCCCCGACGGGCGGTCGGTGACCGCCTGCCCGCACAGGTTAGGCGGGCCCGGCGTCCGGACCGTGCGGCGGTGCGGCGAACTCGGCGCGAACACCGAGCAGGCGTACCGGGCGGTCCGGGTCCATCGCGTCCAGGACGTCCCGGGCGAGAGCGGCGATGGCCTCGCCGTCACGTCCGGGGGCGGCGATCGCCGCGCTGCGGGTGCGGGTCGAGAACGGCGTCAGCCGGACCTTGACGCCGACCCGGGCCACGTCGCGGTCCTCCTCGGCCACGTCGGCGGCGACCCGGTGCGCGAGCGCGGTGAGCGCGGCGCGCAGGCGGTCCCGGTCGTCCACGTCGTGCGGGAACGTGGTCTCCCGGCTGCGCGAGCGCGGGACGTGGCGGCCGGTCTCGAGCTCGGTGCGGCCCATCCCGCGCCCGAGCGAGACGTAGTAGGGGCCCATCCGCGGGCCGAGGTGCCGCGCCAGCTCACCCGGACGGGCCTGCGCCAGGGCGGTCACCGTGGTCAGGCCCAGCCCGGCGAGCCTGCGGGCGGTCTTGCGGCCGATGCCGGGCAGTGCCTGCGGGTCGCGTTCGCCCATCGTGGCGAACCAGTTCCGCACGGTCAGCTCGAAGACCCCGCCGGGTTTGCCGAACCCGGTGGCCGTCTTCGCACGCAGCGTGTTGTCGCCGATCCCGACCGCGCAGGACAGCCGCGCGTGCTCGGCGACGGCGTGCCGGATCGCCCCGGCGAGGGCGTGTGGGTCCCCGTCGGTGCCCACGAACGCCTCGTCCCAGCCGAGCACCTCGACCGGCTCCCCGGTGGCCCGCAGCAGGTCCATGACCTCGTCCGAGGCGGCCTGGTAGGCGTCGTTGTCCGAGGGCAGGAACACCGCGTCCGGGAGCCTGCGCCGGGCCAGGCGCATCGGGGTCCCGGACCCGACGCCGTGTGCGCGGGCCTCGTAGGACGCCGTCGCGACCACGGCACGCTCGTCCGGCGCGCCGGTCCCGCCCACGACGACCGGGCGCCCGGCGAGCTCGGGGCGTCGCAGGATCTCGACCGCGGCGATGAACTGGTCGAGGTCGACGTGCAGGATCCAGGACGACACGGCCGGCGGGGCTAGCGCGCGGCCGGCCCGCTGCGCAGGACCGCGGCCACCCAGCGCGTCGACGAGCGGTCGGTGCAGGTGGCCAGGAGCTCGGCCTGCTCGCGGGCGGCGCCGTCGTGGCGGCGGTTGTCGAACTCGGCCCGCAGCACGTCCGGGTCGGCGACCGGCTCCCCCGGCAGCACCGTCGTGGGCCCGCCCAGCCCGAGCTGGGCCACCAGCAGCCGGAAGGTGCGGAAACCCAGCACCCGCATGCCGGGGGAGAGGGCCTGCCGCGCCCCGTCCCGGTCGTGCCGGGGGGCCGCGACCGAGGCCACCGAGATGACGCCGCCGTCGAGCAGCGCCCAGGCGTCGACGGCCGGAAGGTGCGGTTCGCGGCTCGAGGAGGCCGGCAGGTCGTGGACGGCCAGCCAGCGGCGCAGGCGGGGCCGGACGTCCCACCGCACGTCGAAGATGCCGGCGCCCAGACTCGACACGGTCAGCACGTCGTCCCAGGCGGGGCCCTCGCGCGGGCCACCGGCGTCACCGGTGCCGGTCTGGATCGCCATCAGGGCCCCCCGGAGCCACGTGGTTCTCGTCCACCCCGGACGGAACGCCGGACACGGGGTGACATCCGTGGGGGACGGTCAGGGCGCCAGGATACGGCGACGCGCGACATCGGACAGTGCAGGGAGCTGCCGTCCACCCTCCCGGATGACGTCCGGAACGTCCGATCCGCCGCCGAATGGTCGGTCCTGTGCGCCGACCTGCTGCTTCTCACCCTCGGTAGCGTCGCTGTCTGCGGTCCGGGCGTACGTGACACGATCGTGCTACACCGCTCGGCGCGGCGACGAGGCAGGATGTCCCCAGCGATCCACAGATGACGACAGCGTGGAGGCGACGTGGACAGCAAGTACGACACCGCACAGGCCGCGGACCCCGGGATGATCCCGGCGGCGCGCGGTCCGGTGGAGGGCCTGGAGTCGCTGCCCGCCGGTCGCGGGATCGCCGACGCCGATCGCGGCCGGGTGCTGGTCCGGTACGCGCGGCTGATGCGCAGCGGGCGTCCCGAGGTCTGCCGGCCCGGCCGTCGAGAGCTGGAGGGTGATCCGCGGATCCAGGGCTTCGGCAGCGACGGCAAGGTCATCTACCCGGACCGGGACTCGGCCGAGGCCTCGGCGCGCGAGCTGGAGCGTCTCGGAAGCCGTCCGCAGCGGTCGTACCTGTGCCGCCGTTCGCGGCGCGGTCACTTCCACCTGACCACCGACCTCGCGGTGGAGCGCCGCCGGTCCCTCGAGGGCGTCATCCCGCAGCAGCGCACCTCGCGCTGACGCGCCCGGCCACGGGCCCCGGCCCGGGGGTGATGCGGGACACACGGTGATCGTCTAGGGTGGCTGTGTCGGCCGTCACCGGCTGCGCACACCATGTCCGTCCGGACCCGTCCCGGGACGGCCCCGGGCCCACCACCTGCGAGGTCATGCCTGTGAACCCCCATCTGCTGCAGGAACGCGTCTCCTCGGTGTCGGAGATGGTCGAGGGGAGCGCGCTGTCCCGGCTGGCCGCGCACAAGGCGACGGCGGACGCCTGCCGTGAGCGGGTACGGGTGCGCCGTGGCGAGCTCGACCGCGCACTCGCCGGTGCCGACGGCGCGCGCAGCGCCCTCGACCTGATGCTGGAGCTGGACGCGCTGGAGCGGGTCCAGGACCGGATCGACCACCGGCTGGCCGAGCTGTGCGACGCGCTGAGCGAGCCGCGCAGCCCGCGTTACGGGGACGCGCAACCGGCCTGAGCCGGTCCGGCCGGTCGGGACGGCCCCGGCCGCACACGCCCGCCGCGCGTGATTCGATGGCCCCACGCCATCGAAAGGAGCGCACGTGCGCGCTGTGCAGGTCGTCGAGCTGGAGGGGCCGTCCGCGGTCCGGGTCCGCGATGTCGAGCCCCCGGTGCGGGAGGACGGGCACGTCCTGGTCGACGTCGCCGCGGCCGGGGTCAACTTCCCGGACCTGCTGCTGACCAAGGGGCTCTACCAGTACAAGCCGGACCCGCCGTTCACCCTCGGCTCCGAGTGCGCCGGCACGGTGCGCGAGGTCGGCGAGGGCAGCCGGTACGCGGTCGGCGACCGGGTCGTGGGCTTCACCATGTCCGGGGTGTTCGCCGAGACGGTGTCGGTGCCGGAGTGGGCGGTGCTCCCGCTGCCGGACGGGGTCGAGTTCGCGGCCGGTGCGTGCCTGCCGATGAACTACCTGACCGCGCACTTCACGCTCGTGACCCGCGGCGAGATCCGCGAGGGGCAGACGGTGCTCGTGCACGGCGCCGCCGGGGGCGTCGGCACCGCGGTGGTCCAGCTCGCGGCCGCGCTCGGGGCCCGGGTCATCGGGGTCGTCTCCACCGAGCAGAAGGCGCAGGCCGCCCGCCGCGCCGGGGCGCACGAGACCGTGCTCGCCGACGGGTTCAAGGACACGGTCGCGGCGCTGACCGGCGGGGCCGGCGTCGACGCCGTGGTCGACCCGGTCGGCGGCGACCGGTTCACCGACTCGCTGCGCAGCCTCGCGCCGCTGGGCAAGCTGCTCGTCGTCGGGTTCACCGCGGGCGACATCCCGACCGTGAAGGTCAACCGGCTGCTGCTGAACAACATCGACGTCCGGGGCGTCGGCTGGGGCGCGTTCGCGCTGCCCCGCGAGGGCTTCGTCGCCCACGAGTGGGCGGAGCTGACCCCGCACATCGTCTCCGGCGCGCTGGACCCGCTGATCAGCGAGCGCTTCCCGCTGGAGAAGGCCGCGGACGCGCTGTCGCGCCTCGACGACCGGGTCGTCACCGGGAAGGTCGTCCTGGAGGTCTGAGACTCAGCCCGTGGGCTCCAGGTCGCGGCGCAGGGCCGGGCGCGGGTGCGGTGCGGAGCCGCCGTGCCCGTCCGGCCCGGCCTGCGCCGGGCCCGACGAGGTCCGCTGGACGGGGGCCGGGCCGTCGGCGGCGCGGCGGCGGTCGTGGTGTGCCACCGCCTGCCCGGCCACTCCGGTCTGCTCGAGGGCGTGCAGGGCCATGGTGCGGTGGGTCGCGTCGTCGCAACGGCGCAGGAACCGGTCGAGCTCGCGCGCGGCGTCGGCCGGACGGCGGGCCTCGGCCCACGCGGTCAGCTCGGCCTCGGCGACCTCGGCACGGACCCCGGACAGGCGCACGCAGACGTACTCGATGTCCTCGTCGGCCAGCTCGCCCGGGGCCGGCACGTGCATGCCCTGCTCGACCAGGTGCTGGTGGACCGCCCACAGCCCCATCGGGGTCAGCGTGACCACCGTCGGATCGGGGTCCTCGCGCTGGGCCAGCTCGACCAGGCCGTCGAGCTCCTCGGAGTCCAGGGTCTCGCCCAGCTCGATCGCCCCGAGCAGCTCCATCGCGTCCAGCAGCGCCGTGACGTCCCGGCGCCAGAGCCGCTGCTCGACGTCCCCGGCGAGGTCGTCGACGACGCAGCCGCAGTCGGCGTTGACGGTGTCGCGCACGAGCCGGTGGAAGCGCTCCAGCGGGACCGGCCCGCCACCGGCGGCGTAGAGACTGACCCACAGCATCGGCAGCGCCTGCGCCAGCGACATCCCGAACAGCGACGGGGCACCGAAGACGTCGGTCCCGCCGAGGTTGTCGCCGAGACGCCCGACGGACTCGAACACCCGCTGCCAGAGCTCGATCGGCCGGTTCAACACCGGCGCGGCACTCTTGACCGGCACCAGCCGTCCGCGCACCGGCCGGACCAGGCGGGCCGAGCGTGCCCAGCGCAGCAGCAGCGAGACCTCGGGCAGGTCGTCGCTGGTCCGGGCCTTGTCGCGGTAGATGTGGTCCAGCTCCAGGTGCCGCGCCAGGTCGAGGGCGTCGGCCCGGTTGAGACGACCGTCGGCGGTGAGCCGGCGGCCCGCGCGGACCCAGCGGGTCAGCTTGCGCAGCTGCTCCAGGGCGACGCTGTGCTCGGCGGCCCGCACCAGGGTCGCCGCGCCCGGCAGCAGCACCGGCGGCAGCTCGGGGCTCGGGGCGGGCGGCGCCGGCGCGTCGGCGTCGCGGCGCATGATCTCGGCCAGCGCGTGCCGGTCGACGTCGGCCTCGCCGGAACCGGCCCGGTTCAGGAACCGCTGGACCGCGGACGGGTCGGCCGGGTCCACGCCGTGCCGGTGCAGCTGCACGCCCCAGAACTTGCCGAGGTCGTAGTTGCGCTCGTCGGCGATGCCGTCGTGCAGCGCGGGGGTGGAGTGGCGCACCTGGGCGTGCAGCGCCTCGGGAGCATCCGACTGCGGGTCGAGCCAGTCGTGCGCCGAGAGGAAGTCGATCAGCGCGTGGAACGCGGGCGGCACGTCGTCGGGTTCCAGCACCGTGACCTTGCGCGGGAACCACATGCCCAGCGCGTCGGCGACGTGCGAGCGGGCCCAGCGGCCCAGCCGGCGGTCGCGGGCGTACTTGTAGTCGACGGCGGCCGCGACCAGGGCGGTGTCGACCTCGACCCGGTGGCGCCGGGCCCAGACGTGGAACTGCTCGAGTAGTCCGTTCCGGGCCTCGGCATACCCCTGGTCGTCCCCGGGGGTGAACACGAGACGCATTCGGCCCACTGTGTCAGGTCCTCCCGTGTTCTCGGTGCGCGGGCCGAGTGATCACATCACGCGGCGCGTGCCATCATCACCGGCCCTCGCGGCGGTGCCCGGCGGGTGCCCCGGGCTCTCTGTGTCCAACGAGCGCGGCCGCCGCGAGTCACAGGTCCGGCCCGGTCCCGATCGGTGGACGCGAGACGGTCCGCCACCACACCCCGCGACGCGGACGGCCGGGGCCCGGCGGGCCAGGCCCGCCCGCGCCCCGGGGGGTGTGCAGCGGGCAGCCACCCGCCCCCCCCCG
>CBIHNM010000003.1:0-46176 GCA_966211265.1 uncultured Pseudonocardia sp.
GCGGAAGCGGGGGGATTCGAACCCCCGGTCACTTTCGTGACGCTCGCTTTCAAGGCGAGTGCATTCGGCCGCTCTGCCACGCTTCCGCCTGGCAGGGTAGTCGGTCGCCACGGCGCCCGGATCACCTCTCCGGGTCGACCACCCCGGGCTGTCGGCCGAGGTGGGCGCGAGTGTGGTGGGATCTTCGCGGACACGCCGGGGAGGCCAGGATGCGGTTCGACGAGAACGCCCAGCTGGACACGTCGGGGATCGACGATCTCCGCGGCTCCGGAGGGGGCGGGGGCGGCGGTGTCGGCGGTCGCGTCGCCGCCGGCGGTGGTGGGCTCGGTGTCGTCGGCCTGATCCTCTACTTCGTGCTCTCCCAGTTCGCCGGGGTGGACCTCGGCGGGATCGACGCCGGGGGCGGGTACGGCGGGCTGAGCGGTGTCTCGTCCGGGCAGACCGCGGACAGTAGGCAGCTGCAGCAGAGCTGCAGCACCGGCGCGTCGGCGAACAGCTCGACCGACTGCCAGGTCGTGGCCGTCCTCAACTCCCTGGACAGCTACTGGTCGGACGCGCTCGCCCGCTCCGGCACCACGTTCGAACGCCCGCGGACCAACTTCTTCGACGGCGGCGTGAACACCGGCGGCTGCGGCAGCGCGACCTCGGCCAGCGGGCCGTTCTACTGCCCGGCCGACTCCGAGATCTACATCGACCTGTCGTTCTTCCAGGAGCTGACCTCGCGGTTCGGCACCCGGGGCGGCCCGTTCGCGCAGGCCTACGTGATCGCCCACGAGTACGGCCACCACATCCAGAACGTCCTCGGGACCAACCGCCGCGTCGGCAACGACACCGGTCCGACGTCGGGTTCGGTACGCCTGGAGCTGCAGGCCGACTGCTACGCCGGGGTGTGGGCGAACCACGCCACGACGACGCCGGGGGCCAGCGGCCGCCCGCTGATCACCGAGCTCACCCAGGAGGACGTCGACGCCGCCCTGGACACCGCGGCCAAGATCGGCGACGACTACATCCAGACGAACCTGGGCGGCGGGCAGGTCGACGAGTCGCAGTTCTCGCACGGCAGCTCCGCCCAGCGCGAGCGCTGGTTCGAGACCGGCATCCGGTCCGGCGATCCGGCGCGCTGCGACACGTTCTCCGCCCGCAACCTGGGCTGATCCCCCGCCCGGGCCGGGGCGGTTCCCGGGTCAGGGCGGCGCGGCGGCGCCCAGGAGACCGGCCAGGTCGGCGGTGTAGCCCTCCACCTGCAGGGCCAGGTCCGGGCGTCGGAAACCGGCCCGGTCGAGGACCAGCCGCTGCTGCAGGACCGGCTCGCCACGGGGCGCGACCAGCTCGGTGCCGTCGTCGCGGTAGCCGAGCCGTCGCGAGATCCGCCGGGAGGCCGCGCCGCCCTCGAGGTAGGCCGAACGGGCCGACGTCGCGCCGAGACGGTCGAACGCGAAGGCGAGCACCGCGGCCCGCATCTCGGTGCCCAGGCCCCGGCCCTGGAACCGTCGCCCCAGGTAGGAGCCGGTCTCGACCTGCCGGAGGAGTCCGAACCGCGACGCCGTCAGGCTCTGCATTCCGGCCACCGCGCCGTCGCGGCGGACCACGAAGTGCAGCGACCACCGTTCCGGGGACACCGCGGCCCGCTCGGACCAGAAGTGCTGCAGCATCCCGCGGCCCAGGTAGGCGGGCTCGGCGTCGGTCCAGGCCTGCTGGAAGGGCATCAGGTCGGCGGGGTGGATGCCGTCGTGGGCCAGCTCGACGAGCTCGAGCAGCGACGCGTCGTCGTCCGGGCGCAGCTCCAGGCGCGGAGTGCGCAGCACCAGGTGACGCTGCGGCCACGGCTCGGGAGGCGGAGGCCCGGCGGGGCGCGGGCGCCACTCCTCCGCGTCCGGCGTCGTCATGGCCGGCACTGTGCCGGATCGCGACCGCGGCGGCGACGCAATACCGTCACCTTCCATGTACGCGATCACGATGGCGGAGTTCGGCGGGCCGGAGAACATGAGCTGGTCGGAGGTCGAGGACCCGCAGCCGGGTGCGGGAGAGGTCGTCATCGACGTCGTCTCCTCCGCGGTGAACCGGGCCGACCTGCTCCAGCGCGAGGGCAACTACCCGGTCCCTCCGGGAGCGTCGCAGGTCCTGGGCCTGGAGTGCGCCGGGCGGATCAGCGCGGTCGGCGAGGGCGTGAGCACCTGGTCGGTCGGCGACGAGGTGTGCGCGCTGCTGGCCGGGGGCGGGTACGCGCAGAAGGTCGCGGTGCCCGCGGTGCAGGTGCTGCCGATCCCGGCCGGGGTGGACCTCGAGGTGGCCGGCGGGCTGCCGGAGGTCGCGTGCACGGTGTGGTCGAACATCGTGATGGCCGGGCACCTCGGCGCCGGCGAGACGTTCCTGATCCAGGGCGGCAGCAGCGGCATCGGCACCCACGCGATCCAGGTCGCGAAGGCGATCGGGGCCCGCGTCGCGGCCACCGCCGGGCACGCCGACCGGCTGCAGACCTGCCGTGACCTGGGCGCCGACATCGCGATCGACTATCACGACGACATCGCCGAGGAGCTCAAGAAGGCCACCGACGGGCACGGTGCCGACGTCATCCTGGACAACATGGGCGCCAAGGGCCTGGACAACAACCTGTCCGCGCTCGCGTTCGACGGCCGGCTGCTGATCATCGGCATGCAGGGCGGGGTGAAGGCCGAGATCAACCTCGGGAAGCTGCTGTCGAAGCGGACGAGCGTGACCGCGATGGGGCTGCGCGGGCGGCCGGTCGAGGGACCGAACTCCAAGGCCCGGGTCGTCGCCGAGGTCCGCGACAACGTCTGGCCGATGATCGCCGACGGCCGGGTGCGCCCGATCACCCACGAGCGGTACTCGATGGCCGACGCCGCCGACGCGCACCGCCGCCTCGACTCCGGCGGCGTCGTCGGCAAGCTCCTGCTGGTCAACCCGGACGCCTGACCCCCCTCGTGCGCGGAGGTCGCCGCCCCGGCGGTGATGTCCGCGCACGGGGCCGAAGGCACAATGGGCGTCATGAGTGAGCCGACAGGACAGGGCGAGTCCGGCGAGCAGGTCATGGTGGTCGGCGCCGACGGGCGCCCGGTCGGGATGGCCCGCGTGCCCTCCGGGGACACCGAGAACACCGACGACCAGGGCCTGGCCAGCATGGTCGAGCAGCCCGCCAAGGTCATGCGGATCGGCACCATGATCAAGCAGCTGCTGGAGGAGGTCCGCGCGGCGCCGCTGGACGAGGCCTCCCGCGAGCGCCTGCGCGAGATCCACGAGAACTCGGTCAAGGAGCTCGAGGAGGGCCTGGCCCCGGAGCTGCGCGAGGAGCTGGAGCGGCTGAGCCTGCCGTTCTCGGCCGACAGCGTGCCCTCCGAGGGGGAGCTGCGGATCGCGCAGGCCCAGCTCGTCGGCTGGTTGGAAGGTCTGTTCCACGGCATCCAGACGGCGCTGTTCGCCCAGCAGATGGCCGCCCGCGCGCAGCTGGAGCAGATGCGTCGCGGCCTCCCGCCGGGCTCCGGCGGCGGCCAGCCCGAGCAGGCCATGCCGGAGGGTCTCGGGCGGGGAACCGGGCAGTACCTCTGAGGGCAGGCGTGCCTCAGGTGAAGGCGCACGCCGTCGTCGCCGTCGGCACGGCGATGAGTACCCTCGCGGCGTGGCCGTGACAGTGAGCGACAGCGAGGCGCGCGACGGCGCGACCGCGATCGAGATGTCCGGTTCGCGCAGCTGGAAGCGGGCCTTCGCCGACATCTCGCAGGGCTGGAAGCAACGCCCCCTCTGGGGTTACCTGGGCTGGCAGGACATCAAGCAGCGCTACCGGCGCTCGGTGCTCGGCCCGCTCTGGATCAGCATCAGCATGGGCGTCATCGCGCTCGGGCTGGGCATCCTCTACTCGGCCCTGTTCGACATCCCGATCGCGACGTTCCTGCCGCACGTCGCGGTCGGCCTGCTGATCTGGAACTTCGTCAGCGGCTGCATCCTCGAGGGCAGCGAGGTCTTCATCGCGAACGAGGGCCTGATCAAGTTCCTGCCGGCCCCGTTGACGCTGCACATCTACCGGCTTGTGTGGCGCCAGACCCTGTTCTTCCTGCACAACCTCGTGGTGTGGGCCGTCCTGATGGTGATCTTCCCGCACCCGTTGGGATGGTCGCTGCTGCTCGCGTTCCCGGCGTTCGGGCTGCTGATGGTCAACGGGGGCTGGGTCGCGGTGCTGTCCGGCATCCTGGCCACCCGCTTCCGGGACATCCCGCCGATCATCGCGAGCGTGACCCAGCTGGTGTTCTACCTGACCCCGATCGTCTGGTCGGTGGACCTGCTGGCCGGCAACGAGGCCGCGAAGGAGCGGGCGAGCCTGGTCGAGCTGAACCCGGTGTTCCACTTCCTGGAGATCCTCCGCCAACCCCTGCTCGGCCAGGAGATCGTCTGGCGGTACTGGCTGGTGGCCGGTGTGATCACCGTCGTCGGCTGGGCCGCCGCGCTGGTCTGCCTGCGCAACTACCGCTCCCGCGTCGCCTACTGGGTGTGAGACGACCATGAACGAACCCCGCATCTCCCTCGACGACGCCGCCGTCGACTTCCCGATCTTCGACGCCAAGACGCGGTCGCTGAAGAAGTCCGTGCTCGGCCGGGCCGGCGGCCGGATCGGCACCGAGTCCAAGGTCCCGATCATCGAGGCGCTGCGCGACATCAACCTGAACCTGGGCAAGGGCGACCGGGTGGCACTCGTCGGGCACAACGGCGCCGGCAAGTCCACGTTGCTGCGGCTGATGGCCGGCATCTACGAGCCGACCCGCGGCAACGCCGTCATCCGCGGCAAGGTCGCGCCGATCTTCGACCTGGCCGTCGGGATGGACCCGGAGATCTCCGGCCGGGAGAACATCATCATCCGCGGGCTGTTCCTGGGCATGAGCCGCAAGCAGATGGAGGCCCGGCTCGAGGACATCGCCGAGTTCACCGAGCTCGGCGACTACCTGTCGATGCCGCTGCGCGCCTACTCCACCGGGATGCGGGTGCGGCTCGCGCTCGGCGTCGTGACCAGCATCGACCCGGAGATCCTGCTGCTCGACGAGGGCATCGGCGCGGTCGACTCGGAGTTCCTGGCCAAGGCCCGCGGGCGGCTCAACCAGCTGGTCGAGCGCTCCGGCATCCTGGTGTTCGCCTCGCACTCCGACGAGTTCCTGGCCGACCTGTGCGACACCGCGCTGTGGATGGAGCACGGGCAGATCAAGGAGTTCGGCCCGCTGCAGGACGTGCTGGACCACTACAAGGGCCGTCGCCCGCTGGAGGACCCCGCGTGAGCTCGGCCCCCCCGCCCCCGGACGCCACCGCGCCGTTGCCGCCCGGATCGGTCGTGGCCGTCATCGTCACCCGGCACCGGTCGGACATGCTGGTGGACTCGCTGACCGCGATGGCCAAGCAGACGCACCCGATCGCGCACCTGATCGTCGTCGACAACGGGCCCGACCGGCCGGCCCGCGAGGCGGTGCAGGCCTGCGGCCTGCCGACGACCTGGCTGCCGTCGTGGCGCAACCTCGGCGGAGCCGGCGGGTTCGCCCTCGGCATGCTGCACGCGCTCGCGATGGGTGCGGACTGGGTGTTCCTCGGCGACGACGACGGGCACGCCGGCGACGAGTCCGCCCTGGCCACGTTGCTGGACCTCGCCCGGCGCCGCGACCTGGCGGCGGTGTCCCCGGTCGTCGCGGACAAGGACGTGCCGGACCGGCTGGCGTTCCCGCTGCGCCGGGGCCTGACCTGGCACCGCACCCGCTCCGCCCTCATGGCAGCCGAGGGCGGCGAGGGCGGTCCCGACAGCGAGCTCCTGCCCGGCATCGCGTCGTTCTTCAACGGTGCCCTGTTCCGCGCCTCGACCCTCGAGGTGAT
This sequence comes from uncultured Pseudonocardia sp., assembly GCA_966211265.1. GTDB lineage: Bacteria > Actinomycetota > Actinomycetes > Mycobacteriales > Pseudonocardiaceae > Pseudonocardia. The sequence continues at coordinate 5,860 of CBIHNM010000003.1, forward strand.
CGGCGTGCCGGACCTGCGGCTGTTCGTGCGCGGCGACGAGGTGGAGATGCACCGGCGGATGGTGCGCTCCGGGCTGGCGTTCGGCACCGCGCTGCACGCGACCTACCTGCACCCCTACGGGTCCGGGGAGTTCAAGCCGATGCTCGGCGGGCGGCTGCACGCGCAGGACCCGGAGGACCCGGTCAAGCGCTACTACACCTACCGCAACCGCGGGTACCTGATGAGCCAGCCCGGGATGCGCCGGATCGGCCTGCTGGAGATCCCGCGCTTCGCCTGGTACTTCCTGGTCACGCGCAAGGACCCGGCGGCGTTCCGGACGTGGCTGCGCCTGCTCAAGCAGGGCCGCGACGAGCACTTCCAGCGCGCTCCCTGAGGACTCAGGAGCGGAACACGACCGTCCGCAGCATCACGAAGTTGATGACGGTCGCGGTGCCCTGCGCGATCACCCAGGCGACCGTGGTCTGGAACGCCATCGTGGGCAGCAGCGCCAGCGCACCCGAGTTCACCCCGATGTTCACCGCGAACGTGACCGCGTAGAGCGCCACGAATCCGGCGAAGCGGCCCCGCCCGCCGGTGTCGCCGGTGAAGGTGAACCGGCGGTTGAGCAGGTAGGCCGTGGTGGTGCCGAGGATGAAGCTGATCCCCTTGGACACCGGGACGACCAGCCCCAGGTGCAGCAGCAGGTGGTAGACACCGAAGTCGACCAGCGCGGCCACGACGCCGACGGCGACGAAGCGGGCGATCTGCTGGATCAGGCCCGGCTTCTCGGGTGCTGCCTCGGTGGCGGTCACCCGTCGAGGGTAGCGCCGACCCCGGCGCGATCCGGGACGGGCCGGGGTGTCGGAGGCTCCGACGACGTCGCCCCTGGACCGCGCCAACCACTTTGCGCTACAAAGTAGCTGTCACAGCAGACTTCTTTGGGGGACCGATGGACGACCGCGCATCCGACCGGACGGCGCTCGACGAGGAGCGCCCGCACAGCCCCGCCGACGCACTGGCCATCATCCGCAACCAGCAGTCCAAGGTCAGCGCGCAGCTCGCACCGGCGAGCGCGCTGTTCTTCCTGTTCTGGGGGGCCGCCTGGATCCTGATCGGTGGTCTCGCCTACCTGTCCGCGACCGACGCGATCGGCGGGACGACGGCCGGGGTCGTCGGCGCCGGGGTCGTGCTGGCGGCCGGAGCGGCGTCGGCCTGGGTGGGCATCCGGTCCGGACGCGGGATCGCCGGGGACTCGGCACGTCAGGGCATGCTCTACGGCCTCAGCTGGCCGATCATCATGACGCTCGTCGGCGTCTTCGTCGGCGCCGCGGCCTCGACCCTCGGGCTGACCGGGGTGCAGATGTCGGTGCTCGTGCCGGCGATCTACGCGCTGGTCGTCGGGGCGCTGTACTCGGCGGCCGGCGCGATCTGGGGTCACCTGCCGAACTACGTGCTGGGGTTGTGGATCGTCGCGATCGGGGTGATCTCGGTGTTCGCGGGCTCACCGGCGAACACGCTGGTCTTCGGGCTCGGGGCCGGGGGCGGGATGCTCGTCGTCGGCGCCATGGAGATCGCACGCAGGGCCCGGCCGTGACCGCGGTCCCGCAGCTCGACCCCGTCATCCACGCCCAGGCCCGGCTCCGGGTGACCGCGACGCTGGCGACGCTGTGCGAGGGCGACCGGATCACGTTCCCGCGGCTGCAGGAGCTGCTCGACATGACCGCGGGCAACCTCTCGACCCACCTGCGCAAGCTCGAGGAAGCCGGCTACGTCGTGCTCACCAAGCGGCACGAGCGGCGCACCCCGGTCACCTACGCCGAGCTGACCCGGGACGGGCGACGCGCGTTCGAGGACTACACCCGGGCGCTGCAGGCCCTGCTCGCGCCGAACGGCGACGGATCGTGACCGCCCCGGTGGCGCGGGCCGTCGGGGTCACCCGCCGGTTCGGGCGCACGGTCGCGCTCGACCGCCTCGACCTCGACATCGAGGCCGGATCGCTGGTCGGCCTGCTCGGCCCGAACGGGGCGGGCAAGTCCACGCTGATCAGCCTGCTGGTCGGGCTGCGCAGGCCGGACGAGGGCACGGTGGAGCTGTTCGGCGGCTCCCCGCGCGAGGCGGCGAACCGGCGCCGACTCGGGATGACGCCGCAGGAGACCGGCCTGCCGGCCACGCTGCGGGTCGGCGAGGTGCTCGACTTCGTCTCCCGCCACTACCCGCGGCCGCTGCCCGCGGGCGAGCTGCTGGAACGCTTCGGTCTCGCCGGCCTGGAGAAGCGGCAGACCGGCGGACTGTCCGGCGGGCAGAAGCGCCGCCTCGCCGTCGCACTCGCGTTCGCCGGACGGCCACGGCTGGTGGTGCTCGACGAGCCGACCACCGGCCTCGACGTCGAGGGCCGCCGGGCGCTCTGGGACGGCGTCCGCGCCTTCCACGCCGAGGGTGGCACGGTGCTGCTGACCAGCCACTACCTCGACGAGATCGAGACCCTCGCCGAGCGGGTGGTGGTCGTGGCCACGGGCCGGGTGATCGCCGACGGCGACGTCGACCAGGTCCGCGGGCTGGTCTCGGTGAGCACCGTGAGCCTGCGCTCGGAGACCGCGCCGCCGCTGGCCGGGACCGTCCGCAGCGAGCACGCCGGAGACCGCTGGGAGCTGTGGACCACCGACGCCGACGCCCTGGTCCGGCGCCTGGTCCGGGACGAGGTGCCCTTCCGCGACCTGCAGGTCCGGACGGCCTCGCTCGAGGAGGCGTTCCTGTCGCTGACCGGCGCGACCACCGGGGAGACGGTGTCATGACGCTCCTGGCCGCCCACTACCGCTTCCTGCTGATCGAGCAGGCCCGCGTCCCGATCGCGCTGGTCTCCTCGGCGGCCTTCCCGGCGCTGTCGCTGCTGTTCTTCGTCGTGCCGTTCGACTTCGCGTCGAGCCCTGCGGACGCGACGACCGCCGTCGTCCAGCTCATCGTGTTCGCGGTGATGATCAGCTTCCTGTTCACGTTCGGCGTCGGTGTCGCCGACGACCGGGAGAAGTCCTGGGACCCCTACCTGCGCACGTTGCCCGCACCGGCCTGGCCGCGGATCACCGGACGGGTGTTGACCGGCGCGACGTTCGCGCTGATCTCGATCGTCCCGGTGACCGTCGTCGGCGCCCTGCTGACCGAGGCCACCGCGTCCCCGGCCCAGCTGCTGCTCGGGGTCGTCGCGCTGGTGGTGGCCGGACTCCCGTTCCTGTTCGGCGGGCTGGCGATCGGCTACTCGATGCCGGTCAAGGTCGCGTTGCCGGTCACGAACCTGATCTTCTTCCCGATCTCGTTCGCCGGGGGCCTGCTTATCCCGCCGGGGCTGTTCCCGAGCTGGCTGCAGACGTTCTCGGTGCTGATGCCCTCCCGCGGCGCCCGCGACCTGGTGGTGCTGGCCGTCGTGGGCACCCCGCCGGACGTCGTCGCGGTCGCCGTCCTCGCGGGGTGGACCGCGGTCACCGGCGTGCTCGCCGTCCGGGCCTACCGACGCGACGAGGGCCGCCGCTTCCGCTGACCGGGCATCTCCCTCCCCGCACCATGGATCCACGACGCGGGGGTGGGGTCAGAAGTGGCGCCCGGCGAAGTGGTAGCGGCGCCGGACGGTGATCGAGCCCATCCCGGCGCGGCCGTAGACCCGGAAGTGCGGGTGGCCGTAGGCGGGGCGGCCGGACACCTTGCTGCGGACCGTGCCCATCGCCGTCACCATCTTGTCCAGGTCGGCGGTGGCGTCGTCGGGCACGAGCAGGCGGGCCGAGCCGGCCCCGAGCTGCAGCTCCACCTCGACGACCGGGTGCGCGAGCGTGGCGTCGCAGAAGTCGAGCAGGACCGAGCCCATCGAGCTCTGCACCCGCAGCCGCGCCGGGACCTGCCAGTTCCCGACCCGGCGCAGCGAGCCCATCCCGCCGCGCAGCACGGTCGGCGGGCCGACCGGGGTGGAGAGCTGCTCGGTGCGCAGGTCCAGCGGGTCCCCGGGCAGGTCGGCCAGCGGCGGCACCAGGTCCGCGCCGAATCGGGCCGCGTAGACGACCGAGAGACGCTCCTCCAGCTCGGTCACCGTGATCCGGCCCTCGGACAGGGCCCGCTGCAGCCGTTCCGCGGCACGCTCCCGGTCGGCGTGCGAGATCCTGATCTCTCGCCGGTCACCGGAAGGGGGCTGCGCGTCCATCGGGAGCAGCGTAATCGCCCTCCTGCGAGGCGTTCGTCCACGGGCGCGCCGCTGGACCTCCCCGCGCACCGGCACCCGCCCGCCGGAGGGCCGCCGCCGGCTCAGCCGACGGGTGCCGCGCCGGGCGGGCGGAACAGCCAGACGTCCCCGGCGAGGCGCCCCGGGTCGCCGGGCACCCGCCGCGACCAGTCCAGGACCCGCGCGTCGCCGACCGGGTCGTCCCCCGGCGCGACCGCCACCACGCTGACGCCCAGCTCCCGCAGGTCCGCGGCGGCGCGGGCGGTGTAGTCCCCGCTGGGGGTGTCGTTGCCGTCGGCGACCCACTGCGCGCCGATCTGGTAGCGGTTCCACGGGGACTCGATCACCAGCGAGTTCTCCTCGTCCGAGGCGATGAAGTAGCCGCCCGGGGTCCGGAACGCCATGTCCGAGGCGACCTGCCAGCGCAGGCCCTGTGCGCCGTCGTCCCAGGCGGCGCTCAGCCGCGGGTAGATCTCCGCGACGTCGCCGGGCCGGAAAGCCTCCCCCGGGTCGGCGAACAGCGCGGGGACGGTCGCCGGCCGGACCTCCTGGGCGTCGGCGGGCAGCCAGGACACCAGCGCGAACCCGGTGAGCACCAGCGCCGCGCCCCGCACCCACCCGCGCGCGGCCACCTCGGGCAGCCGGTCGACCCACAGCGCGACGACGACGGCCACGCACAGCGTCACGACCACCTGGATCCGCACCGGCTCGATCTCCGAGAGCAGCGGCACGACCGTGACGGCCCGCCACGGCAGCGGGACCTCGAGGTGGTCACCGAGCACGACGACGCCGGTGCCGAGCGAGCACAGCCAGGCGATCGCGCCGACCGTGGCGGTGACCCGCAGCGCGGAGGACCGCACGACGACGACGGCGACCAGCACCAGGGCCAGCATCGCGATCCCGACGTAGCCGCCCTGCTCGCCGATGTGCCCGGCCAGCTCGTCGGCCAGGCCGTCGGGGGCCGGGCCCAGGGCCGTCATCCGGGTCGGCAGGACGATGTTGGCCAGGTCGGCGCCGGTCGCGTCGACGTTGCGGATCGCCGACCGGGGCCGCACCGGCCCGGCCAGGACCAGCCACAGCGGGTACGCCCCGACCACCGCGAACACCCCGATGCAGGCCACCGCGGCGCGGGCCAGGCCGGGCAGCGCCGGGCGCACCCGTCGCGGCCACCGCAGGGCCGCCACGACCGCGCCGACCACCAGGAAGACCACGCCGATGGCCAGGGCCTGGGTGTAGAGGACCAGCTGCGCGACGAGCACCAGCCCGGTGACCGCGCCGATCCACCACGGGCCACCGCCCCGCGCGGATGCGGAGCCGGTCCCCCGCGGCCGGGCGAACAGGTGGTGGGCGAGCAGCAGCAGGACCGGCGGCAGCACCGACCAGACCAGGTTCAGGTGCCCGGCCACGGCGTGCGCGAGGTGGAACGGGCTGAACGCGTAGAGCGCCCCGGCGAGGCCACGCGCGGTCCAGCCGCGCAGCCCGGCGGAGCGGACGTAGGGACGCAGGGCCCACACCAGGGCCAGCCCGGACACGACCGGGCCGAGCACGATCCCGGTGTTGTAGGCCGCCGTCGCACCGGCCGTCCACGTCACCGGGGACAGCAGCGCGGCCAGCAGCGGGACGCTGGTGTTCCACAGCGCGTTCACCCCGAGCGGGTAGTGCATGTAGTCGCTGACCAGCGGGTTCTGCCCGTTCCCGACCGCCCACGGCAGCCAGTTGAGCCACCACGCGAACATGTCGGCGTCGGCGGTGACCCGCCCGATCAGCACCGAGGAGAACGACCCGAGCGCGCGGTGCTGCAGTCCCAGCGAGGCGAGCAGGTAGAGGCCGGTCAGGACCAGGTAGGGCCGCCGCGCCCCGCGGACCCGGATCGGGGCGGTGACGGGGGCGGGGTCCTGCGGCTCGGGCCGCGCATGCCGGGGAGCCCGGACCTCGCCCGACCCCGTCACGCCCAGCACCCGACCAGCGTCCCACACCGGCATCTCCCTCCCGGGCCACCGAGCCGGCCACCCACCGCGGGCCGGGGGCGCCGGGGGTCGGGCGCCGCACCGGTCTCGGTAGCCTTGGCCCGATGCCGAGCCACACCCGGTCCCTGCACGGATGGGGACGCACCGCGCCCACGATCGCCGAGGTCCTGACCCCACGGGACGGACAGGAGGTGGCGGACGCGGTGACCAGGGCCGGCGAGCGCGGGATCATCGCCCGCGGGCTCGGCCGGTCCTACGGCGACCCCGCGCAGAACGCGGGCGGTCTGGTGCTGGACATGACCGGCCTGGACCGGATCCACTCGATCGACCCGGACACCGGCGTCGTCGACCTCGACGCCGGCGTCAGCCTGGACACGCTGATGCGCGCCGCGCTGCCGCACGGCCTGTGGGTCCCGGTGCTGCCCGGCACCCGGCAGGTGACGATCGGCGGCGCGATCGGCTCGGACATCCACGGCAAGAACCACCACACCAAGGGCAGCTTCGGCAACCACGTGCTGTCGATGGAGCTGGTGACCGCGGACGGGTCCGGGCGCACGCTGACCCCCGAGGGCCCCGGGTCGGAGCTGTTCTGGGCCACCGTCGGCGGGATGGGGCTGACCGGTGTCGTCACCCGGGCGCGGGTGCAGCTGCACCGCACGGAGTCGGCGTACTTCGTCGTCGACACCGACCGCACCGACGACCTCGACGGCCTGCTGGAGCTGCTCACCGACGGCTCCGACGACACCTACGGCTACTCCGCGGCCTGGTTCGACACGACCGCGACCGGTGCCCGGCTCGGCCGCTCGGTGCTCACCCGCGGGTCGCTGGCCACCGTCGACCAGCTGCCCGAGAAGCTGCGCCACGACCCGCTGAAGTTCGACGCGCCGCAGCTGTTCACGTTCCCGGACGTGTTCCCGAACGGGCTGGCCAACAAGCTCTCGCTGACCGCGTTCAGCGAGCTGTGGTTCCGCAAGGCCCCGCGTCGCCAGCGCGGCTCGGTGCAGAACATCACGGCCTTCTACCAGGTGCTCGACGTGTTCGGGCACTGGAACCGGATCTACGGTTCGAAGGGGTTCCTGCAGTACCAGTTCGTCGTCCCGCTGGGCGAGGAGGCGGCGCTGCGCCGGATCGTGGAGAAGATCGCGCACTCGCCGCACAAGTCCGGCCTCAACGTGTTCAAGCGGTTCGGCGACGGCAACGGCGCGCCGCTGTCGTTCCCGATCAAGGGATGGACGATCACGGTCGACTTCCCGATCGCGCCGGGGCTCTCGCGGTTCTGCACCGAGCTCGACGAGATGGTGCTCGCCGCCGGCGGGCGCCTCTACCTCGCCAAGGAGTCCCGCACCAGCCCGGCGGCCTTCGCCGCCGGCTACCCGCGGGTCGACGAGTGGCGCAAGGTCCGCTCGTCGGTGGACCCGGACGGCCGGTTCGCCTCCGACATGTCCCGCCGCCTCGAGCTGACCTGAGCAGCGGCCGGACCGCACACCAACAGAGCAGGAGCCATCCCCAGATGATCGACGCCGTCGGCAACCCGCAGAGCATCCTCCTTCTCGGCGGGACCTCCGAGATCGGCCTGGCCTCGGTCCGCGCGTTCGCCGCGGACCGCCCGCTGCGCGTGGTCCTCGCCGCCCGGCCGGGCCCGCGCCTGGACGCCGCCCGGACCGAGCTGGAGGCCCTCGGCTGCGGGGTGGAGACCGTCGAGTTCGACGCGCGTGCGGTCGAGACGCACGCCGAGGTCGTCCGCACGGCGTTCGCCGGCGGCGACATCGACGTCGCGATCGTCGCGTTCGGGCTGCTCGGCGACAACGAGAAGGCCTGGACCGACGTCGACACCGCGGTGGAGCTGGCGCAGGTCAACTACACCGCCACGGTGTCGGTCGGGGTGGCGCTGGGCGAGCGCTTCACCGCCCAGGGGCACGGCGCGCTGGTCGCGATCTCCTCGGTGGCCGGGGAGCGGGCACGCCGCTCGAACTTCGTCTACGGCTCCACCAAGGCCGGGATGGACGCCTTCTACACCGGTCTGACCGAGGCCCTGCGCCCGTCCGGGATCACGGTGTCGATCGTGCGGCCCGGGTTCGTGCACACGAAGATGACCGAGGGCCTCGAGCCGGCGCCGCTGTCCACCACCCCCGAGGCGGTGGCCGAGGTGATCGTCGACGCGGTGCGCAAGCAGAAGGAGCTGGTCTGGGCCCCGGCGCCCTACCGGTACGTGATGAGCGCGCTGCGCCACGTCCCGCGCCCGATCTTCCGCAAGCTGCCCATCTGAGCCCCACCCCCCACCCACCTCCTCCGGGTCGGGGTGAGGGGCGCCGGGGGTCACCAGGTGTCGACGTGCAGGACCGTGTCCAGGGGTTGGCGCGGGGCGGGCCTGAAGTCGGTGCCCCTGGTGTAGGCGACCGGCAGCAGGACGCCCTGGCGCACGTCGTCGGGGATCCCGAGCAGCGCGGCGATCTCGGCCTCGTACTGCAGGTGCAGGGTCGTCCATGCGCTGCCCAGGCCGCGGGCGCGCAGGGCCAGCTGCAGGCTCCACGCCGCCGGGAGCAGCGATCCCCACAGCCCGGCCTGGTTCCTCGCCGGGAGGTCCGCGCTCGCCTTCAGCGCGCCGATCACCAGCACCGGGACCTCGGCCATGTGCTCGGCCAGGTACTCCGCGCTGGACGCGACCCGGCCCTGGGTGGCGGCCCGGTCGGCGTCGCCGGATCCGTGGTTGGTGGCGTAGGCCGGCGAGTTGCGGTAGGCGGCGAACGCCTGCGCGTAGTACCCGGCGACCCGGCGGCGCTTGTCCGGGTCGGTCAGCACGATCCAGTGCCAGCCCTGCGTGTTGGAGCCGCTCGGGGCCTGCAGCGCCACCTCCAGGCACTCCCGGACGACCTCCATCGGGACCGGGCGGTCGAGGTCCAGGCGCTTGCGGACCGACCGGGTGGAGCTCAGCAGCTGGTCGGGGTCCAGGGGAAGCAGATCGCTCATGCCGCCATCCTCTCCCGTGCCCCGGCCCCGCGCCCGGCCGGTCAGGCGGGGCGGCGCACGACCAGCACCGCCGACTCCCCCGACCCCGGAGCCAGCGTCAGGCGGCCCAGGGAGCGCTGCGTCGCGGCCGGCGCGGTCCGCGGGTCCAGCCCGCCCGGGACCCGGCCGTACGGGCCGCGGCACAGCCCGTCGCTGCCCTCCCGCACGATCTCGAACCCGGCCTCGCGCAGCAGCTCGCGGATCCGGGCGTGGCCGCGCGGGACGGGCGGGGCCGGCCAACGGGCACCGAGCAGCTCCCGGGCGCGCCCGTCGGCGTCGGCGGCGACGACCAGCGCGCGGCCGCCGGGTTCGAGCACCCGCAACCAGCCGCCCGGGCCGGTGTCGGTGTCCAGCGCGTCGTCGGCGAGACGGTCCAGCACGCCGACGGCGGTGAGCGCCGCGACCGGACCGGGCAGCGTCGAGACATCGGTGTGCACCGGGCAGCCCGGGGCACCGGCGCGCAGCATGGCGGCATCGGCCTCGGTGCGGGCCAGGCCGCCGGCCGGGCCGAGCGCGGCCAGCCCGGCGAGCAGCGACCCCTCGCGGCTCCCGACGTCGAGGTAGGGGCCCCGGCCCAGGTGGTGACGGGCCAGCCGGACGTACCAGCCGACGGCGGAGGGGTCCGGCCCCGGTGACGGCGGCAGCGTCGGGTCCGGGACGTCACCGGTCCGGCGGGTACCGGGATCGGAGGGCGGGCTCGCGGCGTTCATCGTTCCGTTCGGCGGGCTGGGACGGGCAGGGCGGCCGGTCCGCGGGACGGCGTGCACCCGGGTCCGACCTCCCCATCCTGCCGCCGGTGGCCCCGCGGGCGTGCGGGCGGGGTGCCGCACGCGCCGGGCGTGCGGTGGGGCCGTGCGGGCACCGCCGCCGCGCCCCGTGGCTCAGCCCAGCCGGTGGTAGAGCCCGTGGCTCGGACGCCGGCGGCGCCGCATCGGGTTCCCGCCCCGCACCGACGCGGCCGCGGTGGCCACGATCGGGGTGGCCGCGCTGCCGTGCGCGCCGTGCCGTCCCCGTCCCCGCCCGCACCGCTCGATCCCGGTCCGGCTGCCCCCGTGGTCGGTCCGGGCCGCGGGCGGGCCGGGGTCCGGGAGCTCCGAGGCGGTCGGCGCCGGGATGGACAGCACGGCGCCGGAGCGTTCGCGCACCGCACCGGACCGGTCGGCACGGGTGGCCGGGTCGGGCAGGTCCTCGAGCGGGGTCGCACGGAGCCGGGCGGCGGCCATCAGGTTGCCGGCCAGCCCGTCGCCGCCGCGGTCGTCACCGTGACCGGCCTCGCGTGCGGCGTGCAGGCGGGCCAGCACCCACTCCGCGGTGTCGAGCTGCCGGGCCGGGACGGGCCCGTCCAGGACCGGCTCCGGCACGTCCTCGGCGGGGTCGTACTGGCGCGGTACGCGGGGCAGCAGGGCCGTGGCCGGGTCACGGCGGGCGCGCTCGTTGTCCCAGCGCTCGACCTCCGGCGCGGCGCGGCGACGGGCGTCGGGCAGGTCGCGCATCCAGCGCCGGGCCGGCTGCTCGACGAGCACGAACAGCAGGTGCGCGGCCGGGACCGTCGCGATCAGGACGCCGAGCGCGACCAGGTGCGCGGTCATCGAACCGGCGGCCAGGAACCCGTCCCCGCCGTCGCGGCGCAGCGCCAGCCAGAACACCTCGAACAGGGGGATGTGCACCAGGTAGAGCGCGTAGGAGATGCGCCCGCCGTGCACCATCGGGCGTGACCCGAGCAGCCGTGCCGGACCGCGGTCGGCCAGGGCCAGCGACCCGACCAGCACCGGGAACAGCAGCGTCACCGCGCCCACCGCGCCGGCGCCGAGCACGGCACCGGCCGACAGCGCCGCGACGATCCCGGCGATCGCGGCCCCGGCCAGTGCGGAGGCCACCCGGCGGTCCCGCTCGTGGCCGCGCAGCCTGCGCACCACCAGCAGCGTGAGCACCCCGGCGGAGAACCCGCAGACGATCCGGACCAGCCAGCTGAACGGGTAGTAGGGGCTGCCCACCAGCGCGAACGCGGTGGCCATCGGCGACATCAGCGCGACCGCGCCCAGGGCCAGCACCGGGACCGGGAGCCGTCGCAGGCGGAAGAACACCAACGCCGTCAGCGGGAACAGCAGGTAGGCCAGCCACTCGGCACTGATCGACCAGGTGGGGCCGACCCAGGACGCGCCGTCGAGGAACGGCTGGTTCCACATCTGCACCAGCAGCGCCTGCTGCAGCCACTCGCCCCCGCTCAGGGTGGGCTGCACGGCCTGGAACGCGACCTCGGAGGGGTTCGAGCCGAGGACCGACCGCGCGACCATCCACACGCCGAACAGGTTGAACACCAGGAAGTAGGCGGGCCACATCCGGCCGGCCCGGGCCCAGACGAAACGCCCGGCCGCACGCAGCCGCAGCCGCGGGCCCAGCACGTCGAGGTAGGTGTGGGCGATCACGAAACCGCTGAGCACGAAGAACAGGTCCACCCCCAGCGACCCCTGGGTCACCAGCGGGCCCAGCAGCGCGGAGACCTCGGCGACTCCGGGCAGTGCGGTGAAGTGGAAGTGGAACGCGACCACCCACACCGCCGCGACGATCCGCAGGCCGGTCAACGACCGCAGCTCACCGCCGGGCGCATCACTCGTCCGGGCAGCGGTGTCCGGAGCCGATGCGCGTCGCGCGGTCGCGGGGATCTTCACAGTCAGGCCAACGAGGCTGCGCAGACACCGTCACCGGGGACACCCGAACAAGGCCCGAATGTCGCATCCACTGACCGAGCGTGACGATTCACGGCGAGTCGGCACCTTGACTCCCCGCCCGGGCGAAACCCGACGGACGGCGGCGTGCGGACCGTTCGTGGCGGGGGGTTGCCGAGCGGCCCCGGGGCGCTGTCTAGCCTCGACCGGGTGCTGACCACCGACCAGGTGGCCGCGGACCCCCGGGACACGACCGCGTCCCGCGGGCGCGACCATCGCCCCGCCCACCGGTGGCTGGCCGCCGGTCTCGGTCTGCTCTCGGCCCTGCTCGCCCTGGCCGTGCCGTTCCTCCCGGTCCAGCAGACCACCGCGGAACTCCGCTGGCCCTCCGCGCAGAGCGGCACCGCACCGGTCGACGCGCCGATGGTCGCGCTGCGCCCGGAGACCCTGGACGCGAGGTTCGCCTGCGACGCCGTCCGCAGCCTGGACGCTCGCACGCCCGGGACCGCCACCGTGTTCTCCACCGTCCCCCCGAACTCGCCGAACGGCAGCGCGGTCGGGATGCGGGTCGGCGTCGACGGCGGCACGGTCACCGTCGACGACGGTGGGCGACGTGCGGCGAGCGCGGCGCTGCCCGACGGCGGCTGCGCGCTGACGATCACCTCGGACGCGGGGGCCACCACGGCGTCCTTCGACGACCGGGAGATCGCCGCCCTGCAGGGCGACTGGCGCCCCCAGGTGGTCGGCGTGTACTCCGACCTGGACCAGACGCTCGACCCGGTCGGCGACACGTCGGTCCGGATCGAGGCCGACAACCGCTACGACAGCGTGTCCGGCACGCTGAAGATCGTGGCCAGCGTCCTGGCCGTGCTCGCGCTCGGCGGGTGCCTGTGGTTCCTGCGCAAGCTCGACGACCGGGACGGCCGCCGGGTGCTGCACGGCAGGCGCCTGTCCCGTGCCCTGCGCGGGCGGGACATCCTGCGGGACTCGCTCGTCGTGGTCGTGCTCGGCGTCTGGGCCGTGATCGGCAGCATGACCTCGGACGACGGCTACATCCTGGCCATCTCGCGGGGCAACGACTCGGCCGGCTACATCGGCAACTACTACCGGTGGTTCAACGCCCCGGAGGCGCCGTTCGGCTGGTTCTACCAGCTCTACTCGCTCTGGAGCGGGGTCTCCGAGGCCGTGCTGTGGCTGCGGCTGCCCGCGCTCGGCATGGGGATCGCCTCCTGGTTCCTGATCAGCCGCGCGCTGCTGCCACGGCTGGGCACCCGGGTCCGGCGCAGCCGGTCGGCCGGGTGGGCGGCCGCGGCGATCTTCCTGTGCTTCTGGATGCCCTTCGACAACGGGCTGCGCCCGGAGACCGTCGTGATGATCGCGGCGCTGCTGTCGTTCGTCACGCTGGAGCGGGCGCTGGCCACCCGGCGGCTGCTGCCGGTCGCCGGGGCACTGATCGCCGCGGCGTTCGCCGTCGCGGCCACGCCGACCGGACTGATCGCGCTGGCGCCGTTCCTGGCCGCCGCCCGGCCGCTGATCCGGCTGCTCAGCGAACGCGCCCGGCGCTCCGGCTGGCTGACCACCCTCGCGCCGCTCGTCGCGGCCGGCCTGATCGTGCTCGTCGCGATCTTCGGGGACCAGACCTGGGAGACGGTCGCCGAGGCGACCCGGGTGCGCACCGCGATCGGCCCGAACCTGTTCTGGTACCAGGAGCTGGCCCGCTACCAGGCGCTGTTCACCCCGAACCAGGACGGGCCGCTGCAGCGGCGCTTCCCGGTGCTGCTGCTGTGGCTGTGCACCGCCGTCGCGACGATGGTGCTGCTGCGCCGCGGGCGCATCCCGGGTGCCGCGCTCGGCTTCTCCCGCCGCCTGATCGGCAGCACCGTGCTCTCGTTCGCGGTGCTGTCGCTGACCCCGACCAAGTGGACCCACCACTTCGGCGCGTTCGCCGCGCTCGGGGCCGGCATGGCGGCCCTGGCCGCCCTGGCCACCAGCACCGGCGTGCTCCGCTCGCGACGGAACCAGGCGATCTTCCTGGCCGGCGTGCTCGCCGTGACCGCGCTCGCGTTCACCGGACCGAACACGTGGTGGTACGTCTCGAACTGGGGCGTTCCGTGGTTCGACAAGCCGGTCTCGATCGAGGGCTGGTCGGCGACCACCCTGCTGCTCGGCCTGGCCGGGATCTCGCTGGTCGTCGGCGTCGTCGAGCATCTGCGCACGACCGACATCCCACGCCCGATGGTGCCCGCGGAGGTGCCCGAACGGCGGCACCGGATCCGCCGGGTCCGGCTCAGCCAGGCCCAGGCCGTGCGCCTGGGTTCGGCGCCGATCGCCGTGATCTGCGCGCTGATGGTGATCTTCCAGGTGGCCTCGCTGGCGAAGGGCATGGAGAAGCAGGCCGGCAGCTACTCGCTCGGTGCCGACATCATCGGCGACCCGACCGGTTCCGAGTGCGGACTGGCCGGGCGGCTGATGGTGGAGACCGATCCCGGGGCCGGGGTGCTCCCGGCGGCCGCCCCCACCGGAAGCCCGGACGACGCGGCGCGCAGCACCGGCTTCGACACGAACGGCCTGCCCCCCACCGGCGCCGGGTCGCTGCGCGACTCCGACGGCGACGGCAACCGGCTGCCCGACATCCGCGGCACCGGACCGCAGGGCGGCCCCGTCGTGGGCAGTTACTCGACGACCCCGAACGCCGTCGGCCAGTACCGCTCCGGCTGGTACCGGCTGCCGGAGGCCGCGCGCAACGGCAGCGCACCGCTGGTGCTCGGGATCGCCGGGGCGTTCGGTGCGGACAACACCCTGAGCCTGGAGTTCTCCCGGGGCGACGGTCCGAACCCGGAGATCGTCGACAAGATCTCCCCCGGCACCTCGACGGGCACCGTGACCACCACCGCCGACCCGTCCGGCAGCGGTGCCGGCGGGCAGGGCTGGCGGGACAGCCGCGTCGACCTCACCGGCACCCCGGCCGCCACCGCGGACCGGGTGCGTGTGGTGGCCACCGACCGCGGCACCGCCCCGAACTCCTGGATCGCGGTCGCCCAGCCGCGGGTCCCGGTGCTCACCCCGCTGACGCGCGTGGTCGGCGACCGCCCCGGGATGCTCGACTGGCCGGTCGCGTTCACCAGCCCGTGCCTGCAGCGCTTCGAGGTCAACGCCGGCATCGCCGAGGTCCCGGCGTTCCGGCTGCTCTCCGACACCCAGCAGCGCGCCGCCGGGGAGTTCCAGAGCCAGCCCAGCGGCGGCGGCCCGCTGGCGTGGATCACCCAGGTCGGCGCGCAGCGGCTGGTGCCGCTCTACCTGCCCGGCTCCTGGGACTTCGACACCGGGCAGCTGCGGCTGATCCAGCCCTACGTCCCGGACACCGCACCGGCGAACGTGGTCACCGGGTCCCGCACGATGTGGGGCTGGTCCTCGGTCGCCCCGACCGGTCCGCCGCCGTCGAACCCCTCGCCGCTGCCGGGATGAGCCGGGACCACAATGGTGTGGTGAGGCCATGCCGGTCGGTGCCCACCGGAGCCGACCCCACGACACCGGAGAGGCGAACCGTCCCGCATGCTGCGCACCGCTGAGCAGGCAGATCCCGCACCGACCACGGACCCCGACGGTGCGGCGGTGGACGGAGGGCCACCCACCGCCCGGCTGACCGTGCAGCGCGGCATGTTCGCCGGGCCGACCGCGCTGGTCCCGCTCGACCTCTACGCCGAGGTGCTGCGCGGCACCGCCCGCCGGGAACGCGACCGGGTGCGGCTGACCCCCGGCACGCACGTCACGACGAACACCTACTGGGGCCGGTTCCACGCCACCTACTGGCAGCGCTGGACCGCGGTGCCCGAGGTCCGGGTCGAGCTGCGCGCCTCGGGCCGCGGCCGGGTGTGGCTGATGGCCTCGGACACGAACAAGGTCGCCCGCGCGGTGGATGTGGCCGACGTCGACGCGGACGGCGCGCACGTCGTGCTGGCCGGGCGGGTGGACCGGTTCGTCGACGGTGGCGGCATGTGGGTCGAGATGGCCACCGAGACCGACGAGATGACCGTCGCCGACGTGCGGTGGAGCGTCGCGCACCCGGAGCCGCTGCGCCCGACGTCGATCACGATCTGCACGTTCAACCGGGTCGAGGACTGCCTGAACACGCTGGCCGCGCTGCTCGACGACCCGTTCGCGCGCGGCTGCGTGGCCGACGTCCGGGTGGTCGACCAGGGCACCGACCCGCTGCAGGGCCGGGACCGGTTCGCCGGGATCGCCGAGGCGTTCGGCGAGCAGCTGCGCTACCAGCGCCAGCCCAACCTGGGCGGTGCCGGTGGGTTCACCCGCGGCCTGTTCGAGGCCACCGCCGGTGATCCGGCCGACGACCACGACGTCCTGCTGATGGACGACGACGTGCTGCTCGACCCGGAGATCGTGGTGCGCCTGGTCGGGTTCGCGGCCTGCACCACGCACCCGACGATCGTCGGCGGGCAGATGCTCAACCTGCTCCACCCCGGGCACGTGCACATCACCGCCGAGTACGCGCGGCCCGAGGAGCTCACGGTCGGGCTGCCGGTCCCGGGGGCGATCGCGGAGGGGTTCCTGCTCGGGCGCGACGACCGTGACCTGCCGACCGTGCAGGACCGGCGGGTGGACACCGAGTACAACGGCTGGTGGTCCTGCCTGATCCCGGCCGCGATCGTGCGGGCGGTCGGTTACCCGCTGCCGCTGTTCTTCCAATGGGACGACGTCGAGTTCGGCTACCGCGCCCGCGAGCACGGGTTCCCGACGGTGTCGCTGCCCGGCGCCGGGGTCTGGCACGCGGACTTCGGCTGGAAGGACTGGGACGAGTGGCACCGCTACTTCAACCAGCGCAACGGCCTGATCACCGCCTCCCTGCGCACCGGGTTCGACCGGCGCACGGTGACCACGACCGTCACCACGCTGCTCGGGAAGTACCTGGTCGCGATGCAGTACGGGCTGGCGGCGACCCTCCTGCAGGCGGTCGAGGACTTCCTGGACGGCCCGGACATCCTCGCCGACGGCTCCGCGTCGGCCGCCGCGGAGATCCGCCGGATCCGTGCCGCCTACCCGGAGACCGCCGCGGTCCCGGTCAGCGAGCTGCCCCTTGACTTCCGCGAGACCCAGGTGCACCTGGCCTCGGACGAGCCGACCCGGATGCTGCTGACCTGGGTGAAGCGCGCCGTGTTCCAGGCCTCCGGACGGGTCCCGTTCCGCAGCGCGATGGTGCCGGCCGGTGAGGCGCACTGGTGGCACGTGTCGCTGTTCGAGCGGGCGGTCGTGACCGACATGGCCGAGACCGGTGTCCGGGTGCGGACCCGGGACCGGGAGCGGCTGCGCGAGCTCTCCCGGCGCTCGGTGCGGACCCTGCGCCGCCTGCACGCCGAGGGCCCGCAGGTCGCCCGGCGCTGGCGCGACGCCGCACCACAGCTGACCAGCCGGGAGAACTGGGCCCGCCTCTACGAGGTCGACGAACCGGGCTGACCGGCGTCGCGCCGCGAGCCGCCACGGACCGGCGGGCCCCGGGCGGACGTCGGCCGGGCCCCCGCCCGCGCGGGGCTCAGCCCAGGTAGTCGCGTCCGGTGTAGTCCTTGCCGACCAGCGTGCGCAGGCGGGTCCACCCGTCGCGCTCGACGGTGCGGACCGACAGGTCGTAGAGGCCCGGCGGGTGCTCCGGTACGACCCGCTCGACGTGTCCCCAGGTGAACATGGCGCGCCCGCCCGGCGGGTCCAGCGCGGACGGCAGCTCCCGGTACCGCGCGGTGCGGTCGACCCCCGCCAGGGTGCCGCCGTTGCCGGCGAACGTCGAGTTGGACTTGATCGCGTCCTCGAAGCCGTCGTCGGCGCGCAGCCGCCAGGCCGGGGTCTGCACCAGGCCGTTCTCGACCGTGATCTGGTCCGCGCACGGCCAGAACACGGCCGAGACCTGGTCGGCGAAGACCGGCTGCCCGGCGATCAGCTCGGACACCGGGCGGGGCCGCGCCAGGTGGGGCGCGGCGACCCCGAACCAGCTGTCGCTGCCGCCGATCCGGTCCTCGGCCACCACCCGGACCGCGGTGGGCGGGCCCGGCAACGCCGCGACCCGGTCGGACCCGAGGTCGAGGGTCAGGTTCACCCAGTCCGCCTTCTTCCCACCGGGGAGGTCGAGCTCGACGGCGGTGGTCGCGGACGGCGCGCCGGGCGGCCCGGTGCCGACCTCGACCGTGATCGACTGGTCGGCGCGCAGGTCCCCGGTCGCGGGCACGACCACGGCGCCGGTCCCCGCCGGCGCGGCGGGGAGCGGGTACCAGCCGGTGGTGACCGCTCCGGTCCCGCGGCCACCGGGGACGTCGTCGCCCCAGGCCTGCGGCGACGGGCCGGGGGGCTGCGGGGCGAGGGGTACGTCGCGGTCGGCCGGCACACCGGCGCGCATGTCCCCCGACACCGTGTCCGCGCCGACCGGCCGGGCCAGGCCTGGGTCGCTCGGGGCCAGGGCGTGCACGGCGTCGGCGAGCCCGCACGGCCGACCGGCCAGGGTCGCCAGGTTCATCGACGCCACCGACGCGCCCGGCGCCTGCCCGATCGGCGCGGCGGCGAACACCGTCAGCAGCAGCGCCACCCCGCCGGTCAGCGCGACCCCGACCACCGCGCGGTCCGGGGTGAGCCCGCTCGGGCGCCCGGCGCGGCGCCGTCGCCACACCAGGTACAGCGCCGCCGCGGCGACCAGTACCCACGGCACGGGGCTGCTCAGCTGCAGCGGGCCGACGTGCGGGGCGAGCTGCTCGACGTTGATCGGGGTCTCGACCTGGGTGTGGGTGCCGAAGGGCTGTCCCCAGTCCGAGATCGGGCGCCACAGGTTCGGCCCCGCGTAGGACACCGCGGCCGCGACCCCGGCCAGCACGGCCCCGACCGCGAGCACCCGCCCCGGCACGCGGCGCGGCAGCGGTGTGCGGACCAGGGCGAGCGCGAGCAGCAGGGTTGCCGGGGCGGCGACGGCGCCGAAGTGGTTGACCCACTTGGTCGGCGACACCGCGACCGCGGCCAGCGACAGCGCGGTGAGCAGCAGCGCCGTTCCCAGCGCCCCGCCCAGCGGGCCCCCGGTCCCCCGGCGCCGGCCCAGCCGGACCAGGCCGGTGACCAGCACGGCCACCGTGAGCAGCACCGGCAGCCGCTTGCCCCAGGCGCCCTGCTCGTCCGGCGAGAGCAGGTTCGCGTAGTGCTCGAACTCCGCGGTCCAGGAGTACTGGAAGTAGTACCAGCGGTGCACGGCGATCGACTCGCGCACGTCGCCGAGGGTGGCGTCGGCGAACCCGAGCGGGACGATCGTGCCGGCCGCTCCGAGCGCGACCGCGAGCGCCGCGAGCCGGGTGCCCCCGCTCGCCTCCCGCAGCCACCTCCACAGCATGGGCAGCGCCGTGACCAGCGGGACGGCCGCGACCAGCGCCGTCGGCGCGGTGGACACGCCGACCACCGCGACCGCCGTCGCGGCGCCCAGCAGGCCGACCGAGCCCCGCCGCCGGGCCAGCGCCACCAGCAGCATCACCCCGGCCGTGGCCAGCGTGCCGGCGGGCTCCGGGCGCAGCGTGATCCCGTAGGCGAGGAACCAGAGCAGGTGCGCGCCGGCCAGCGCCCACACCACGCCGGGGCGGTTCCCGATCCGGTCGGTCAGCACGCACAGCAGCGCCCGCAGCAGCGCGTAGGTGCCCAGCCCGTAGAGCACCGGCAGCACCCGCAGCCACAGCAGGCCCCATCCGGGTAGCCCCAGCGCCTCGCCGAACGAGCCCCAGAACTGCATCAGGTACTGGCTGGTGGAGAACGGGTTCTCGGTGACGTTGAACTGGTAGATGTAGTTGCCGATCGACCCGGACGCGGCGCCGTTGCGGGCCATCAGCGCGTACCAGGAGTCGTCGATGTTCACCGGGCCGAGCACGGCCCAGGCCAGCGACGTCACGAGCACGACGGCGTCCGCGGGGGACGGCCGCGGACGTGCCGGGCGCTCCCGGCCGGGCCCGCGCCAGGTCCGCCACGCCACCGCCAGCAGCGCGACCAGCGAGAGCAGGTGCGCGACCAGCAGCACGGTCTTGAGCACCGTCGGCGACGACTCGTAGCGGGCGTCGGTGTGCAGCACCACCTCCAGACCGGCGGCCTGGGGCAGCCCCTGCGCCGCGGTGGTGAGCTGCGCGACCTGCGGCGGCCCGAGCCCGGGCCGGTCCGCGAACGGGATCGCCGCTCCGGACGGTCCGACCTGGGACAGCCGGGTGCCCGACGCGTCGGCCTCGATCCGGTAGCCGCACGCCCCGTCGCCGATCGGGCCGCCGTAGAGCTGGGTGCCGGACGAGGTCACCGAGACGGTCCCGCCGGAGACCGTGACCAGCAGGCCCGGGCCCTCCGCAGCGTCCACCGAGGACGGCATGGTGGACAGCACGTCACCGCCGCCGGGACGGGCGGCCACCGCGCGCAGCGTCTCGCACGGGATCACGGCGCTGAGCTGGGCCGGCCGGTACGGCGAGAGCGGCACGACCGTCGACGCCGGCGCCTGCCCGGCCTGCGGCCAGGTCAGCACCGGGTCGTCCGCCGTCACCGGGGCGAGCACGGCCAGCACCCCCAGCACCGACGTCAGCGCCCCCAGCAGCACCAGCGGCAGCCACCGGCCACGCGACGGCGGGGCCTGGCCGGTGGCGGGCGCCGCCGTGCTCACTCGAACAGGTGCTTCCAGCCGTCCCGGCTGGTCAGCGCGGGCAGCGCGGCCCGGTACCGCTCACGCAACGACTCCCAGTCGCCCGCCACCTGCCGGTGCAGCCGGAACGACTCGGACACCATGCGCTTGAACATCGCCGGGTCCCGGCGGCGGAACGTCACCCCGCGCCCGTCCGGCGTGGACACCGTCGCCGAGTCCAGGCCGGCCAGGACGAACCACTGCGCGTTCGCCCACGGCACGTTGCGTTGCGGGCGCTCGCGCAGCTCGGCGGCGGGGGTGCGCAGGTTGCGCAGGACGCCGCGGGCCAGGCCCATCGCGACCTTCGCCCTGCCCACCGGGGGCTCCGGGAACAGCTGGGCGCCCAGCGCGTCCAGGTCCGCGAGCGGCACCTCGGTGGCCGAGTCCAGCGGGCGGCCGTCGTCGTAGCCGGCCCGCTCGGCGCGGATCTCGCCGAGCACCACCGGCAGCTTCGGGAACAGCGCCTCCGGCCCGGCCAGGAAGTCGGTGAACGCCTTGATCTGCAACGCGACCGCCGAGTACTCCATCAGCATCAGGTGCCGCAGCGTCCGCTTGAACGTCTCGCGCAGGATCGCCGTCGGGTTGTCCGGGCCGTGCAGTGCCGCCGCGACGAGCCGGTTGCGGTAGTGGAAGTAGGCCTGCCAGTCGGAGCTGTCGTCCTTCTCGATGAACGACATGTGCCAGATCGCGATGCCGGGCACGGTCGCGGTGCGGTAGCCGCGGGCGCGGGCACGCAGGCCGTACTCGGCGTCGTCCCACTTGATGAACAGCGGCAGCGGCAGGCCGAGGTCCTCGGCGACCGCCCGCGGGATCAGGCACATCCACCACGCGTTGTAGTCGACGTCGACGCGCCGGTGCAGCCACGGGGTCTGGCGCAGCGTCTGCTCGGCCAGGTCGTGGTGGGCCTGCGTCTTCGGCGCGGGGCGCCACATGAACTGGTTGCGGTCGACGACCTCGCCCATCGTGGACAGCTGCGACCGGGCCTGCAGCGAGAGCATCTGCCCGCCGACGAGCATCGGCTCCCGGGCGAAGCGGGAGAACGCGACCGCACGCAGGATCGAGTCCGGCTCGAGCAGGATGTCGTCGTCCATGTAGAGGATCTGCTCGCAGTCGGTGCTGCCCAGCGCCTCGTACATCACGCGCGCGTACCCGCCGGACCCGCCCAGGTTGGGCTGGTCGACGATCCGCAGCCGGTCGCCCAGCACGGCCGCCGCGGTCTCGTAGCCGGCCTGGTCGCGCACCTTCTTCGTGCCCTGGTCGGGCAGGATCACCGCGGTCACCGCGTCCAGCACGACCGGGTCCTCGCCGATCGCGGTGAGCGTGGCGACGCAGTCGGCGGGACGGTTGAACGTGGGCATGCCGACCGCGACCGCTGCCCGCCCGGGCGCCGGGTGCGGGGCGTGCCAGCCGCCGCCGTGCAGCGTGAGCTCGGAGCCCTCGGTGGTCAGGTCGAACCAGAACCAGCCGCCGTCCTCGAACGGGCGCAGGTCGAGTGCCATCTCGACCTCGCGCCGGCCCGCCACGACCTCGCCGCCGACGTAGATCTGCGAGCCGTCGGCCTTGGTGCGGTAGACGTCGACCCGCCCGGCGCCCTCCAGGTCCAGCCGCAGCGCGATGTCGGTCAGCGTGGACCAGGCGCGCCAGTAACCGGCCGCGAAGCCGTTGAAGTAGGCGCCGAACGAGACCTCGGTCTGCTCCGGCACGACGGCCGTGGTGCGCGAGGTGACCTGCAGCCGCCGCCCGCCGGTGCCGGACACGGTCAGCGTGATCGGCCGGGACTGCTCGTCGACCATCGGCTCGACGGGAGCCAGCTTCGCCCCCGCGCGCTCGTCGACGTAGAGCGTGCGCACCGACATCGGGTCCGCCGGGCGCGGCAGGATCACGCGCTGCAGCAGCGTCGGCCCGGTGCAGGGACCGTCCTGGGCGTGGATGGGACTCGTGCTCGGCTCGGACACGCGACCTCGCTGGTCGGCGGGGGCTGTGGTCATCGCAGGGCGGACCTCGGCACTCGGCAGATCGTGGCGCCGCGGATCGGGCACGGCACACGGGGGTTCAGGGGCGCCCCGAGGGTAGCCGCGGGCGCGCCCCGGGCCGGGAGCCGGGGACGGCGCGCCGCGGATCCGGGCCCCGGTCCGGCACGGGCGGGACCCCGCGGTTCAGTCCTCGGACTCGGTGCCCGAGAGCGCCTTCCCCTCGGTGAAGTGCGGGACCAGACGGTTGTCGAACATGGTCAGCGCGGAGCCGATCGCCATGTGCATGTCCAGGTACTTGTAGGTGCCCAGACGCCCGCCGAAGAGCACGTTGCGGTTGGCGGTCTCCTTGCGGGCCAGCTCCCGGTAGCGCTCCAGCTTGGCCCGGTTCTCCGGGGTGTTGACCGGGTAGTAGGGCTCGTCACCGGACTCGGCGAAGCGCGAGTACTCGCGCACGATCACCGTCTTGTCGGTGGGGTAGTCCCGTTCCGGGTGCATGTGCCGGAACTCCAGGATCCGCGTGAACGGCACGTCGGCGTCGTTGTAGTTGACCACCGAGGTGCCCTGGAAGTCGCCGGTCGGCTCGACCGAGAGCTCGAAGTCCAGCGTGCGCCAGCCGAGCTCGCCCTCGCTGTGGTCGAAGTAGAGGTCCAGCGGGCCGGTGTAGACGGTCGGGGTGCCGGCCGGGATGTCGTCGCGCACCTCGAAGTAGTCGGTGTCCAGCCGGACGTCGATGTTGTCGTTCTCGGCCATCTTCTCGAGCCACGCGGTGTAGCCGTCGACCGGCAGTCCCTCGTAGGTGTCGTTGAAGTAGCGGTTGTCGAACGTGTAGCGCACCGGGAGCCGCGTGATGATCGACGCGTCGAGCTCCTTGGGGTCGGTCTGCCACTGCTTGGCGTTGTAGCCCTTGATGAACGCCTCGTAGAGCGGGCGCCCGATCAGCGAGATCGCCTTCTCCTCGAGGTTCGTCGCGTCCTTCGTGTCCACCTCGGCGGACTGCTCGGCGATCAGCGCGCGGGCCTCGTCCGGGGAGTGCGAGCGACCGAAGAACTGGTTGATCAGAGCCAGGTTCATCGGGAACGCGTAGACCTGGTCACCGGCCTTGGCGAACACCCGGTGCTGGTAGCCGGTGAACGCGGTGAACCGGTTGACGTAGTCCCACACCCGCTTGTTCGAGGTGTGGAACAGGTGCGCGCCGTAGCGGTGGATCTCGATGCCGGTCTCGGGTTCGGCCTCGGAGTAGGCGTTGCCCCCGATGTGGCTGCGGCGCTCCAGCACGAGCACCTTCTTGCCCAGCCCGCCGTCCTCCGTCGCTGCCGCGGCCCGCTCGGCCACGGTCAGCCCGAAGAATCCGGAGCCGACGACGACCAGGTCGTATCCATCGAGGTTCACGACCCACGAGGGTAGACGCGACCGCCGTCACCCGGCTCGCACCCCCGGGCCCGCAGCCGCCACCGCCTGCCCGCGCCCCGTCGCTATCCTGGACGTCGTGGTCACCGGCCGTGCCGGTGCCGCGCTGCGCGGTCCCCACCCCGACGGACCGGAGCCACCCGGGACAGAAGGAGTCGGACCCGCCATGAGCTGGCTCGCCGCCGTCCCGGTGCTGGCGCTGGCCGTGTTCTGGGTGACCGGGCCCGGCCTGCTCGTCGCGCTCGCGTCCGGCCTGCGCGGGATCGTCGCCTGGGGCGCGGCGCCGCTGCTCTCGATCGGCATCGTGTCGGTGTCCGCCGTGGTGGCGGGCTCGCTGGGCATCGGCTGGGGTGCCGGGGTCCCGGGCGCGGCGTCGGTGCTGATCGCCGGTGCGGCCGTGGGCGGCCGGTACCTGCTGCGCCGCCGGCGCGGCGCGCCCCGCGCCGACCCCGCGGGTCCGCCGGACGGCCGGTGGGCCGGCGTCGCCGCGACCGCCGGGACCCTCGGCGCCGCCGTGCTCGGCTGGATCTCCTCGGTCGCGGGGCTGGGACGCCCGGACGCGGTGTCGCAGAGCTTCGACGTGAACTTCCACTACAACGCCGTCGCCCGGATCCTCGGCACCGGGGACGCGTCGTCGCTGGACGTGGGACGGCTGGTGTCCTCGGCCGACGCGGCGTTCTACCCGAGCGCGTGGCACGGCGTGGTCTCGCTGGTCGCCCCCCACGCGGGCGTCCCGGGCGTCGTGACCGGCTCGAACATGACGGTGCTCGCCGTCGTGCTGGTGGTCTGGCCGCTGTCGTGCCTGCTGCTGGTCCGCCAGGTCGTGGGCCGCTCCGCGGGTGCCGCACTGGCCACCCCGGTGATCTCGCTCGGGTTCGTCGCGTTCCCGTGGACGCTGGTGACCTACGGGGCGCTGTGGCCGAACCTGATCGGTGTCGCGTTGATGCCGGCCGTGCTGGCCGCGGTCGTGACCGTCGCCTGCCGTGCCCGGCACAGCACGCTCGGACGCGGCGGTGCGCTCGCGCTGACCGGTGCCGGCC
The DNA here is from genome assembly GCA_966211265.1 of uncultured Pseudonocardia sp. GTDB lineage: Bacteria > Actinomycetota > Actinomycetes > Mycobacteriales > Pseudonocardiaceae > Pseudonocardia. The sequence continues at coordinate 30,776 of CBIHNM010000003.1, forward strand.
TCGTGACGCTCGGGCTCGCGCACCCCAACACGGTGTTCGGCACGGCCGTCGTCGGGCTGTGCCCGATGCTGTGGGCGCTCACCGGTTTCGTGCGCGAGCGGCTGCGCCGGCGCCGATGGGTCCCGGCGCTCGCGGCCGCGCTGGCCGCGACCGCGATGGCCGGCGCGGTCGGGTGGCTGATGTTCTACTCCGAGCTGCTCGCCGGCGTGCGCAGCTACACCTGGGACCCGGTCGAGACCTGGCAGCAGGGCGTCCTCAGCATCCTGACCAACTCGCCCAACGGCAACTCCGAGGCGTGGGCGATCTCGGGCCTGGTCGTGGTCGGCGCGGTCGTCGCACTGCGGCGCACCGGCTGGCTGAGCGCCACCCACGTCCTCACCGGGATGCTCTACGTCGTGGCGGCGAGCTCGTCGTCGTCGTTCTGGACCGGCGCCTGGTACAACGACTCGCCCCGGCTGGCCGCGATGGTGCCGATCACCGGCGTGCCGCTGGCCGTGCTCGGCGTGCTCTCCCTGGCCGGTCTGGTCCGCCGGGTGCTCGCCGCATCCCCGGAGACCGGCTGGCTGCGCCGTCCCCGCCCGGCCGCGCTGGTGGCGGTGGGCGTCGCGGCACTGGTGCTGTTCTCCGGCGGCCTCTACCAGAACTCGCACACCGACCAGCTCGCCTCGATCTACCGCCATCCCGCCGACGCCCTGCTCGAGCCCGGGCAGGAGGAGTTCCTCGAGCGCGCGGGCGAGATGCTGCCGGTCGACGCCGTCGTCGCGCAGAACCCGTGGGCAGGCAACGCGATGCTCTGGGCGCTGACCGGTCGCCAGGTGCTGTTCCCGCACCTCACCGGTGTGTGGACCGCGGAGCAGGAACTGATCGCCCGGCGCCTGCACGACGCCGCCACCGACCCGGCGGTGTGTGCGGCGCTGAACACCACCGACGTCCGGTACGCGCTGACCGGGCCGCCCACGCTGTGGTCCTGGAACCCGCTGTCGGACGGCTTCCCGGGGCTGCAGGGCCTCGACACCGCGCCCGGCTTCGAGCTGATGGCCGAGGACGGGCAACGCGGCCTCTACCGGGTCACGGCCTGCGACCCGGTCACCGCGATCGACTCCTGACCCGGCCGGGCCCGGGCATCGCCCGGCGGCCCCGCGCCGCCCGTCGGTATGCTCCGCACCGTCATCGGGGCTCGCCTCCGGTGAGCATCGCACCACTCTCGCCCCACCGGGCCCGGCTGCCGGGGAAGGAGGCGGCCGCGCCATGTCCTGGCTCTCCGCGGTCCCCGCTGTCCTGTTCGCCGGTTTCTGGACCCTCGGGCCGGGCCTCCTCGTCGCCTACTCGGCCGGGCTCCGCACCCTCGTCGCCTGGGGCGCCGCTCCCCTGTTGTCGGTGGCCCTGGCCGCGGTCCCCGCGGTCCTCGCGGGTGCGCTGGGGGTCCCGTGGGGGGTGTGGGTCCCGCTGGTGTCGGCGCTGCTGACAGCGGCCGCGGTGCTCGGCGCGCGGGAGCTGGCGGTGCGGCTGTTCCCGCGCCGGGACCGGCCGGTCGGGCCCTGGACCCTGGCCCGGCAGCGGTGGCGGGAGACCTACGTCCGGCTCCGCACCCCGCAGGGCATGTTCGCCCGGCTCCCGGCCTCCGTCGACGTCCCGACGACGGCCGTGCCGCAGGTCTGGCCGAACGCCGCGGCCCGCGCCCTGACCTCCTCCGGCCGGACGCCGTGGCGGATCGGCGCCGGCGCGGCCGCCGGGGTCGCGGTCGCGACGGTCCTCGGGTGGCTCACCGTCGTGCACGGTTTCGGGCCCGCCGACGGGCTCTCCCAGACCTACGACGCGATGTTCCACTACAGCGCCGTCGCCCAGATCCTCGACACCGGCAACGCCTCGTCGCTGCACGTGGGCACGCTGACCAGTCCGGCGGCCTCGACCGCCCTCTATCCCGCCGCCTGGCACGACCTGGTCTCGCTGGTGGCGTTGTCGGCCTCCGCGGCCGGGGTCCCGGTGGCGACGAACGCGACCGCGCTGGCCGTCGCCGTCGTGGTCTTCCCGATGTCGTGCCTGTGGCTGGTCCGCCAGGTCGCCGGGCCCTCGGTCGGGGCCGCGCTGGCGACCCCGGCGCTGGCCGTGGGGTTCACCGCGTTCCCGTGGGCCCTGATGTCGTTCGGCGTGCTGTGGCCGAACCTGCTCGGCGTGGCGCTGCTGCCGGCGGCGCTGGCCGCCGCGGTCACGGTGCTCGGCCTGGCCCGGGAGTCGCGGCTGGGCCGCGGCGGCGCCGCGGTGCTGCTGGTCGCGGCCCTGCCGGCGCTCGCGCTCGCGCACCCCAACACGGTGTTCAGCCTGGCCGCGCTCGCGCTGTTCCCGACCGTCTGGTGGCTGGCCGGGCTCACCCGCCGCCGCCTGTTCACCCGCTCCTGGTGGCTGCCGCCGGTGGCGCTCGCCGGGGTCGTCGCCGCGGTCGCGACCGTGGTGTGGGTGATGGTCGCCTCGCCGCTGCTGGCCGGGGTGCGCAGCTTCGACTGGAAGGCGTTCTCCGAGCCCGGCCAGGCGGTCCTCGACGTCGCGTTCAACGCCACCAACAACCGTCCCGAGGCCTGGACGGTGTCGATCCTGGTGCTGGTCGGGGCCGTGTTCGCGCTGCGCCGGGTCTCGACGAGCTGGCTCGTCCCGGCGCACCTGCTCTCCGGTTTCCTCTACGTGCAGGCCGCCGCCTCGGAGTCCGCGTTCGCCGCCGCGATCACCGGTGCCTGGTACAACGACTCCTACCGGCTCGCGGCGATGGTGCCGGTCACCGGCGTGGCGCTGGCCGTGGTCGGGACGCTCGGCCTGGCCGGGCTCGTCCGGCGGGCGGTGGCCGGGCTGCCGGCGCTGTCGTCGACGCCGGCGTCGAGGGCGCTGCCGGGTGCGCTCACCGCGGCCGTGCTGGTCGTGGCCGTCGCGGTCTCCGGCGGGATGGACGAGAACACGCACGCGAACGTCCTGGCCGGTCCGTACCAGAAGCCGGGTTCGGTGCTGCTCGCGCCGGGGCAGCGCGAGTTCCTGGAGCGGGCCGGTGCGATGGTGCCGGCCGACGCCGTCGTCGCGGCGAACCCGTTCACCGGCAGCGCCCTGCTCTACGCGCTGACCGGGCGCGAGGTGCTGTTCCCGCACATGACCGGGGCGTGGACACCGGACCAGAAGACGCTCGCCGCCCACCTGCGGGACGTGAGCACCGACCCGACCGTGTGCCCGGCCGTCGCCGCGACCGGCACCGGCTACGTCATCGACGGGCCGACCACGTTCTGGCCGTGGAACGGGGCCTCCCGGGCCTATCCCGGCCTGCAGGACATCAGCCCCGTGCCCGGGTTCGAGCTGATGGCCCAGGACGGCGTGAACGCGCTCTACCGGATCACCGCCTGCGGCCCGGTCGGGCCCACCGACTCATGAACGAGGAGCACCCCGGTTTGGACCCACTGCCCGAATACGAACGGACCACCCTGCGGATGGTCGAGCGACGGCGGCTGGCCACCGGGTTCGCCAAGCAGATCGCGCTGACGACCGGGCCGTTCCTGGACAAGCCCTTCACCGAGTGCGACGTCGTCGACGTCGGCTGCGGGTACGGCTACACCGCGCTGGAGCTGGGCAAGCTGTGCCGCACCGTGGTCGGGATCGAGCCGAACGGGGCGCTGGCCGAGGAGGCGAACAGGCTCGCCGCCGAGGAGGCCCCGAACTTCACGTTCCGCACCCAGTCGATCAACGACTTCGACGACCGGGAGTCCTTCGACGTCGCCGTGCTGGACAACGTGCTCGAGCACCTCGACGCGCAGCCCGACGCGCTGGAGCGGCTGTCGAACTCGCTGCGCCCGGGCGGGGTCGCCTACATCCTGGTGCCGAACAAGCTCTGGCCGATCGAGGCGCACTACGCGTTGCCGTTCCTGAGCTGGATGCCGGTGCCGCTGGCCAACCGCTACCTGCGCCTGACCGGGCGCGGCCACGACTACACCGACGCCAGCTACGCGCCCGGCTACCTGCGGATGCGCGCGCTGCTGCGGGCACGCCCGGAGCTGGAGGCGACGTTCACCGTGCCCGGCGACGTGTCGCTGGCCGAGGGCGGCGGGTCGAAGGTCTACACGCTCGGCGTCGCGGCGCTGCGGCGGTTCCCGGCGCTGTGGGCGATCTCGAAGGCGTTCCTCGTGGTGGCCCGCAAGCGGACGGACGCGTGACGGGACCGGCTGCCGCGGCGCGCGGCGCCGCCGGTGAGCTCGTCGTCGCGTCGGTGGTCGCGGTGGCGGTCAGCCTCGCGATCCAGTGGGTGGTGGCGCAGCTGCCGATCCCGGCCGGGACGAACGTCGGGCTGGCCCTGACCGCGGCGTCCGGGTTCGTCGTGGCGGGGGTGCTGGCGGTCGCCGGGCTCGCGCACCGGCGTCGTCCGGCGCTGACCGCGCCGCTGGCCTGGGCCGGGCTCTCCGCGCTGTCCACCGCGCCGCTGACCCTGCTGCTGGCGAACACCCGGCACTACCTGTTCGGGGTGTCCGGGGACCAGTCGTTCCGGGTGCAGTTCCTGACCCGCTTCGCCGACTCCGCACGCCTGGCCGACTTCGCCTACGCCGACCTGCCGCCCTACTACCCGACGGCCTGGTTCTGGGTCGGCGGGCGGCTGGCGGACCTGTTCGGGGTGGAGCCGTGGGCGTTCTACAAGCCGTTCGCGATCGTCACGATGGCGCTGGTCGGGGTGCTCGCCCACGTGCTGTGGTCGCGGATCGCGGGGCGGCTGCGCGCGCTCGGGTTCGCGACCGCGACCGTGCTGGTCGGGCTCGCGCTGGCGCCCTACACGCCGTACTCGTGGCTGACCGCCGCGCTCGTCGCGCCGGCCGCGGTGCTCGGGCTGCGCCTGGCCGACGCCGCACGCGGGCCCGGGCCGCCGACGGCGGCGCCGCGCACCGGGCACCGGCCGCGGTGGGTGGGTTCGGCGGTGGTGCTCGGCCTGATCGCCGGCGTCGCCGGGGTGACCCACACCCAGATCTTCTTCTTCCTCGGGCTGGTCCTGGTCGTGATCGCCGTCGACGGGCTGGTCCGGACGCGCGGGGCACGCGGGCGGTACGTCGTGGCGCTCCTTCCCGCGACCGGGGTGCTCGTCGCGGTCGCGCTGCCGCTGCTCCTGCTGAACTGGGCCCCGTACCTGCTGGCCCGCCTCGGCGGCGCACGGGCCGCGGGCGACGCCGCGCAGCGGTTCCTGGCCGAGACCGGGTCGACGTTCCCGTTGCCGATGTTCGAGGCGACCGCGCTCGGCGGGCTCTCCCTGGCCGGCACCGTCTGGATCGTGCTGCGGTTCCGCAGCGACCTGGTCGCCCGCGCGCTGGGCTGGACCGTCGTGAGCGGCTACGCCTGGTACCTGCTCTCCACGCTGGCCCTGGCCGCGGACACCACGCTGCTCTCGTTCCGGATCGAGCCGGTCATCGGCACCGCGCTGGCCTGCGGGGCCGTCGGTCTGGCCGCGGACGCCACGCGGGTCGCCCGGGCCCGGTTCCCCGGCCGCGAGCTCGGTGCCCGGATCCCGGCGCTGGTCGCGGTGCTGGCCGCGGCCGCGGTCGTCGCCCAGGTGCAGTCCGTCCCGGACACCTACTCGTGGTCCACCTCGGCCCACAACGGCGACTACTACCCGGACGGCACGAAGCCCGACGGCTCCCGGAACGAGACCGAGGCCGGGGCCTGGAACGGCGAGCTGACGTCCACGATCGACGCACTCACCGGCCGCCGTGCCGACCAGGTCGTCGTGCTGAGCGCCACCTACGCCCCGCTGACCTACCGGCCCTACTGGTCCTACCAGACCACCAGCGCCCAGTACGCCAACCCGCTGGCCGACTTCCCGGCCCGCACCGAGGAGATCAAGCGGTGGGCCACCTCGCCGTCGCCCGCGGACCTGCTGCGGGCGCTCGACTCCGGCCCGGCGCGACCGCCGTCGGTGTTCGTGTTCAGCCGCGGCGGGGCCGGCGAGCTCCGGGTGGGAGTGAGCTACGACCGCTTCCCGGCCGGTGGTGCCCGCTCCGAGACCGTCGTGTTCTCCCCGGCCCTGTTCGAGGACCCGGCCTTCGTGCGGCGCGACGTCGGCCCGTTCACCGTCGTCGCCCGCCCGGACGTGCCGCCGGGCCCGTGACGGCGGCGCGTCCGGCCGGAGCTGCGCGACGAGTGCGGTCAGGGGGCCTGGACGACGGCGACGTGGTTGCCGTCGGGATCCCGCAGCATGAACAGCGCCGGCGCACCGGGGGTGCCGGTGTCCGGGGCGCCGTCGAGGTCGATCCCGCCGATCGCGGACAGGCGGGCGTGCTCGGCGAGCACGTCCGGGGTCTCGACGCCGATCGAGCTGCCACCGGGCGTGTCGAACATCGGCGGGTTCAGGGCCAGCCGCGCGGTCGACCCCGGCGGGGCGACCTCCAGCCAGCGGTGCTCGCCGTTCTCGCCGAAACGCGAATCGCTGCGCACCTCGAAGCCCAGCTTGGTCGTGTAGAACTCCTTCGCCGCATCCTGGTCGGCGACGGTGAACATCATCACGCCGATGTTGGTGAGGGTGGACCGGGTCGTCGTCTGATCGCTCATGCCAGGAAGACCGTCCGGCCACCCGGAACTCATCGGCCGGATGCGCGCCCGGTCCGCGCACCGCGTCCCGCGGGCGGGGCCTCTAGCGTCCGCCGACGTGTGCGGCCAGCACCCGCAGCGCCCCGGTGTCACGCCGGGCCAGCGCTCCCGGCAGCTGCACCGCGGCGTTGAGCCGGGACGAGACGTGCCACCGGGCGGCGGCCGCGGCCCGGTCCCAGCCGCGCTCGCGCATCCGCCGCGCCTCCGCGGCGAAGAACCGCTTCTCCTCGGGGAACCGGTTCCCGGCCTGCGCCCCGGAACCCGAGTCGCTGGTGCGGTGACGGCGGTAGCGGAAGCACACCTCGTCGTCGACGACCATCCGCCCGCCGGCGGCGATCACGTCCAGCGGCAGGGCCAGGTCGAACACGTCGGCCGACTCCGGGATCGTGATCTCGGCCAGCGCGGCGGTCCGCCAGCACAGCGACGGGTTGTACAGCCAGTTCCCGCGCAGCAGGCTCACCGCGAGCGGCTCGCCGGAGACCACCCGGGGCCCGCGGCCGCGGGGCGCGAGCATCGCCTTGACCCGATCGGCCAGCGGCCGGACCGGCACGTCGTTCCCGTCCATCACCTCGACGCCCGGCTGCACCAGGGCCGCCCCCGGCGCGGACTCGTGCAGGCGCAGGACGGTGTCGAGGTAGTCCGGCAGCATCAGGTCGTCGGCGCCCATCATCACGAAGTACTCGCGCTCGACGTAGCTCAGGCAGAGCCGGTTGTTCGGCTGCGCGCCGAGGCGTTCGGGGTTGCGCAGGTAGCGCACCCGCTCGTCGGCCAGGCCCGCGAACCAGGGTTCGATCGTCCGGTCCGGGTAGCCGTCGTCGACGACGGTGAGCCGCCAGTCGGTGCGGCGCTGGTCGAGCACGCTGCGCACGGCCCGGCGCAGCAGGTCGGGGTCCCCGAAGAAGGGGAGCATGATGTCGACGGTCATGGTCTCGATTCCGGTGCGGTGCGCGGCTGCCCGGCGACGGTAGCGACCCGGCCGCCGCCGTCCCGCCCCGGGAGCGCCCGCAGGGGCGCGGCGAGCACGCTGTGCCACGCCGGAGGTGTGCGCCGGGCGACGCGCCGACCGTCGATACGATCAGGACCGGTGCTCGGGCGAGACCGACGGACACCGCCCCGGACCGACCGGACACACGGAGCGTGCGTGGACATCCAGAACCACTACTACGGCCACTCGGCCGTGATGGCCGCCTACGCCGGGCTGTCCCGCCCGCGTCACGTCGCCGGGCTGCTGCAGCACGGCTGGACCGCGACCTCGCCGGTCGACGCGCACTTCGCGGACTTCCCGCTGGTCGGCCGGGACCCGAAGCGCCGCCGGCTGCTCGTGTGGTCGCACGCCTCGCGCGCCTGGTCGCCGTCCGAGCAGGACCGCCCGACCACCGCCGTCGGGGCCCCGGTCCTGTACCTGGAGCGGCTGCTGCAGGCGCAGGGCTGGCGCCGTTCGGACCGGCTCGGGCCGGTGTTCGTCCCGTTCCACGGCACCCGCCTGGTCCGCGTCACCGGCGCGCACCGGGACCTCGCGGCGCAGGTCGCCGACGTCGACGGGCCGTCCACGGTGTGCCTGCACTCCGAGGACATGACCGATCCGGAGATCACCTCCGCGTGGGCCGCGGCCGGGCACCGCCTGGTCACGGCCGGGCGCCGGGACGACCCGGCGTTCCTGCTGCGGATCATGCATCTGGCCGGGAACGCGAGCCGGCTCTCGTCGAACCGCCTGAGCACCGCCGTGGTCTACGCGGCCGCGGTCGGCACCCCGGCCGCGGTCTGGGGCGACCCGCTGACGTTCGGGGCGCAGAGCGAGAGCGCCCTGCAGGCGCTGCGCGAGGGCTGGCCGGAGTTCCACGGCACGGAGTCGCGCTCGGCGGCGACGAGCGCCGAGGACGCCGCCGCGACCGCCCTGGCACGCGCCGAGCTGGGCGCCGACTCGCTCCTGGAGCCGGGCGACCTGCGCGAGGCGATGGGCTGGACCGGCCCGGCCAGCCCGGGCCCGGCCGCGCAGTACTGGGCCGCGTCCCCGCTGGCCAAGGCCGCGATGGTGCTCGGCCTGACCCGGCGCACCGAGCAGAGCACGGCCGCGATGTCGGCGGGCGGGTTCAGCCCGATGCTGTGGCTGCGCCACCCCCTCTCGCACCTGCCCCGCCCGCTCCCGAAGGGGCTCGACACACCCGTGACGACGGTCGAGCCGCATCCCCTCAGGGATCCGCGGGCGAGCATCGTCAACGGGTGACGATGCGACGCACCAGGAGCAGCAACAGCCCACCCAGCGCCACCGCGAGAACGAGCCGGCCGGTGATCCACAGCGGCCCGGTGGACGGCAGCGCGGCGCCGAGCGCGCAGACCGCGACCCCGCCCAGCACCGGCCCGGCGAGCACCGCCTCCCGCCAGCGCGTCGGCGAGACCCTCCGGCGCAGCAGCGCGGTGCCGATCGCCAGGCACAGGTAGGTGATCGGGAACCCGGCCGCGACCGCGGTCAGCCCGCCGATCCGGGCCAGCCCGAGCGAGATCAGCACTCCCACCGCGAGGCTGACCGGGCTGGCGACGGCCAGCCCGGTGCTGCGCGAGGAGGCGAACACCAGGTGCACGTTGGCCAGGTAGGCGACACTGACCACCGATCCGACCGTGGTGATCCCGACCGCGACCACCAGCTCCGACGGGCCGAACGACGCCGGCGCGAGGATCTGCAACACCCACGGCGAGAGCAGCGCGACGCCCCCGGCCAGGACCGCCGTCACGCCCGCGACGTCCCGGGCGGTGCTCTCCAGCGCCGCGCCGCGGTGCTCCGGCGCGGTCCGGTAGATGACCGGCGCCCAGGCGTTGTTCAGCGCCGCGGTGACCATCGCCGGGGCGCCGCCGACCAGCAGCGCGATCTGCAGCCGCCCGCCGTCCGCGGTGCCGAGGTAGCGGGCCGCGACCAGCACCAGCGCGCCCTGGGCGAGGAACAGCGCCACCAGGTGCGGGACGGCGGGCAGCCCCACCCGGAGCGCGTGCGTGAAGTCGCCCGGCTCCCCGCGCGGACGTCCGCCGCGCAGCGACAGCACGACGCCGCAGACCCCGGCCAGCAGGTACCCGGCCATCAGGCCGAACAGGTAGTCGTTCGCGTCGGAGCCGCGCCACAGCACCAGCAGCAGGCCGATCGCCGGACCGCCCAGGGTGGCCAGCGTGGACAGCGCCACGAACGGCACCGGCCGGTCCAGCACGCGCAGGAACGACTGGGCGTCGAGCATCGTCGCGAACCCGGCCGCGGCGATCACCGAGAACGCCAGACCGGCCCGCCACGGCGTGCCCAGCACCGGCTCGCTCCACAGCGGCCCGGCGAGCATCGCGGCCACCAGCAGCGCCGACGAGACCGCGCTGCCGCGCAGCACCAGCGCCCGCGCCCCGTCGGTGCCGGAGCGCTCCATGATCCCGTGCCGGGTGATCGAGGTGGCCATCCCGAGCCCGCCGACCATGGCCCCGACCTGCACGACCTGCAGCGCGATCGCGACGACGCCGTACTCGGCGGTGCCGAGCAGGCGGGTCACGAACGGGGTGACCAGCACGGCGGCGAGGATCGGCGCGGCGCTGGCGATCGTGTAGAGCGAGCCCCGGCCGAGCACGTCCCGGCTCGCCCCGGCCGCCGACGACGCCGCCGGGGTCTGCGGGTCGCTCACGCCGGTCAGCTCCCGTACCCGAAGAACTCCCGCACGAGTGCGCAGACACGGTCCACGTCGTCGTCGGCCAGCGCCGGGAACAGCGGCAGCGAGATCTCCCGGCGGTAGTACTCCTCGGCCACCGGGCACAGGCCGCGCCGGTAGCCCAGGTCGGCGAACACCGGGTGCCAGTAGGCCGGCACGTAGTTGACCTGCACCCCGATCCCGCGCTCGCGCAGGAACTCGAACAGCTCCCGGCGGCGCCCGTCGAGCACGCGCAGCGGGTACAGGTGCCAGGCCGGTTCGGCGCCCTCGCGCCGCGCCGGGGTGCGCACCTCGGCGACGTCGGCGAGCGCGGCGTCGTAGCGGGCGTGGATCTGCGCGCGACGGACGGTGAACGCGTCCAGGCGGGTCAGCTGGCTCGACCCGAGCGCGGCCAGCACGTCGGGCAGGCGGTAGTTCAGCCCGAACGCGTGCACCTCCTGGTGCCACGGGCCCTCGTCCGGGAAGCGCAGCGCGGCGCGGTCACGGACCAGTCCGTGGTTGCGGAACGCGCGCGCCCCGGCCACCAGCTCCGGCGACGGGGACACCACGGCGCCCCCCTCGGCCGTGGTCAGGTTCTTGGTGGGGAAGAACGACAGCGTGGTCAGGTCGGCGAGATCACCGACCGGACGCCCCTGCCAGCGTCCACCGACCGAGTGCGCGGCGTCCTGCAGCAGCAGTGCCCCGGCGTCGTGGGCGAGCGCGCGCAGCGGTTCGGCGTCGATCGGGTGCCCGGCGTAGTCGACCCCCGAGACCACCCTGGTGGCCGGGGTGAGCGCGGCCTTCGCGGCGTCCGGGTCGAGGTTGCCGGTGTCCTCGCAGACGTCGGCGAAGACCACCGTCGCGCCGAGCAGGGCCGCGGCCGAGGCCGTCGCGACGAACGTCAACGGGCTGGCCACGACCTCGTCGCCGGGGCCGACACCGGCGGCGGCGTAGGCGACGTGCAGCGCGGCCGTGCCGGACGTCACCGCGACCACGCCGTGCCCGCCGCAGCGGGCGGACAGGTCGGACTCGAACCCGGTGACCGCGGGGCCGGTGGTCAGCCAGTCCGAGCCGAGCACCGCGGTGACCGCGTCGACGTCGTCGGTGGAGATCGACTGCCGGCCGTAGGGGAGCATCAGTCCGCCTCGCCCATCAGTCCAGGGCCTCGACCATCTCGCGCAGCTGCGCCGGGGTCAGCCAGAGGTCGTTGGTGTCGGAGCGGTAGGCCTGCCCGTCCGGGACCGCCTCCCCGCCCGCGGGAGAGGTGTAGCCCCAGCCGGCGATGTAGGGCTCGACGACGTAGCGGTCGGCCAGCTTCAGGGTCCGCCGCGAGTCGTCCCCGGCGATCATCTCCTCGTGCAGCTTCTCCCCGGGCCGGATCCCGATCTCGTGGGTCGTCGCCCCCGGCGCGATCGCCTCGGCCAGGTCGGTCATCCGCATCGACGGGATCCGCGGCACGTAGAGCTCGCCGCCCTGCATCATGTCGAAGGAGTCGATCACGAACTGCACCGCGCTCGGCAGCGTGATCCAGAACCGGGTCATCCGCTTGTCGGTGATCGGCAGCGACTGGCCCTCGGCGGCGAGGCGCTTGAACAGCGGCACCACGCTGCCCCGGCTGCCCAGCACGTTGCCGTAGCGGACCACGGCGAAGCGGGTCTCGTAGGCGGCCGCGTAGTGGTTGGCGCTCACGAACAACCGGTCCGCGCACAGCTTCGTGGCGCCGTAGAGGTTGATCGGGCTCGACGCCTTGTCCGTGGACAGCGCCACGACCTTCTTCACCCCGGAGTCGATCGCCGCCTCGACGACGTTCTGCGAGCCCTCGACGTTGGTCCGGATGAACTCGAACGGGTTGTACTCGGCGGTGTCGACCTGCTTGAGCGCGGCGGCGTGCACCACGTAGTCGACCCCGTGCATCGCGCGGCGCAGGCGGGCCTGGTCCCGGACGTCACCGAGGAACCAGCGCAGCCGCGGGTCGTCACCGAAGAGGCCGCGGCACTCGTACTGCTTGAGCTCGTCCCGCGAGAGGATGACGAGCCGGCGCGGGTCGTACCGGTCCAGCAAGGTGCGGACGAATGCCTTGCCGAAGGAGCCCGTACCGCCCGTGACCAGCACCGACGAGCCTTCGAGTACCGACATCACGCCTCCAGAACCCGGGGACGTTCCCCTGCACGGCATGATGGCACGCGCTCGGAACGGTGAAGGGATGCAGGTGCGGGTCAACGCGGTGGTCCAGGCGCGGACGGGGTCGACCCGGCTGCCCGGCAAGGTGCTGCGCCCGCTCGGCGGACGCCCGGTCCTGGACTGGGTGGTGGCCGCCGCGCAGCAGGCTCCCGGTGTGGACGAGGTCGTGGTCGCGACCTCGACCGACCCCGGGGACGACCCGGTCGCCGACCACGCGTCCCGGCTGGGCGCGGGGGTCGTGCGCGGCCCCGAGGACGACGTGCTGGCCCGGTTCGTCCTCGCCGCGCGCGAGCACCCCTGCGACGCCGTGGTGCGGCTCACGGCCGACTGCCCGCTGCTCGACCCGGAGCTGGTCGGGCTCGTCGCCGCGGCCTGGCGCCGGGCCCCCGGGCACGACTACGTCGCCACGACGCTGGTCCGCACGCTGCCCCGCGGACTGGACGTCGAGCTGGCCCGGGTCGGTGCCCTGCGCGAGCTCGACGCGACGGCGACCGGGTACGACCGGGTGCACGTCACCTCCGGGCTCTACGGCGACCCGGACCGCTTCCGCTGCCTGGGCCTGGTCGTCTCCCCCGCCGCGGACGACCTGCGGGTCACCCTGGACACCCCCGAGGACGCCGAGCTGCTCGACGGCCTGGTCGAGGCGCTCGCCCGGCGCACCGGCGGCCGGACGGGCACCGGATGGCGTGACGTCGTCGCCGTGCTGCGGGCCCGCCCCGACCTGGTCGCGCGCAACGCCGACGTGCGGCAGAAGCCGCTGGAAGCGGGCTGATGCGGCTCCTGCTGCGCTGCGACGCCGGGCCGGGCACGGGCGTCGGGCACGCGGTCCGCTGTGCCGCGGTGGCCGAGGCGGCCGTACCGGCCCACGAGGTGTTCTGGTCGGGCCGGCTCGACGGGCTGGACTGGCTCTGGCGCGGCCTGTCCGGCGGCGACACCCAGGACAGGACCCCCGGCACCGCCGGCCCGCCCGGAACGCTGCTCCCCCCGGCCGACGACGCCGCCGGGATCGTGGCGCTGGCCCGCGAGGTGGGCGCGGACGCCGTGCACGTCGACCACTACCTGCTCGGCACCGACCTGCGGCCCGCCCTGAACGCGGCCGGGATCGTGCTGTGCACGGTGGAGGACTTCGCCACCGGACGTCGACCCGGCGACGTGGTGGTCGACCCGAACCTCGGCGCCGACGCCGGCCCCCGGCCCGACGACGGCTCCCCGGTCCTGCTCCGGGGCCCGCGCTACGCACCGCTGCGGGCGGCCGCCCGGCGGGCCCGGGCGGCCCGGGCGGCCGCGACGCCCGGGGGCACCGGGCGGGACCGGCCGCGGGTCCTGGTCGTGATGGGCGGGACCGACGCCGCGGGCCTGCTGCCCGCCGTCGTCCGGGCCCTGGACGCCGCCGCAGCCCCCGCCGAGGTGGACGTGGTGGTCCCGCCCGGGCGCGACCTGGACCTCCCGGGGGGCGGCCCGGCCCGGTTCCGGGCGATCGCGCCGCTGTCCGACCTGCCCGCGGCGATGGCCGGGGCCGACCTGGTCGTCAGCGCCGCCGGGACGACCGTGTGGGAGCTGTGCTGCGTCGGCGCCCCGATGGCGCTGGTCCGGGCCGCGGACAACCAGACCGAGGGCTACCGCGCCGTCGTCGAGGCCGGGGCCGGGGCCGGGTTGGGCGGGCCCTCGGAGGTCGCCGACACCGCGGGCACCGCCGCGGCGCTGCGGTCGCTGGTGACCGACCCGGCCGCCCGCGCCGCGCTCGCCACCCGCGCCCGGACCGTCGTCGACGGGCGGGGGGCCGGACGCATCGTGGCCGCCGTGGCCGCCGCGACCGGTGCCCGGCGGGACCGTGCCGCGGGGGGCGGCGGTGCTCCCCCGGCCCCGGCGCTCACCGCCCGCCCGGCCGACGAGGCGGACGCCGGGATGCTGCTGGCCTGGCGCAACGACCCGGAGACCCGGCGGTGGTCGCGGACCCCGGCGGAGGTGGCGCCGGACGAGCACCGCGCCTGGCTGCGCCGCTCCCTGGACCGCGAGGACCGGCTGCTGCTGGTCGTCACCGACGACCGGGGCCCGGTCGGCACCGTGCGCTGGGACCGTGCGGACGACGGCTGGGAGGTCTCGATCACCGTCGCACCGGACCGCCGGGGCGCGGGTCTGGCCGGGATGCTGCTGAGCGCCGGGGAACGCGCCCTGCGGGACCGCACCGGGCCCGGCACCCCGGTGACCGCCGTCGTGCACGCCGGCAACGCCGCGTCCGCGCGGCTGTTCGCCCGGGCCGGCTACGCCCCGTCCGGTGCGCCGGACCCGGACGGTTTCGGCACGCACCGCCGCCGGCTGCCCTGACGCCCCCGCCGCCGGGTCGTCCCGGTCACGGCACCCGGGTCATTCGCCGTCCGGGTGACTAGCCTCGTCGACGTGCCCCGACCCTCGCTGCCCGCCGCGGACCTCGCCCGGATGGTCGTGTTCGCCGCGTTCATCGCCGTGCTCGGCCTGTTCCCCGGCTTCTACGTGGGCGCCTCCGGGGTGCCGATCGTGCTGCAGAACGTCGGGCCGGTGCTGGCCGGCGCGGTCCTGGGCTGGCGGCGCGGCGTCGCCGCGGTGGTGCTGCTGCTCGGGCTGACCGCGATCGGGCTGCCGCTGCTCTCCGGCGGTCGCGGCGGGATCGCACCGTTCGTCGGGCCGAGCGCCGGGTTCCTGGTCGGCTGGATCCTGGCCGCGCTGGTCACCGGCCTGATCGTGGCGCGGTCGTCGACCCGGCGGCTTCCGGTGATGCTGCTGGCCTCGTTCGCCGGGATGCTCGGCGAGTACGTGATCGGCGTGCCGGTGCTGGGCCTGGTCCTGGGCGACCTGCGGGCCGGCGCCGTGCAGTCGCTGGTGTTCGTGCCCGGTGACCTGCTCAAGCTCGCGCTGGCCGCGGTAGTCGCCGGGCTGGTGCACCGGGCGCTCCCGGACCTGCTGCCCGCCCGGGGCGACCGAGTCCGGTGAACGCCCCACCCC
>CBIHNM010000004.1:0-42653 GCA_966211265.1 uncultured Pseudonocardia sp.
TCCTGACGTTCCGCGTCACCGCGGTCCCGGTCGTCGACATCGACGACCGGGTCGTGGGCGTCCTCAGCGAGGCGGACCTGATGAGCGGCCCGCTGCACGGCGGCCGGCGCACCCGTGCCCGCACCGTCGGCGAGGCGATGACCTCCGAGGTCGAGGCGCTCGGCCCGGACGAGCCGCTCAGCCGGGCCCGCGCGCTGCTGTCCGGGCGCGGGTTCCGGGTGGTGCCGGTCGTCGACGACGACGACCGGCTGGTCGGGGTGCTCAGCCGCAGCGACCTGCTCTAGCGTGGCCGTGCTCGCGTGACGGGGCCGGCCACCGCCTCTGCGAGGAGCACGGACATGTGCGGCTCAGTCGTCGTAGACGATCAGCCCGCGGATGTTCGTGGCCGCGCGCAGGTCGCGGAAGCCACGGTTGATCTCGGAGAGCCGGTAGCGCGTGGTGACCAGCGGGTCGAGTGTCAGCTGCCCGGACCGGTAGAGGTCGAGCAGTTCCGGGACCGCGGCGCGCGGGCTGCGGGAGCCGTAGAGCGTGCCGCGGACCTGCTTCTCGTAGAGGGTGAGATCGAGCAGGCTCAGGTCGGCGCGACGCTGGTCCGGGGGCGCGACGGCGACCACGGCCGCGCGCCCGTTCTTGCCCAGCAGCTCCATCGTCGGGCCCAGGTACTCGCCGCGCGCCAGGTCGGTGGTCAGGATCGCCGCGTTCGCCATCCGGCCCCAGCTGATCTCGTCGATCAGCGCGCGGGCCTCGTCCACGTCGCTCGCGACGTGCGTCGCGCCCAGTGCCAGCGCCGTGGCGTGCTTGGCCTCGACCGGTTCGATCGCCACGACGATCCGGGCCCCGGCGATCCGCGCTCCCTGGATGGCCGCCGCGCCCAGGCCGCCGACACCGACGACGGCGACCACGTCCCCGGCCCGGACCTCTGCGCCGTGCAGCGCGGCGCCGACCCCGGCCGTCACCCCGCACCCGACCAGCGCGGCCGGGACCAGGGGGATGTCGCCCTCGATCGTGAGGACCTGCGACTCGTGCACGACGGTGTGCCGGGCGAACGTGCCGAGCAGGCACATCGTGGTGATCCCGGTGCCGTCGGCGGAGAACCGCAGCGAGTCGTCGGCCAGTGCGCGGCCCGCACGACGGGCGGCGCCCCGCTCGCACAGGTTCTGCCTGCCCTGCGCGCACGGACGGCAGCGTCCGCAGGACGGGATGTAGATCAGCACCACCCGGTCGCCCGGTGCGACGTCGGTGACCCCCGGCCCGACCGCCTCGACGACGCCGGAACCCTCGTGCCCGCCGATCGCCGGCAGCGGCTGCGGTAGCCCGCCGGTGACCAGGTGGTCGTCGGTGTGACAGATGCCGGAGGCGGCGAGGCGTACCCGCACCTCGCCGGCCACCGGCTCGCCCAGCTCGACCTCGCGGACGTCCCACGCGCCGTCGGTCTCCCACAGCACGGCGGCCTCGGTGCGCATCAGGCGTCCCCGATCTCGGCGAGGATCTCCGCGGTGTGTTCGCCGAGCCCGGGTGGCCGGCGCAGGCTGCGGTCCGGAGACAGAAACGGCAGCCGCATCAGCTGCAGGCCGTCGTCGGCCCCGTCGGCATCGACGAGCACCCGGCGCTCCTGCGCGGCGGGGCTGTTCAGCGCGACGTCGAGGGGGTTCACCGCCGACACCGGGACCTCCGCCTCGAGCAGCCGCCGCTCCGCCTCGGCGCGGGTGATCGGCAGCGTGCGGGCCTCCAGCAGCTCGTGCAGCTCCTCGCGGTGCGCGACCCGGTCGGCCACGCTGCCGAAACGCGGGTCGCCGACCAGCTCCGGAGCGCCGAGGCCGGTGCACAGCCTGCCGAACAGGCCGTCGTTCCCGGCGGCGACCATGACCTCGCCGTCGCGGGTCGCGAGCGTCTCGTACGGGGCGGCCATCGGGGTGAGCGCGCCGGTCTTGGCCGGCGGGCGGCCGGTGGCCAGCATCGTCATCGTCTGGTGGCACATCAGCTGGAACCCCGCGTCGACCAGGGCCAGCTCCACCAGCTCCCCCTCGCCGGTCCGCGCCCGGCGGGCGAGCGCGGCCTGGACGGCGGTGGCGGCCCACATCCCGGTGGTGATGTCCACGATCGACGACGGCACCCGCGCCGACGGACCGCCCGGGTGCCCGTTGGCGTCCATGATCCCGCAGAACGCCTGCAGCACCGGGTCGTAGCCGGGCAGGTCGTGCCCGATCGGGCCGGTGCCCCAGGCCGAGATCGAGCAGTAGACCAGGCGGGGGTTGCGCGCGTGCAGCGCCTCCCAGGACAGGCCCAGCTTCTCGATCTTGCCCGGCCGGAAGCTCTGCACCAGCACGTCGGCGGTGTCGGCCAGGCGGAGCGCGGCCTCGCGTCCCTCGTCGGTGGTCAGGTCGAGCGCGATCGAGCGCTTGTTGCGGTTGAACGCGCTGAACACCGTGGACATCCCGTCCCGGAACGGTGGCAGCAGCCGGCCGTCCTCGCCGGAGAGCCGCTCGATCTTGATCACGTCGGCGCCCAGGTCGGCCAGGATCATCGTCGCCAGCGGCCCGGCGACGACCGCGGAGAAGTCCAGCACCCGCAGCCCGGCGTAGGTCTCGTCGTGGTTCACACGACGCCCGCGGGGTCGGGCCGCCCGTCGGCGACCAGTCCGGACCGGACGGCGCACACGGCGTACACCGGGCCGCTGAGCAGGGCATAGACCGGCCAGGCCACCACGGTCAGGACCCCGGTGCTCAGCGGCATCGCGGCGAACGCCGGGGTCTCGTCCCCGATCGCCGCGAGCGCCACGGCCCACAACGCGATCGAGACGGTGTGGAAGGCGCACACCAGGACCAGGGTGCCGCTGTCGGGCCACCGGTTGTCCGGCCCGAGGACCGCGAGCAGCGTGAGCGTCAGGGCCAGCAGCGGTATCGGCGCGATGACCAGCGACGCGGTTCCGGTCAGCATGCCGGCCAGGGCGATCACCAGCAGCAGCGCGAACGCGGCCACGAACCGGTCCACCCGGGCCTGCCCGGCAGCAGAGGAGTACATCGGTGCGTCCCTTCGCAGAGATCAGGTCGACGGTCGCGAGATCGACGCCGCCCGGGCGTGCCCGGGTGGCGCGGTGGCCGGGTAGAGGCCGTCGAAGCGTTCCCGGTCCCCGGCCGAGCGGGTGCACACCGACACGCCGATGTAGACCAGGATCCCGCTGCAGACCACGACACCGCCGGAGAAGAACGTCGGGGGAGGCGTCCAGCCGGCGCTGGTGAGCAGGGTCAGCGCGACGTTGAGGCCCAGCCCGACCACGACCGAGACGGTGGTGGCCAGGCTGGTCCCGCGCCGCCAGTAGATGCCCAGGACGACCGGCCCGAAGATCGCCGCGGCGAACGCCGCCCAGCCGATCGCCCCGAGCAGGTAGATGATCTGGTCCAGGTACAGCCCGACGTAGAGCGAGGCCGCGACGACGGCCAGGCTCGCCACGCGGTTCCAGAACAGCTCCCGGCCGATCCGCAGCCCGAGCGAGGCCATCAGGTCCCGGGTCAGTGCCGACGCGCCGATCGTGATGAAGCTGCTCGCGCTGGACATGATCGCCGCGAGCAGGGCGGTGAGCGCGAGCCCGGCCACCAGCGGGCTGGTGAAGGTGCCGAGGAAGCTGGTCGCGGTGTCGTCGACGACGCCGGGTTCGGCCATCCGCCCGTCCGCGATCGCCGCCCGGGTGCCGAGCCCCACGCCGAGCGAGAACAGGGTGGTCGTCGCGTACCCGATCGCCGCCACCGTCGCGCCCCACTTCAGCTCGCGCGGGGACCGGAGCATGAGGAACTTGTGGATCAGCTGTGGCTGGGCCACCACGCCGAGCAGGATCATGATCGAGTTGGCGCCGATCCAGGCGGCGGTCTTGACCCCGTCGAGGGCCAGCAGGTCGGGGTCCGCGGCGGTGAGCGTGGCCATCGTCGAGCTCCACCCGCCGCCCACACCGAGCGCGACCACGAACACCACGATCGACATCGCGATCATCAGGATGCCCTGCACGAGATCGGTCCAGACCGCGGCGAGCATGCCGCCCGCGATCGTGTAGGCGGCCACCACCAGGGCCCCGAGCACCGTGGCGGTGCCGAGCGGGAGCCCGAGCAGCAGGCTCATGATCACTCCGGCCGCGACGACCTGGGCGGTCATGTAGCCGATCGCGCCGACGATCATCGCCACCGACATCGAGAGGTGCGCGGCCCGGGAGCGGTACCGGACCCGGACGATGTCGGGGATGCTGTACACCTCGTGGCGCTGCGCGATCGTCCGCAGGCGCCCGCCCAGCAGGAACCACGCGAGGGTGAAGCCCAGCGGCGGGAGCAGCGCGGCGGCGACGAAGGCGCCGATGCCCCAGGTCGCGGTCGTCCCGGTGGCGCCGACCATGCCCCAGCCGCTCTGGATCGACGAGAACGAGGCCATCGCCATCACGAAGAACCCGAGGGACTGGCCCGCGACCAGGAACTCCCTGGCCGAGGCCATCCGCCGGTTGGCCCACACACCGATGCCGAGCATCAGCGCGAGGTAGGCGATCGAGATCCCGAGAATGATCGTCTGCTCGTCCATCGGACCCTCCCGTGGGTGCGCGGATCCCCCCGGGGCCTGGCGGGCCCCGGGGAGGTTCCGGCCGGTCGCCGTTGACCGGTGAGGCGACGGTAACCGCCACCCACCCGCGCCGAGTGCGGAGTTTGGGCATGCCCGCATGCAGTGCGGACATACCGGCCGGTCGGCCCGCGCTCAGCCGGGCCCGGTCTCGCGGTAGGCCTCGCGCAGCAACGCGGCGAACTCCGCCGCGGCCGGTGTCGGGGGGCGCCCGGCCGAGAGCAGTGTGATCTCGCGGTGCAGCACCGGGTCCCGCAGCGGCATGCTGGCGAGGCGCTCCGCCGGCCCGAGGCAGGCGATGGTGGACGCCGGCAGCGGCGCCACGCCGAGCCCGGCCGCCACCAGCCCGCCGATGGTGACCAGCTGCCCGGCCTCGAACACCGTCGCCGCGTCGAGGCCGGCCTCCGCCAACCCGGCCTCGACCAGCGGCCGGATGCTGGTGCTGGTGCGCGTGGTGATCACCGTCTCGGTGGCCAGCTCGGCCCACGCGACGCCGCTCCGCCCGGCCCACCGGTGCTCGCGCGGCACCACCAGGTGCACCGGCTCGTCGAACAGCGGCTCCACCCGCAGCGCGCCCGGCGCGGCCGGGCGGTCGGCGATGCCCAGGTCGGCCTCGCCGGCCGCGACCTGGGCCACGATCGCACCCGACGGCGCGTCACCGATCGTGAACGACACCTCCGGGCGACGCTCCCGGTACCGCCGGATGGTGGGGCCGAGGCGGTAGCCGACCAGCGAGGGCAGCGTCGCCACGTGCACCGAACCCGCCTCGCCCGCGGTGAACCGGCGGAAGGTCTCCAGGCCCGCGGCGCGCGCGTCGAGAATGCTCTCCGCCGAGCGGCGGAACGCCTCCCCGGCCGGGGTCAGGGTCACCCCCCGTGCGTCGCGCACCGCGAGCTCGCCGCCGAACCGGCGTTCCAGCGCCGCCATCGACCGGCTCAGCGACGACTGCGCGACGTGCAGCGCGGCGGCCGCCGCGCTGAAGCTGCCCTCCCGCGCCACCGCGTGGAAGTACTCCAGGTGTGTCAGCGTGACGTCCGGGGCGGGCAGCCGGTCGTCCCAGCGCCCGGCGGCGTCCGGGGCCGTCCTGGTCATCGACGGGCCGGCTCGATCACGGGCTTGATCTGCTCCATCGCGCGCATCGACGTCATGGCCTCCTCCAGCCCGTCCAGGCCGTAGCGTCGGCCGAGCATCCGGTCCCAGTCGAACCGGTGCCGGAAGCGCTCCAGGACCTCGAGCGCGACGTGGTAGTCGGCGATGTCGCCGCTCATCGAGCCGAGGATGCGCAGGCCGCGGGTGGCGATCCGGGCCGTGTCGACGGCCTGGCGCTCGCCGCCGAGGGTCCCCATCACGACGTAGCGCCCGCCACGCCCCATCAGGTCGATGCCCTCGGCGACCGCGCCGGGCGCCCCGGCGAGCTCGAACCCGAGGGTGGGGCCGCCGCCGGTGAGCTGCGCCACGATCTCCGCCCGCGCGGCCGGGTCCGGGTGCTCCTCGACCGAGACGGTGTCGGTGGCGCCCCACTCCGCGGCGAGCGCGAGCCGGTCGGCCGGCCCACCGACCACGATCAGCCGGCGCGGGCTGTGCAGCGAGAGCAGCGCGGTGGCGAACAGCCCGAGCGGCCCGGCGCCCTGCACGACGACGGTGTCGGTGAGCCCGACCGGCCCGGCCACCTGCAGCGCCCTGACGACGGTACGCAGCGCGCAGCTGCCGGCCGAGGCCCAGGCGCTGTCCACCGCGTCCGGGACGACCAGCCGACCGGCCCCCGGGACCACCCGACCGATCTCGGCGAACGTGCCGGTGAAGTGCGGCGCGACGCTGCAGTCGTTGAGGTAGCCGATGTAGCGGTCGGTGCACTGGGTCGGTTCGCGCTCGACGGTGCACTGGTGGCAGCGCCCGCACGGGGTGTGCGCCCACACCACGCGGTCGCCGACGCGCACCGGCCGGCCGAGGCTGTCGACCTCGGCCCCGGAGCCCACGGCCGTCACCCGCCCCGCCATCTCGTGGCCCAGGATCAGCGGGGGAGAGATCGGCAACCGTCCCGCCAGGTGGCCGAGCCAGACGTGCAGGTCCGAGCCGCAGACCGTGGCCGCCTCGATGTCCACCACGAGCCCACCCGGCTCGGGCTCCGGTCGTGGGAACTCCTCGATCGTGAAGCGGCCGGCGTACTCGGTCATGACCGCCGCCCGCCCCGTGGAGACCTCGGTGGTCATGACGCTCCTCTGCCCTCGACGGTGACTCGGCCCACGGTGTCGCGGGCCGACCGATCCCGCAAGCGGTCCGGCACGGGACCCTCCGGGCGGCCCGCCGCCGTCCGCGTGACGGGTGCCCGGCGGGTGCGGTGCATCCTTGCCGGGCGGCCGTCGCCGGCGCAGACTCACCGTCGGTGACGGGAGGTGCTGCGACGGCGCACCGGTGAGGAGGAGGTCGGAGTGCGCGAGTCGACGCCGCCCGGACCGGCGCGCCGGGACCCGTCCCGACCCGGCCCGGCCACACCGCGGCACCCGATCGACGTCGCGCGCCTGCGCACCGCCGTGGAGTCGGCGAACCTGCCGACACTGGCGATGGTGACCTTCCACCTCACCGGCGACCGGCGGTGGCTGCGCGACCCGTTCCGCCCGTCCCGCTCGCCCGGCCTGGGCCCGCACGACTCCGGCGGCTTCGGGCCCGCCACCGCCGCGGAGCTGAAGGCGGCCGCGGTCGAGGCGATCACCGCGTGGTCGCACGGGGTGGCCCCGGCGGTCCCGGACCCCGGGCCGGAGCTGCTGCGCACGATGTTGAGCACCGCCGTCGCCGAGGAGGTCCCGGACTCCTACGAGCAGATGATGCGCGAGGACATGGGGTTCTCCCCGGATCCGGAGCCCGAGCCGGTCCCGGGCGCCGAGGTCCGCGACCGGGACCTGCGGGTGGTGATCGTCGGGGCCGGGGTGTCGGGCCTGACCGCCGCGGTGCGGCTGCGACGAGCCGGGGTGCCGTTCGTGATCCTGGAGCGGCAGGCCGACGTCGGCGGGGTGTGGCTGACCAACGACTACCCGGGCGCCGGCGTCGACACCCCCAGCTACCTGTACTCGTTCTCGTTCTTCGACCACGACTGGTCGGGCCACTTCGGCAAGCGCGACGAGATGGCCGGCTACATCGCCGACATGGCCGAGCACTTCGACCTGCGCCGCCACGTCGAGTTCGGGGTCGAGGTGGACTCCGCGGTGTGGGACGACGGCGCCCAGCGCTGGCAGGTCCGCGCCGGGGACCGGACCTGGACCGGCACCGCCCTGGTCAGCGCCGTGGGCCTGTTCAACCGCCCGGTCGTGCCGGACCTGCCCGGGCTGGACGGGTTCGCCGGCCCGGCGTTCCACACCACCGAGTGGCCCGACGACCTGGACCTGGACGGCCGGCGCGTCGCCGTCGTCGGGACCGGGGCGAGCGCGATGCAGGTGGTGCCCGCGATCGCCGGGCGTCCCTCGCACCTGACCGTGTTCCAGCGGTCGCCGCAGTGGGTCGCCCCGACCGCCGAGTACTTCGCGCCGATCGGCGGTGACGTGCACTGGCTGATGCGGCACGTGCCCTACTACCACCCCTGGTACCGGTTCCGGCTCGCGTGGGTCTTCAACGACCGGGTGCACCCGTCGCTGCGCAAGGACCCCGGGTGGGAGCACCCGCAGCGCTCGCTCAACGCCGTCAACGACGGCCACCGCCGCCACTTCACCCGCTACCTGGAGGCCGAGCTCGAGGGCCGCCCGGACCTGATCGACAAGTGCACGCCGGACTACCCGCCCTTCGGCAAGCGGATGCTGCTCGACAACGGCTGGTTCGCCACCCTGCGCCGCGACGACGTCGAGCTCGTCACCGACGCCGTCGCGCGGGTGGAACCCACCGGGGTGGTCACCGCCGCGGGCGAGCACCACGCCGCCGACGTGCTGGTGCTGGGCACCGGGTTCGACGCGCAGAACTTCCTGCCCGGCGTCGAGGTCCGCGGACGCGAGGGCCGCGAGCTGCACGAGGTGTGGGGCGCCGACGACGCCACCGCGCACCTCGGGATCACCGTGCCCGGCTTCCCGAACCTGTTCCTGATGTACGGCCCGAACACCAACGCCGGCGCCGGCGGCAGCTTCATCTTCGTGGCCGAGGCCCAGGCGCGCTACATCGTCGGCCTCGTCGCGCGGATGGGCCGGGAACGGATCGGCGCGCTGGAGGTCCGCCCCCAGGCCCACGACCGCTGGGTCGGCGACGTCGACGCCGCGCACGAGCAGATGGTCTGGACCCACCCGGGCATGACGACCTACTACCGCAACCGGGCCGGGCGGGTCGTGGCGAACTCGCCCTACCGGGTCGTCGACTACTGGGCGATGACCCACGAGGCCGACCCGGCCGACTTCCGCACCGAGCCGCTGCACGCCCACCGGGCCGCCGGGACCGTCCCGGCCGGGGCTCAGCGCCCGGGAGGGGCCAGCCGGTAGACGGCGCCGGCGTCGTCGTCGGTGACGTAGACGGCCCCGTCCGGGCCGGCGACCGCGGCGACCGGGCGGCCCCAGCGGGAGCCGTCGGTGGCCTGGAAGCCGCCGACGAGCGTCTGCTGCTCGCCGAGCGTGCCGTCGCGGTAGGGGAAGAACGAGACCTCCGGTGCGCGCGGTGGGCTGGCGTTCCACGAGCCGTGCACCCCGGCCAGCGCGCCCCGGGCGTAGGGGCCCGGCAGGGCGCCGTCGACGAAGGACAGCCCCAGCGGGGCGGAGTGCGCCCCGAAGGTCTGCTCGATCCGCGGCAGCGCCGCGCAGTCCAGCCTGGACCCGTCCGGGTTGGTCTGGACGTCGCGCACGAACCCGACGTTCGACCGGGTCACCGGGCTGTCGGGCGCGCCGGGGTCGGTGTCGCGCTCGATGTTGCAGTAGGGCCAGCCCAGGTTCCGCCCCGGAGTGAGCTTCGCCAGCTGCTCACCGGGATGGTCCGTGACGTAGTCCTTGATCACCTTGCCGTAGGCCGACCCCGGTCCGTCCCGGTAGGGCCGGTCGTAGGGGTAGGGCACGTTGTCGCGGCCGTTGACCGCGGTCCAGACCGCTCCGTCCGGCGCGACGGCCAGGCCGGTGCCGTTGCGGACACCGGTCGCGAACGGCGCGGGCGCCCCGCCGCCCGGCGGGATCCGCAGGATCGACGCCCGCGGCGGGGTCGCGGTCAGGTCTTCGGGGGAGATGTTGCCGGTGGAGCCGACCGAGACGTACACCGCGCCGTCCGGGCCGACGGCGACGCTCTTCAGCGCGTGCGCGTAGGCGCCGCGCAGGTCCGCGCTCTTGGAGTCGGGGAGGTTCGCCGCCACCACCCGACGGTTCGTGACCTGCCCGCCGGCGTAGTCGTAGGCGTCGACCCGGTCGCTCTCGGCGACGTAGAGCGTCGAGCCGGCGAAGGCCAGGCCGTGCGGCTGGTTCAGACCCTCGACCAGCGTCGAGGTCGTGGAGCCGCCGCGCCCGTCCGGGGTCAGGCGCTCCACCCGCCCCTCCTCCGGGACCGAGACCAGCAGCTGCCGGTCCGGGCTCCACACGGCCAGGCGCGCCTCGGGCACCCGGGCGAACACCGAGATCGTCCAGCCCGGCGGTACCAGTGCCTGACGCGGGGAGTCCAGCGGCGAGGCGCCCATCCCCGGCGGCACCGCCAGCGTGGTCGGCACGAGTCCGGCACCGTCCGCGGCGACCGGCGCGGGGTCACCGGAGAGGGCCACGTCGACCGGGGTCGGCCCGAGGCAGGCCGTCAGGAACGCGGTGGCGGTGAGGGCGGCGGCGGTGAGCCGCAGCGGGCGGGGGGAGCGCATGGACACCCTTCGTCGGGAGATCTCCCGCGATTCTGCCCGAACCGGTCGTGACGGCGGCGTGTGCCGGAACCCCGGCGCCCACCGGGCAGGGCCCGTCACCCGGGGCCGCTCCCCGCTACCCGCCCGGGGAGGATGCCGGGCATGGGTGATGCTCTGCTGTTCGTCCGCCAGTTCCTGCGCGCACCGACCACGATCGGTGCCGTCGCGCCGAGCTCGGTGTACCTGGCCCGGCGGATCTCCGCGGACGTCCCGGCCGAGGGTGCCCCGACCGTCCTGGAGCTGGGCCCGGGCTCCGGCGCGTTCACCGGGGAGATCCGGCGCCGGCTCGGCGGGCGGGGCCGGCACGTCGCGATCGAGGTGAACCCCTCGATGGCGGTCGCCCTGCGGGAGCGGCATCGGGGGGTGGAGGTCGTCGAGGGCGACGCCGCGGACACCGCGGGCCTGCTCCGCGACCTCGGGGTGACCCGGGTCGACCTCGTCATCAGCGGGCTGCCGTGGGCGGTGTTCCCCGGGCCGAAGCAGGAGGCGATCCTCGACTCGGTCGTGGCGGCGATGCCGCCGGAGGGCCGGTTCGCCACGTTCGCCTACTCCCACGCCACCGTGCTGCCATCCGCGGTGCGGTTCCGGCGACGGCTCGAGGAGCGCTTCGAGACGGTCGGTTCCGGGGCGACGGAGTGGCGGAACCTGCCGCCGGCCCGGATCCTGCAGGCCGCGCGACCCCGCACCGGCGCGAGCGCCGGGTGAGCCCGGCCGAGCCGCGGCCGGGCGCCGTGTCGCGTCAGCCTCCCGGAGGCCGCGCGGCGTCGCGCAGGAACGTCTCGACCAGGTCGGCGAAGGCGTCGGCCCGTTCGATCTGGGGCATGTGACCGCAGCGCGCGAACACGTGCGAGCGGGCGTGCGGCATCGCCGCCAGGGCCGCGCGCAGGTGGTGCGGCGGCAGGACGATGTCGCGTTCGCCCCACACGACCAGCGTCGGGCGGGGGTGGCGGGCGAGCTCGGCGAGCAGCGCGGCCCGCCACTGCGGGCGCACCCCGCGCACGGTGCCGAGCTCCGCGGCGATCTCGGCGAACACGGCGGCCTGGTCGTCGCGTCCGGCCACCTCGAGGGCGAAGGCCACGCGCTCGTCGGTGACGAAGGCGTCGTCGAGGAAGATCGCCCGTTCGGTCCGGCGGGCGGCCGCCCGGTCGATCCGGGTGAGCAGCCGGGCGCCGAGGAACGGGATGCCCAGCACCCGCAGCGCCACGGTGACCTCCGAGCCGAAGCCCGCGGCGTCGACCAGGGTCAGGGTCGCGACCCGCTCCGGGGCCCGGGTGAGCACCAGCATCGACACCGCGCCGCCGAGCGAGTTGCCCATCAGGTGCACCGGGCGCCGCTCGCCGACCGCGTCCAGGACCCCGACGACCCCGTCGGCGAGCTGCTCCAGCGTCGCCGGACCCGGCAGCCGCTCGGACAGGCCGAACCCGGCGAGGTCCGTGCTGAGCACGCGGTGGGTCGCCGACAACCGCTCGTGCTGGGGGTCCCAGTCCTCCAGGCTGCGCCCGATGCCGTGCAGCAGCAGGACCGGCGGCGCGGCCGGGTCTCCGCTGGTACGGACCCGGATCCGGGCGCCCCGCACCGTCACGGTCGTGATCTCGCCGGGCGGCGACGGGCGGGTCGGCGGGGCCGGCGGTCGGCGCGCCGTGCCCGCGGTCACGACCGCGCTCCGGCCCCCGCGCGCGCCGGGAGCTTGCGCTGTGCCTTCCCGGCCGCACCGACCAGCCGGGAGAAGACCTTCACACTGCTGGCCGGGAACAGCCGCGCCAGCACGTCCGGGATCTTCGCGCTCATCCCGATCAGCACCCGCGCCCGGCGGTGCTCGATCCCGTCGATGATCAGCTCGGCCGCCCTGTCCGCCGGGAAGGTGAGCAGCTTGGCGAAGTCGCGCTTGCCCTGCTCCGCCTCCTCGGCCGGGATGTTCACCCCGACCCGCGCGTCGGTCGCGATCCGGGTCTTGATCCCGCCGGGGTGCACGGTGGTGACACCGGTACCGCTCTCGGCGAGCTCGGTGCGCAGCACCTCGGAGAACCCGCGGATCCCGAACTTGCTGGCGCAGTATGCGGACTGCCCGGGCGGGGCGATCAGTCCGAACAGGCTGGACACGTTGACCAGGTGCCCGCCCGGCTGCGCGGTCAGGGCCGGCAGCAGGTGGTGGGTCAGCCGGACCGGGGCGTGGAAGTTGATGTCCATGACCCAGTCGAACTCCTCCAGCGTCAGGCGGGAGAAGTCGCCGCCGAGCGCGACGCCGGCGTTGTTGACCAGCAGCGTGATCCGCGGGTGCTCGGCGAGGATCCGCTGCGCGGCGGCGTCCAGGGCGGCGCGGTCGGCCAGGTCCACGACCAGGGTGGAGACCGACACGCCGGGGTGGCGGCGCCGGACGGTCTCCGCGACGGCGTCGAGGCGCTCGCCGTCGCGGTCGATCAGGACGAGGTCGCTGCCGCGCACGGCCAGGCCGTAGGCGACGTTCTCGCCGATGCCGCCGGCGGCGCCGGTCACCACGGCCGTGCCCTCGGCGAAGCGGTACGGGGTGCTGCTCATGATGCGAGCTCCTTGGCGGCGTTGCGGGTCGAGGTGGTCGCGTCCGGCGACGGGAGGTCGATCAGCCGGGTGAACGACATGTCGCGGGTCAGGTCGCCGCGGTTCATGCCCAGGGCGTCGAGGAAGAAGTTCTGGCGCAGGCGCCACGGGTCGTTCTCGCCCTGCTTGGGGAACTTCGAGACCGAGCGCTGCACGTAGCCGGACTTGAGGTCCAGCAACGGCCGGTCGGGCTTCTGGTCCGGGCGCGGGGTGGCGATCGCGTACCCCTTGCGGTCCATGTGCGCGAGCAGGCGCGGCACGTAGCGCGAGACCAGGTCCGCGCGCAGCGTCCAGGACGCGTTCACGTAGCCGATGCAGATCGCCAGGTTCGGGATGCCGGAGAGCATCAGCCCGCGGTAGGCGACCGTGTCGCCCAGGTCGACGGCGCGACCGTCGACCTCGATCTCCATGCCGCCGAGGGGCTGCAGGTTCAGGCCGGTCGCCGAGACGATGACGTCGGCCGGGATCTCCTCACCCGAGCGCAGCGCGATCCCGGTCGGGGTGATCCGGTCGATGTGATCGGTGACGACCGAGGCCCTGCCCTTGCGGATGGAGGTGAAGAAGTCGCCCTCGGGGACCACGCACAGGCGCTGGTCCCACGGCTCGTAGGACGGCGTGAAGTGCTCGTCGACCAGCGACTCGTCCTTGAGGAACTTCAGTGCCAGGCCGCGAAGGATCTTCTTCACCCGTTCCGGGCGGCGCCGCGCGAGCTGGTAGAACGCCTGGGTCAGGGTGACGTACTGGGCGCGCAGCAGCTGGTGGGCGACCTTGGCCGGCAGGTACCTGCGCAGGGCGTCCGCGGCCGGGTCGGTGCTGGGCAGCACCGTCAGGTACGACGGCGAGCGCTGCAGCATCGTCACGTGCCCGGCCGTCTCGGCCATCGCCGGGATCAGCGTGACGGCGGTGGCGCCGCTGCCGATCACCACGACGTTCTTCCCGGCGTAGTCGAGGTCCTCCGGCCAGAACTGCGGGTGCACCCACCGTCCGGTGAAGTCCTCGCGCCCGGTGAACTCGGGCTGGTAGCCCTCGTCGTAGTTGTAGTAGCCCGAGCACATGTAGAGGAACGAGCAGGTGTAGGTCTTCGGGCCGGCCGCGGTCCGGGTCTCGACGGTCCAGCGGGCCGTGCCGGAGTCCCAGGAGGACCGGACGACCTTGGTGCCGAAGCGGATGTGGCGCCGGATCCCGCCCTCGTCGGCGGTCGCGGCGATGTAGTCGCGGATGCTCTCGCCCGAGGCCATCGACTTGCGCTCGCGCCACGGGCGGAACGGGTAGGCGAGCGTGAACATGTCCGAGTCCGAGCGCACGCCCGGGTAGCGGAACAGGTCCCAGGTGCCGCCGATGTCGTCGCGGCCCTCGAGGACGGCGTAGCTCTTGCCCGGCAGCTCCTCCTGCAGACGCCAGGCCGCGCCGATCCCGGAGAGCCCGGCCCCCACGACGAGCACGTCGAGGTGCTCGGGGTCCTGACCGCCGGTGCGGGGCGGGACGGACGGTGCCTGCGTGGACGGCGACTGGGTGCTCGTCATGTTCGGCCTCCTCGGCGACGACGGCGTCAGCTGATCTGATCACGAGTATGGGCCGCCCGCGCCGGTCGATACTTGACTCAGCGCGACACTAATTTACTCTGACGCGACATGGGGTCGATGATCCGGGCGGCCGCGTTGCGCGGTCTCACCCCGCTGGTGGACGCGCTCGGCGGGGACGGGCCCGCGCTGCTGGCCCGCTTCCGGGTGCCGCCGGGCGCCGTCGACCCGGTCCCGGGCCGCCCGGTCGGGACCGCGCAGGACGAGGGTACCGACGCGGCCGACGTCCTGATCCGTTCGGCCACCGCGGGGCGGATCCTGGAGACCGCCGCCGCGGAGCTGAGCTGCCCGGACCTGGGGTTGCGGCTGGCCGAGCAGCAGGGGCCCGACGTGCTCGGGCCGCTCGCGGTCGCGGTCGAGAACTCCGCGACGATGGGCGAGGCGCTCGACTGCGCGTCCCGGTTCCTGTTCGTGCACAGCCCGGCGCTGCGGGTGTCGCGGATCGACGACCCGGAGGGCGCGCCCGGGGTGATGGGCCTGCTCTACGGCACCACCGAACCGGACCCGCTGCCGCCGCAGGCCGTCGACCTGGGGCTGGGGGTCTTCCACCGGATCGTGCTGGTGCTCGGCGGCGGGCCCTACGGCCTGCGGTCGGCGCACCTGTCGCACCCGCCGCTGGCCCCGGTCTCGCGCTACACCGACTTCTTCGGCGCCGACGTCCGCTTCGCGCGCGACGCGGCGGTGTTGCGGGTGCCCTCCGAGCTCGCGTCCCGCCCGATGCACGGCGGCGACGAGACGGTGCGTGCGATCGCGATCGACTACCTGGCGAACCGTTTCGACCGCCCCGGCCGCACGGTCACCGACCGGGTCCGCACCGCGCTGGTCAGGTCCCTGAGCACCGGGGCGCCGCGGATCGGCTCCATCGCGCGCCTGCTGCGGATGCATCCGCGCACGCTGCAACGCCACCTCGCCGCGGAGGGCACGACGTTCGAGACCGTGCTCGACGAGGTCCGCCGCGACACCGCGCACCGCCTGATCACCCGCACCGACCTGCCGTTCTCGCAGGTGACGGCCATGATCGGGCTGACCGAGCAGTCCGCGCTGACACGGGTGTCGCGGCGCTGGTTCGGCGACACCCCGCGCGGGGTGCGTCGCTCGGCCGGCGCGTGAGCGGTCCGACGCGGTCCGCGTGCGAGGCGTTGACGCCGCGGGCCCGGGCGCAGACGATCACCCCGGGGGACGGGCGCACCGGCGGCGTTCCGCGCGTCCGGCGACCGGGGCCACGGGTCGCGGACGCACCAGTACGCACGGAGGGCGCATGAGCACGTCGTTTGCCGAGGACCGACCGGCCGGCTACCGCGAGGGACTGCGGGCCTGGCTGACCGAGCACGTACCGCCGCACCCGAGCGGCGACGTCGAGGAGGCGAAGCGGTTCCAGGCCGCGCTGTACGAGGCCGGCTACGCCGGGATCACCTGGCCGGTCGAGTCCGGCGGGCAGGGCCTCGGGCAGGCCGAGCAGCAGATCTTCGCCGAGGAGGCGGCCGAGTTCGAGATGCCGGTGCGCCCGTTCCTGATCGGCACGGGGATGTGCGGGCCGACCATCGTCGACCTGGGCACCGACGAGCAGAAGCGGCGCTACCTGCCGCCGCTGCTGCGCGGCGAGGAGATCTGGTGCCAGCTGTTCTCCGAGCCCGGTGCCGGTTCCGACGTGGCCGGCCTGCAGTGCCGGGCCGTCCCCGACGGTGACGGCTGGGTGCTCACCGGGCAGAAGGTGTGGACCTCGAACGCGCAGTGGGCCGACTACGGCGCGATCCTGGCCCGCACCGACCCGGACCGGCCCAAGCACGGCGGCATCACGATGTTCGTCGTGGACATGCGGGCGCCGGGGGTGACCGTGCGCCCGCTCGTGGACATGACCGGCGGCGCGCCGTTCAACGAGGTCTACCTCGACGCCGTCCGGGTCGGTGCCGACGACGTCCTGGGCGGGGTCAACGCCGGCTGGGCGGCCGCGGTGACCATGCTCGGGCACGAGCGCGTCACGATCTCGGGGCTGCGCCAGAAGCGCAGCAGCGGCCTGACGTTCGAGGCGCTGGCCGAGCTGGGCCGCCGGCACGGCGCCGACCCGGTCGCCCGTGACCGCCTCGCCGAGCTCTACGCCCACCAGCGGGTGCTGGAGCTGTTCAACGCCCGGATGCGCCAGGAGACCGTGGCCGGGGCGGCCCCCGGCTCGCGCGGGTCGGTCGGCAAGCTGGCCGGGGCGATGCTGCTGCGCCGCGCGGTGGACACCGCCGGGCACCTGGCCGGGGCGAACATGGTGGCCCGGGAGGACGACGACGCGGCCGCGGCGAGCCTGGAGCTGGGGACGAACTCGACCCCGGCCTCGAACATCGCCGGCGGCACGAACGAGATCCAGCGCGGCATCATCGGCGACCGGATCCTGGGCCTGCCCCGCGAACCGCAGGTCGACCGGGGCGTCGCGTTCCGCGAGCTCACGGTGGGCACCCAGCCCTCGGCCGAGCAGGCACGGAAGGGCGTGAGCTGAGATGGATCTGGTCCTGACCTCCGAGCAGCAGGAGCTGCGCGCCGCGGTGCGCGACCTGCTCACCGACCACGCCGGCTCGGCGGCGGTCCGCGCGACGATGGTCGGCGAGCGCGGCTACGACGCCGACCTCTGGCACCGGCTGGGATCCGACCTCGGGGTACTGGGCCTCGCCGTCCCCGAGGAGCTCGGCGGCGCCGGTGCCGGTCACGTGGAGCGCTCGGTGCTGGCCGCCGAGCTCGGACGCGCACTCGTCCCCTCGCCGTTCCTGGCCTCGTCGGTGTTCGCGCTGGACACGCTGATGGCGTTGCCCTCACAGCCCGCGCGCGACGACCTGGTGCCCGCGCTGGCCTCGGGGGAGCGGATCGCCGCGCTCGCCGTCGCCGAGGGCGGCTCCGGGGTGTTCGACCCCGGCGCCGGCGCCACCCGCGCGCGCCGCTCCGGCGACGGGTGGGCCCTCGACGGTCGCAAGACCCCGGTGCTCTCCGCCGAGGCCGCCGACGTGCTCGTCGTGCACGCCGTCACCGAGGAGGGCCCGGCCCTGTTCCTGGTCGAGGGCCACGCCGCCGGCCTGACCCGGACCCGCCTGACCTCGCTCGACCCGACACGGCGGCTGGCCCGGATCGACCTGGCCGGCGCGCCCGCGGTCCGCCTCGAGGGCGACGCCGCCGCGGCCCTGTCCGCGGCGGGTGACCGGGGCGCGGTGGCGCTGGCCGCGGAGCAGAGCGCGGGGATCGCGCGGGCGATGGAGCTGACCGTGGACTACGCCAAGGTCCGGGTGCAGTTCGGCCGCCCGATCGGCTCCTACCAGGCCGTCAAGCACGGCTGCGCGGACATGTACGCGGCCTGGGAGCAGTCCGAGTCCGCCGTCCGCCACGCCGCCTGGGCTGCCGACCACGACCCCGGGGCGCTGCCGCTGGCCGCGGCCGTCGCCTCGGTCTACGTCGGCCCGCGCTACTTCGAGGTGGCGACCGGGATGGTGCAGTACCACGGCGGGATCGGCTACACCTGGGAGCACGACGCGCACCTGTTCTACAAGCGCGCCAAGTCCGACGAGCTGCTCCTGGGCACCCCCGGCGCCCGACGCGCCCACCTGGCCGACCTGCTCGACATCTGACCCCGCCGCGGGGGGGGGGGTGGGGGGGGGGGGGGCCCGGGGCCCCCCCCGGGGCCGGGGAAACGGGCGGGGGGGGGGGGGCGCCCCCCGGCCCCCGCCGCGTGGGGGGCGTTGGTCGTCGGGGCGACCGTCGCCACCCACGGGTCAGTCGAACAGGTCCGGGTCGGTGCGGACGACCTCGTCCCAGAGCGGCTGGAAGGAGAACCAGCCGGCGAACGGGCTGCCGGTCTGCCGGCGGGTGAAGTCGGCGTTGTCGTGGTCGATCAGGGTCGGGGTGCCGGCGGCCTCGGCGAGCAGCTGGGCCTGGCAGTTGCGCTCGGTCGTGATGAACCACCACGCGGCCTCGGCGACGGTGTCGCCGACGGTGAAGATGCCGTGGTTGCGGTGGAAGGCCATCCGGTTCTCGCCCAGGCCCTTGGCCAGCGCCCGGCCGGCCTCGCGGTCCACGACGACCGCGCCGGCGCCGTCGGCGACGACGGTGTGGTTGCCGTAGAGCGCGCACGCGTCCTGGGTGATCGGGTCGAGCGGGCGGCCCAGCGACGACCAGGCCTTGCCGTGGACCGAGTGGGCGTGGCAGGCGGCGACGACGTCGGGGCGGGCCTCGTGCACCGCGGAGTGGATCACGAACCCGGCCCGGTTGACCGGCTTGCCCCCGTGCCGGACGACGCCGTCGTGGTCGACCAGGATCAGGTCCGAGACCCGGATGTGGCGGAACGACATGCCGAACGGGTTGACCCAGAACATGTCCGGGTCCTCGGGGTCGCGCACCGTGATGTGCCCCGCGATGCCCTCGCCGAACCCGAACCTGCCGAAGATCCGGAACGCACCCGCGAGCTGCTGCTTGCGGTGCAGGCGCTCCTCGGCGCTGGTCGCGAACGTGGGTGGGGCGGGCAGGGAGATGCCGTCCTGGGTCGGTGCGAAGGAGGGCATCGAGGACTGCTCGGCGGGGGAGGGCGTGGTGGGTGCGGCCATGGATCGACCGTGCGCCGGTGCACCGTCGGCGTCAAGTAGCCGGGTTCGGCGAACATTCTGGGCCGAAAGGGCGAATACTGGCACGACGGAGGCGCGCTGCCGGTCCGCGACGGCGCGCACACCACCGTGGGCATGAGGTACGGACATGAGTTCCGAGACGAACACCGGATGGTTCGGCGGCGATCCGACGGGTGAGCGGCCGCTGTGGTGGGGCGCGGTCTGTGCGAGCGGGCTCGTCGCGATCGGGTCCCCGACCGCCCTGCAGGTGCTCTGGCTGCTCGTGGTCGGGGCGACCGCCGCGGCCGGGCCACGGGCCTCGAAGGCGCTGCGCGAAGCCCGGGAACAGCAGCAACGACGCCAGTCGGGCTGAGCGGGCGTCAGTCCGGGCGGCGCGTGACGTAGATCAGGTTCAGTGCCTGCCCGGGTGCCGGGTGCACCACGACCTCGCCGAACCCGGCCTCGTCCAGCATCGTCCGGGCCAGAGCCTCGCCCCACGCGGCGCCGAGCCCGGCGCCGCCCGAGGCCAGTGACACCGTCATGCAGTGCAGCGTGCTGATCGAGTAGATCCACGGTGCGAACGGGTTGCCCACGTTCTCGGCCAGGTCGCTCGACGCCGCCATGTCGATCATGACGAACGTCCCGCCGGGCGTGAGGGCGTCGTGCACACCACGCAGGACGGCGGCCGGGTCGGCCTGGTCGTGCACCGCGTCGATGGCGAACACGACGTCGAACCGGCGCTCCGGCGCCGGCACGGAGACGTCGGCGATCTCGAACGACACGTTCGGCAGGTCCGCGGTCTCGCTGCGGGCCCGCTCGATCGCCTCGGCCGAGAGGTCGTAGCCGACGAAGCTCGACGCCGGGAACGCCGCACCCAGCAGCGCGAGGGCGTGCCCGGTGCCGCACCCGACGTCGGCGACCCGCGCGCCCGCGCCGAGCCGTCCGGTCAGCTCCGGGACCAGCGGGAGCCACGCGTCGATCAGCAGCTCGTCGAGCGGGCGGCGGTTGAGCTCGTCCATCACACCGGTGAAGTGCGGCGCGAACGCCGCGTAGGGCACGCCGCCACCGGTGCGGAAGGCCTCCTCGACCCCGTCCAGGTTGCGCCCGAGCAGGGTCACCATCGCCGCCATCGGACCCATGTTCTTCGAGCCCGGACCGGTCAACGCGGCCGCGTGCTCCGGCGGGAGCGCGTAGGTCGCGGTGTCCCGGTCGAAGGTCATGATCTCGCCGGTCACCATGGCGCCCAGCCACTCCCGCACGTAGCGCTCGTGGAGACCGGCGCGTGCGGCCAGCCCGGGCGAGGTCGCGGGGCCTTGGGCGGCGGCGGTGAACAGCCCCAGGCGATGCCCCAGGTCGATCATGTAGGCGAGCGCGCCGTGGGTGTAGACGCCGAACAGCGACCGGGCGAATGCCCGGACCTTCCTGCGGTCCGGGACGTCGGTGTCGGGGGATTCGGCGGTGGTCATCGGTCGATCCTGCCCCAGCCGTGCCCGCCGGCGACAGGATCACCGCGCAGGCCGTGCCCCGGGCCGTCGGCCGGGAGCGGATCGATCACGGGTGCGCCGTCGGCCGGGGTGGTCACGGTGCGGCCGGGCCACCGGCCGCCGGTACCGGGCAACGCGGGTGTGGTCGCGGGTGCGCTCAGGGGGCCCCGAGCGCGCGCGAGATGGCCCGGGCCGTGGTCCGGACCGGGGTGGCGAGCTGCTGGGCCGGGACGGACCCGACGTGCACCACCAGGGACACCGCGGCGACGACCTGCCCGCTGCCGTCGTGCACGGGCGCGGCCACCGAGAGCGCGTCGTCGGTGACCTGCCGGTCGCTGACGGCGAACCCCCGGGTGCGGGTGTCGGCCAGCATCGCGCGCAGCCGCGCCGGGTCGACGACGGTGAACGGGGTCAGCGCCTCGACCGGCCCGGCCAGCACCTCCTCCTGCACCTCCGGCGGAGCGTGCGCGAGCAGGACCAGCCCGACCCCGGTGCTGGTCAGCGCGAACCGCCCGCCCACCCGGGTCAGCACTCCCACCGCGGCGCTGCCGGCGATCCGCTCGACGAACACCACCTCGGTGCCCTCCCGCACCGCCAGCTGCACGTTCTCCCGGCTGACCTGGCACAGGTCCTCCAGGAACGGCAGCGCGCGGTCGCGCAGGGCCTGGCTGCGCGGGGCCAGCGAGCCGATCTCCCAGAGCCGCAGCCCGATCCGGTAGCTGCCGTCGTCGCCGCGTTCGAGCGCGCCCCACTCCATCAGGGCCCCGAGCAGCCGGTGCACCGTGGACACCGGGATGCCGGTGTGGCGGGCGATCTCGCTCAGCGTCATCGCCGGGCGGGTGGCGTCGAACGCGCCGAGGATCTGCAGGCCACGGCCCAGGACCGGGCCCGTCGACGGGGCGGTGCGCCGCGTCGAGGGCTTCGCCGCCTCGGCCATCGGGACTGCTCCCTTCGTCGTGGATATCCTCTCCCGGAACCCGCGTGCGGCGCAGCCGGGCCGACCCCCAGCACGTTTGTCGCCGGCGACAACGGCTCCTGTCGTGGTCTCCATCGACAAACAGTGTGATTGACGACACGATGCGCGGGCCCGACGTCCACAATTGACGGAGACAGAGCAGCGCATGAACCTTGCCAGCATCCTGGTCGGCACCGCCGCCGACCACGGCGACCGGGTCGCCCTGCGGGTCGACGACGAGACCGTCGACTACGCCTCGTTCCTGGAGCGGGCCCGTACCGCCGCCGGGGTGATCCGCGGTCTCGGGGCACAGCCCGGGGACCGGGTGGGTCTGGTCTCGCCCAACGTGCCGGCGTTCCCGGTGGTGTTCTACGGCGCGCTGATGGCCGGGTGTGCCGTCGTGCCGATGAACCCGCTGCTGACCGCCCGCGAGATCGACTACTACCTCTCCGACTCCGGTGCGGTCGCCGTGGTCGCGGTGGAGGCGGTGGCCGAGGCGTCCCGCGAGGCCGCGCAGAAGGCCGGGATCACCGCGCTCGTGGTCGGCGCGGACGGCGTGCCGGTCACCGAGCAGGCCGCGAGCGAGCCGCTGGGCGACGAGGTGGTGCAGCGCGAGGGCTCCGACCTGGCCGTGATCCTCTACACCTCCGGCACCACCGGGCAGCCCAAGGGCGCGCTGCTCAGCCACGACAACCTCATGAGCAACGCCGCCACCTCGGCGGAGACGCTGATCGAGGCCACACCGGACGACGTCGTCATGGGCTGCCTGCCGCTGTTCCACGTGTTCGGGCTGACCTGCGGGCTCAACGCGTCCGTGCGGGCCGGTGCCTCGCTGGCGCTGCTGCCGCGGTTCGACCCGAAGAAGGCGCTCGAGACGATCGCGAAGCACAAGGTGACGGTGTTCGAGGGCGTGCCGACGATGTACGTCGGGATGCTCGGCGTCGAGGGCGAGTACGACACCTCCAGCCTGCGCACCTGCCTCTCCGGCGGCGCGGCGATGCCGGTCGAGGTGATGCGCGGGTTCGAGCAGCGCTACGGCTGCCAGGTCCTGGAGGGCTACGGCCTGTCCGAGACCTCCCCGGTGGCCTCGTTCAACCAGCCCGACCGGGAGCGCAAGCCCGGCTCGATCGGCACCCCGGTGCGCGGCATGGAGATCCGGCTGCTCTCCGACCAGGGCGAGGACGTCCCGGTCGGCGAGATCGGCGAGATCGCGATCCGCGGCGAGGGCGTGATGTCGGGCTACCACGGCCGGCCCGAGGCCACCGCGGAGGCGATCCCGGACGGCTGGTTCCGCAGCGGCGACCTGGCGCGGGCCGACGAGGACGGCTACATCTACATCGTCGACCGCAAGAAGCAGATGATCATCCGCGGCGGGTACAACGTCTACCCGCGCGAGATCGAGGAGGTGTTCTACGAGTACCCGGCGGTCGCCGAGGTCGCCGTCGTCGGCCTGGAGCACTCCCAGCTGGGCCAGGAGGTCGGCGCCGCGGTCGCGGTGAAGCCGGGGGAGTCCTTCGACGCCGAGAAGATCCGCGCGTTCGTCAAGGAACGGGTCGCGGCCTACAAGTACCCGCGCCACATCTGGCAGGTCGACGCGCTGCCCAAGGGCCCGACCGGCAAGGTCCAGCACCGCGACGTCGTCGTCCCGGACGACGTGGTCGTCGAATGAGCCCGCACGAGGGCCCGCAGGACGACCACGACCACACCGACGCGGCCGGAGCGCCGCTGGACCTGCTGCTGACCGACGCCACGCGCAGCCCCTGGCAGCGGTTCCTGCCGAGCGCCTCGTCGCTGCGGTTCGCGACCGGGCTGGTCCAGCATCCCGGCGCCGTGGCCGGACGGGTGCGCGGGCTGGCCGGCGAGCTCGGCGAGGTGGTCCTGGGTACCTCGCAGACCGCTCCGGACGAGAAGGACCGGCGCTTCTCCGACGAGGCCTGGAGCGGCAACCCGATGCTGCGCCGGGCGCTGCAGGCCTACCTGGCGTGCTCGCGCACCGCGGAGGCGCTGGTCTCCGACGCGGAGCTGGGCGAGACCGACGAGCTGCGGGTCCGGGCGGCGGTCGGCAACGCCTCCGACGCCCTGGCCCCCAGCAACAACCCGCTGATCAACCCGCGGGCGCTGCGCGCGGTGGTGGACAGCGGCGGCGGCAACTTCCTGCGCGGGATCCGGAACCTGGCCCGCGACCTGTCGAGCACACCGCGGGTGCCGACGATGGTCGAGCCCGACGCGTTCGAGGTCGGCACGACGGTCGCCGCCACGCCGGGCACCGTCGTCGCCCGGACCCCGGTGTTCGAGCTGATCCAGTACACGCCGGCCACGAAGTCGGTCCGCGAGGTGCCGTTGTTGATCGTCCCACCGACGATCAACAAGTACTACGTCGTGGACATCTCCCCGGGCCGGAGCCTGGTGGAGTACCTCGTCGGCCAGGGCCACCAGGTGTTCGCGATCTCGTGGCGCAACCCCGACGTCCGCCACGCCGCCTGGGACTTCGACACCTACGGCGAGGCGATCCTGGCCGCGATGGCCACCACCCGGCGGATCACCGGTGCCGGGCGGACCGCGCTGATGGCGCTGTGCTCGGGCGGCATCCTGAGCTCCATGGTGCTGGCGCACCTGGCCGCCCGCGGCGAGCTCGACACCGTGGCCGCGTCGGTGCTGTCGGTGTCGGTCCTCGACCAGGAGAGCGCCGGGCTGCCGGGCGCGCTGCTGACCCCGGCCGCGGCCGAGGCGGCCGTCGCGGCGTCGAAGGCGCGCGGCTACCTCGACGGCCGGGCGCTGGCCGAGGTGTTCGCGTGGCTGCGGCCCAACGACATGATCTGGAACTACTGGGTGGACAGCTACCTGCTCGGCCGCTCGCCCAAGCCGTTCGACGTGCTGTTCTGGAACGCCGACCCGACCCGGATGACGGCCGGGCTGCACGCCGGCTTCATCGACGTCGCCCAGCGCAACGCCCTCGCCGACCCGGGCTCGGTGACGATGCTCGGCTCACCGGTCGACCTCGGCGCGATCGACGTGGACTCCTACATCACCGCCGGCGAGTCCGACCACCTGTGCCCCTGGCAGAACTGCTACGCCAGCACCGGGCTCTACGGCGGCGAGTCCCGGTTCGTGCTCTCCACCAGCGGACACGTCGCCTCGATCGTCAACCCGCCGGGCAACAAGAAGGCCCGGTTCCGCACCGCGGCGAAGAACCCGCCGACGGCCGAGGAGTGGCTGGCCGGCTCGGAGACCACCGAGGGATCGTGGTGGCCGGACCTGAGCGAGTGGCTGCACGCCCGCACCGGCGCCGAGCGCGACGCACCGGAGGAGGCCGGAGGTGCGGAGGATCCGCCGCTGGACCCGGCACCGGGACGGTACGTGCACGCCTCGTGACCGCGGACGTGCTCTTTCCCGCGGAGGCGGCGTGGTGATGGCTCAGGACGCGGTGACCCGCACGTTCACGGTGCGTGGTCGGCGCCTGTCGGTGACCCACCGTCCCGGCCGGCCGGGGCGGGTGCCGCTCCTGCTGTGCAGCGGGATCGGCTCGGGCAGCCGGCTGTTCGACCCGCTGGTCGCCGAGCTGGACCCGGACCGGCCGGTGATCCGGTTCGACGCGCCGGGTGTCGGCGGGTCACCGACGCCGACGGTGCCCTACCGGTACGCGAGCCTCGCGGCCACCCTCGCCTCGGTCGTGCGCGAGCTCGGCTACGACCGGACCGACGTGCTGGGGATCTCCTGGGGCGGCGGGCTGGCCCAGCAGATGGCCCTGCAGCACCCCTGCCTGACGCGCAGGGTGGTGCTGGTGGCGACCGCGACCGGGTCGCTGATGGTCCCGGCCCGGCCCGGGACCCTGGCCACCATGCTGACCCCGCGCCGGCACCGTGACCCGGGGTATGCGGAGTCGGTGGCCGGGGAGCTCTACGGGGGCAGCGCCCGCACCGACCCGCGCGCCACCGTCGCGGCGTTGCACCCCGAGGGGTCCGGCCCGACGTCGCAGCGCGGGTACCTCTACCAGCTGTTCGCGATCAGCGGGTGGACGAGCCTGCCGCTGCTGCCGCTGATCAGGCAGCCGGTGCTGGTGCTCTCGGGCACCGACGACCCGCTGATCCCGGCGGTGAACGCGACGCTGATGTCGCGGCTGCTGCCGCGGGCTCAGCTGCACCTGTACCCGGGCGGCCATCTGGCCCTGCTGACCGATGCGGACGAGCTGGCGCCGGTGATCGAGACCTTCCTGGAGGGGACCGGTCGGGCAGGGGCCACGCGATGAGCGCGGAGGCCCGCGACGCACCGACCGAGGCCGACCTCGGCCGCCTCGTGGACGCCGTCGCCGACCGGGTCCCGACGCTGATCTCGGACCACGTCGAGACGATCGTCCGCGACATCGAGGTCTACCGGCACGACGACGTGGTGCCCCGGGCGGACCTGCGCCGCTCGGTGCACCACAACATCAGCTACATGGTCGCCGCGATCCGCGACCCGTCCACCGCGGGGGAGCTGGGCGCCCCGCGGGAGACCGGGCGCCGTCGTGCCGAACAGGGCGTCCCGCTGCCCGAGGTGCTGCGCGCGTTCCGCACCGGGTTCATCGCGCTGTGGGAGCTTCTCGCCGACGGCGCGCGCCGCGACGGCGACCCGGTCCTGCTCGACACCCTGGTCTCGGCGGCCGGGGTGATCTGGCAGCTCAGCGACGACTACTCGATCGCGGTGACCGAGGCCTACCGCGCGGCCACCGCGGACCTGCTCGTCGCCCGCGAGCAGCGACGTTCGGCCCTGGCCGAGGCCCTGTTCACCGGCGAGCCCGGCCCGGAGGCGGGGCCGTGGGAGGTGGCCCAGCTGCTCGGGCTGCCCGCCGAGGGCGGCTTCGCCGTCGTGGTCGCCGAGACACCGGGCATGGCGGAGGAGGCCCTGCCGCAGGTGGAGCGGCGGCTGGCCGACCGTGGTGTCGCCTCGGCCTGGCGGCTCAGTGCCCCGTTGCAGACCGGTGTCGTGTCGCTGCGCCACCACGACCTCGACGACGTCGTCGCCGTCCTGACCCGGGGAGCTCGCGGACGCGCCGGGGTCAGCCCGGTGCAGGCCACGCTGCGCGACGCCCCGCGGGCGTTGCGCCTGGCCCGGATGGCGATGACCGGCGTGCCCGCGGGCCGGGCCGAGGTCGCGGTGTTCGATCCGGGCCCGCTCTCGGCGCTGGTCGCCCTGGACCCGGACGAGGCGCGGCGGATCGCCGACGCGGTGTTCGGCCCCGTGCTCGAGCTCCCGGCCGAGGACCGGGCGACCCTGATCGACACCGCACACGCCTGGTTCGACCACGGCGGCTCCGCCGACCGCGCGGCCGCGGCGCTGTACTGCCACGCCAACACCGTGCGCTACCGGCTCCGGCGCCTGAACGAGCTGACCGGTCGCTCGTTCACCGAGCCCCGTGACGTCGCCGAGCTCGCCGCGGCCCTGCAGGCGCTGCGACTGGCCCGCAGCGGACCCCCGGGCGGCCCGGCCGGCGCCGGGATCAGCCGCGCGCGGGGATGAACGACCAGGCCGCCACCCAGACGGCGCCGACCGTCATCAGCATCGACCCCGGGATGTGGATGTAGAGGCTGTCCCGCACGCCGTAGTAGCCCTGCACGAACGAGGCGACGAACACCAGCGTCGCCAGCACCGCGGGCCACAGCGGTCCGCCGAGCGGGCGGAACCAGGCGATGGCGGCGAGCGCGACGACGCCGGCGAGCACGTGCAGGACGATCGCGCCGACCGAGTGGACCGCGCCCGCCGACCGCACGCCGGAGAACATCTCGCCCGCGGTCACGAACTGGACGGCCAGGTTCGACACGGTCAGGACCGAGGCCACCTGCACCGTCCGCAACACCGTCGTCGCCCCCGAGGTACGGGCGGTCGGCGTCGCGCTGTGGGACATGGAGGCTCCTCGCGTCCGCGACGTCCGGAACGTCCGGTCCCGTCGAGTCTTCGCCGGTCGGTGTGTGATCGACGTGTGCCGCCTGCGGTGCCCGGGCGGCTCAGGCGAGGGCGAGGTCCCCGACCGGGTCCGGTGCGGTGAGGAACTCGGACTCGGGACACAGCGGACGTCCGAGGCGGGCCACTACCGGCCGCACGGAGCCGAGCCCGGCGAAGTGGTCGGTGACCCAGGCCCGGGCCGCGGCGCGGAAACCGCTCCGATCCGCCGGGTGCGCGGGCCCGTGCCACCCGCACTCGCAGGCGGGCGCGTAGGCGACCAGCTCCGGGGTGCCGGGCAGGCGCACGTCGGTCCAGATGCCGGTGTAGGTGCCGTCGGCGGTCAGCCCCGCGACGTACCCCTCGTGGTCGTCCGAGCCGGGGATCTCGACGCCTCCGATGTAGAGCATGGGTGCATCATCCGCCGGATCCGCGCGCGCGCATACGACACGGTCGGGTGAGTGACGGCGACGCTCGGTCGGCGGCGGTCAGGACGGACCGTCCGCGACGACACCGGCCTCGACCAGCGCGGCGATCTGCTCGGGTGTGCGGCCCAGCTCGCGCAGCAGCGCGACGCTGTCCTGCCCCGATGACGGGCACGGCGTGCGCATCCCGGCCGGGGTGCCGGAGAGCCGCACCGGGAAGCCGATCGAGCGGTAGCGGCCCTCGGTGGGATGGTCGGACTCGCTCAGCACACCGCCCCCGGTGACGTAGGGGTCGTGCTGCGCCTCCTCGATCGCGAGCACCGGCGCGAACGGGATCGAGTGGTCGGCGCACAGCCGCGCCCACTCGTCGGTCGTGCGCTCGGAGGCGAACCCGTCGATCAGCGCGTACAGGTCCTCCTGGTGCGCGGACAGGGCGGCGCCGTCGGCGAAACGCGGGTCGGCGGCCAGGTCGTCGCGGCCGACGGCGTGGAAGAAGTCGGCGATGTTGCGTGGGGTGTAGGGCAGGATGCAGGCCCACCCGTCCTTCGTGGCGACGGCCCGGTGCCCGGCGGCCATCGACCGGTTGAATCCGGTCGGTCCCCGTTCGGGGACGAAGGTGTGCCCGGACAGGTGCTCGACCAGGTTGAACGCGAGCATCGTGTCGTTCATCGGGACCTCGACGACCTGGCCCCGCCCGGTCGCCTTCTGGTGGATCACCGCGGCCAGCACCGAGTAGACGATGGTCAGCGCGCACACCTTGTCGGCCAGGATCGTCGGCGCGTAGGCCGGGGTGCCGGTGGCCCGGCGCATCAGGTCGACCATGCCCGAGGAGGCCTGCACGATCTCGTCGTAGGCGGCGCGGTCGGCCAGCTCGGAGTCCGAGCGGAAGCCCTGGGCCCGGCAGTAGACCAGGCGCGGGTTGTGCGCGGTCAGCGTGTCGCCGTCGAGGCCCAGTCGGGCCAGTGCGCCCGGGCGCATGTTCGTCACCAGCACGTCGGCGGTCGCGACCAGGTCCAGGAACGTGGCGTGGCCCTCGGAGGACTTCAGGTCGAGCGCGAGGCTGCGCTTGTTGCGGTTGACGTTGAGCGCCAGTGCGCCCATGCCCGGGTTCCGCTGCGGGTGGGTGCGCCGCACCATGTCCCCGGCGGGCGACTCCACCTTGATCACGTCGGCGCCGAGGTCGCCCAGGATCTGGGTCGCGTAGGGGCCCATCACCACCGAGGCGAGGTCGATCACGCGGACGCCCGACAGGGCGCCCGTCCCGTTGTCCATCGCGGTCCTCCCGCTGTCGTCCTCTCCGTATCGCAACAACGTTAGGTATGCTCACTATATTGCGCAACGCGGGATGGGGTTGCCCACAGGGACAGGGCGCATCCGCACCGC
This sequence comes from uncultured Pseudonocardia sp., assembly GCA_966211265.1. Taxonomy (GTDB): domain Bacteria; phylum Actinomycetota; class Actinomycetes; order Mycobacteriales; family Pseudonocardiaceae; genus Pseudonocardia. The sequence continues at coordinate 29,306 of CBIHNM010000004.1, forward strand.
CGGCCCGTGTTCGACCCTCGCCGGTCCCGGGTACCCGACGTCGATGCGACGTCCGATGCCGGAGATCACCGGGCTCGACGCCGGCGGGGAGGTTCCCGGCTGCCCCAAACACATGACCTACGGACCGTGCGGCGGGGTGGGTGAGGACCTGGAGTGCGAGATGGCTCCGGTGCCGTGCCCGTTCGCCACCGCGCCCGGGCCGGTGCCCTGGGCGGGTCCGGCGGCGCTCCCGCGTCCCGAGCCCGACCTGTTCGTCCGTGCCCGGGGACGCCCCCTCGTGCTGACCGACCTCTCGGTGCCGGCCTACGACCCGGCGACGCTGCACCGCACGGTCTCGGCGCTGGCCGGCGCGTGCGACGCGGTCCTCATCGGCGAGCACCACGACGAGCCCGACTTCCCGCCGACGATGCTGGCCTCGATGGTCCGCGGGGCGGGCGGGCACCCGTGGGTCACGCTGAGCTGCCGGGACCGCAACCGGGTCGTGCTCGAACAGGAGATCGCCGGGCTGGCCGCGGTCGGGACCGACGGGGTGTTCTGCGTGACCGGCGACGGTCGCGCACCCGGGGTGCGCCCGGACGTCACGCAGGCGTTCGACCTCGACGGCACGCGGCTCGCCGCACTCGCCGCGGCGGCCGGGCTCCCGGTCGCGGTCCCGGAGGCCCCCGACGCCCCGCCGCGCGCCGGCCGGGCCGGTCGCCTGGCCCAGAAGCAGCGCGCCGGCGCTCAGCTGGCCGTGCTCAACCACGCCGGGTCGGCCGGCCACGTCGCGGGCTTCGCGGCGGCACTGCGCGACCACGGCGCGTCGCTGCCGATCGTGGCCGGGGTGGCGGTCTACACCGACGAGCCGTCGGCGCGCCGGCTGCAGGCCTACCCCGGTCTGGAGCTGGATCCCGGCCGGGTCGGGTCGGTGCTGGCCGCGCCGGACCCGGTGGAGGCGGGGATCGCCGCCGCCGTCGAGGAGGCCCGCGAGCTGCTGGCCGTCGACGGGGTCGCCGGGGTGAACCTGTCCGGACGCGGCACGACGGCGGGACTGGCCGAGTCGACGGCGATCAAGGCCGAGATCGGGAACCGGATCCGCGCGGGTGGGTGAGGGGAGCGGGGAGTCGACCGCTGCGCCGCGGGTACCCGGGCGGATGGGTTCGAGCGGTCAGACACCGATGGAGGCCGAGTTCGACACGGTCGCGCGCTGGACCGAGGAGGTCGTCGAGCGGCTCGGCCCGGAGTACGCGATACCGGCCGGCTGCCGGGGCAGCGCCAGCCCGGCCGGTCTGGACTGGCTGGTCCGCACGTGCGGGCTCGGGCCGGGCACGCGCCTGCTCGACGTCGGCGGCGGCGTCGGCGGGCCGGCTGGCTACGCCGTGGAGCACGCCGGCGCCGCGCCGGTGGTGGCCGACCCGATGCCGGGGGCCTGCCGCTCGGCCGCGCGGCTGTTCGGGGTGCCGGCCGTCGTCGCGGACGGCGGGCGGCTGCCGTTCGCCGCCGGCGCCGCGGACGCGGTCTGGTGCCTGGGCGTGGTCTGCACGGTCGAGGACAAGCACGGGTTGCTCACCGAGATCTGCCGTGTGCTGCGCCGCGGTGGCCCGCTGGGGCTCCTGGTCGTGGTGGGCGACGAGGAACGGCCCCGCGGCGCGCCGGAGGGCAACCGTTTCCCGACCGCCGCCGGGCTCCGCGGGGCCCTGTCCGACTGCGGGTTCACCGTCACCGCGGAGGTCGACGTCGACGACCTGCCGCAGCCCCCGGAGGCCTGGACGCGCCGGACCGGCGAGTTCGAGCGGGCCCTGCGGGACGCCCACGGGGACGACCCCCGCTTCGCCGAGGCGCAGGACCAGTCGCAGCGCCTGGCCACACTGGGTCGCGACGGGCACGTCGCCGTCCGGCTGGTGCACGCCGTGGCCGGGTGACACCGCCGGTGGTGCGCAGGCGGCCCGGGCGCCCCGGTGGCAGGATCGGTCCGCGTGAGCGGTGAACGGATCGACGTCAGGCGCACCATCCGTGCGGACCCGGCCACGGTGTTCGGGGTGCTGCGCGACCCGAGGGGCCACGTGGCCATCGACAGCTCCGGCATGCTCATGTCGGCGACCGGTGACCCGGTGGCGGCCGTCGGCGACGAGTTCGTGGTGCACATGGACCGGGAGTCGCTCGGGGACCGGCCGATGGGCCGCTACGACGTCACGGTGAGGATCACCACCTACGAACCGGACCGCGAGATCGCCTGGACGATCATCGGGGTCTCCCGGCCGATCATCGGGCACGTCTACGGCTACCGTCTCGAGCCCTCCGCCGAGGGAACGGTCGTCACCTCCTACTACGACTGGTCCGACATCCACCCGCAGTGGCGGGAGCGGAACGTCTTCCCGATCATCTCCGAGCAGGCGTTGAAGGCGACCCTGGGCATCCTCGCCCGCACCGTGCAGGACGGGGACGGGGCCCGCTGATACCCACAATTGGGTAAGCCCGGGCCCCCGGCCGAACCGCAGCGGGCCGGACGTCCGATCACCTGTGGTCACGGAACCGGCGACTCGGGAAGGCAACCACGATGGGCATGACGGAGGCGTCGTCGTGATCGGGCACCGGCGGATCATGCAGACGGTCCCGGCGCCCGGGGTCTACGACGACGGGCCGGTCTACCTGCGGGTCAACCGGCGCGCAGCGGGTCCGCGGTGGCCGGTCCCCGGCTTCGAGCGCGAGGTCAACGACCACGAGCTGGAGAACGACGCGACCTACGACTGGGTCCGGGTACCCCAGAACAGCCGGGCGGCCTTCGTCTACCTCGACCGCCTCGTGCAGGAGTCCCGGGTGCCCGTGCGCGCGATCGCCGTGGTGCGCCTGCGCCGGGCCGAGGCCCGCCGGGACTGACCGCTAGCGTCTCCTCCGGTGCCGGCACGGTGGTCGGCCGGCACCGGACGAGGGGGGTCGGCGTGCACCGTCGCTTCGAGTACCAGGGCCGTCCCGGACGCGTCGTGTTCGGCGCCGGGCGCCGGGCCGAGATCGGGGCCGAGGCCGGCCGTCTGGGTCTGCGCCGGGTCCTGGTCGTCTCCACCCCCGGCCGTGCCGACCTGGCCACCGAAGCGGCCTCGGCCCTGGGCGACCGGCTGGCCGGGCTGCACCCGCACGCGGTGATGCACGTGCCGGCCGACGTCGCCGCGCACGCCGTGGACCGGGCCCGCGAGCTCGGCGCGGACGGCTGCCTCGCCGTCGGCGGGGGATCCGCGGTCGGCCTGGGCAAGATCGTCGCGCGGGACACCGGCATCGCGTTGCTGGCGTTGCCGACCACCTACTCCGGCTCCGAGGCGACCCCGATCTGGGGCATGACCACCGACGGGCGCAAGCAGACCGGGCACGATCCCAGGGTCCTGCCGGCGACGGTGGTCTACGACCCGGAGCTGACCCTGTCGATGCCACCGCGGCTGGCCGCGGAGAGCGGCCTGAACGCGTTGGCGCACGCCGCCGAGGCGCTCTACGCCCCGGACGTCTCGCCGGTGACGTCGCTGGTCGCGGGCGGCTCGGCGCGCTCCCTGGCCACCGGCCTGCCGCGGGTGCTGGCCGACCCGTCCTCGGTCGAGGCCCGGGCGGAGGTCCTGCAGGGCGCCTGGCTGGCCGGATGGTGCCTGGCCTCGGCGACCATGTCGTTGCACCACAAGCTCTGCCACACCCTGGGTGGGACGTTCGACCTGCCGCACGCCCCCACCCACGCCACCGTCCTGGCCCACGTCCTGGCGTTCAACCTGCCCGCCGCCGCGGACGCGGACGCGGCGTTGCGCGAGGCGCTGGGCACCGACGACGTCCCGGGCCGGGTGTACGCGCTGGCCGACGAGCTGGGTGCGGCCCGCTCGCTGGCCGAGCTCGGGCTGCCGCCCGAGGGCGTCGAGCGGGTCGTCGACCTGGTGACCGCCGACCCCTACGCCAACCCGCGACCGGTCACCCGCGAGGGCGTCCGGACGATCCTGGCCGCGGCGCTGGCCGGTGGGCCGCCGGGGGCCGCCCCCGAGCAGTAGGGAAACGGCACCGGGAACATTTCCGAAATTCACCCCGTCGGGTGCGGCCGGCGGGTTACCGTTGCCGGACGCCCGGCCGGCTGCTGGTCGAAACGGGTGATCCTCGTCCGCGGCATGTGTCGTCGCCGCGGACCACGGGAACACGACTTCGCACCACGACCCTACGACGGAGCGGATGCTGGGGAGCCACCGCGTCCGTCGGTACCGGGCCCGGGGATCGACCGCTTCGGGGGCGGCCGATACCCGGGCCCATCCTCTCGTGTGACGGATGTCGCCCGGACCGGCGGCCCCCGGCGACCGGGTTCCGGGTGTGTGCCGGGTCGGGTGACGGGTACTCCGGCTGTTCGACCTGATCACGAGGAGGACCCATGCTGGAGCGCCTGCGCGCCGCACTCGGCCACGACACCGCCGAGGACGTCGAGTCCAACCCGACCCTGGCCAACAGCCGCCCGACCGGCGGTGCCGACACGGACAGGGGCGACAGCGCCTCGACCACCGGCAGTGGTGACAGCGGGGAGTTCGTCGGACGTGTCGCGGGTCAACCCGAGTTCGACGAGGAGACCGGGGCCGAGGCACGCGCCGAGGAAGGGGAGAAGAACTAGTCCCGGGCGGCGTTACACCTAGTCTGGGCGGATGGATACCGTCGGCCCCAGGGCTCCCTTCACCCTGGACGAGCAGCTGTGCTTCGCGCTGCACTCCGCGTCGCGGGCCATGACCGGGTGCTACCGGCCACTGCTCGAGACCCTCGGACTGACCTACAGCCAGTACGCGCTGATGCTGGTGCTGTGGGAGCACGGCGCCGTCACCCAGGGCGAGCTGGGCGACCGGCTCTATCTCGACAGCGGCACGCTCTCACCGTTGCTGCGACGCCTGGAGTCCCGCGGGCTGGTGGCCCGGCACCGGCGTCGCGAGGACGAGCGGACGGTCGAGGTCGCGGTCACCGCGGACGGGGCGGCGCTGCGCGACCGGGCCGCCGACGTGCAGTCGCAGGTCCAGGAGTCGACCGGCATGACGGCCGAGGAGCTGGGGCGCATGCGTGACGACCTGCACGCGCTGGCCGACCGGCTGCGTCGTGCGGAGAACGGCCGGCCGCCGGTCGGCGACGACCACCTCACCTGAGCCCGGCCCGGGTCCCGCGCGGACGCCGCGCGTCGCCCAGGAGTATGCTTGCCGGCAGGCAAACGAATGGGGGGCGGGGTGTCCGACGTCTTCGACCACGAGGATCTGGCCCGGCTGCGGATCGCGCTCGCGCGGATCGGCCGCACCGTGGACCGTCAGGTCCGGGGCGACGGCATGACCCGCACGCAGGTCTCGGTGCTGGGCACCGTCGCCCGGCTCGGGCCGATCGGGATGGGGGAGCTGGCCGAGATCGAGGGGGTCAACCCGACGATGCTGTCCCGGATCGTCGGGAAGCTCGAGACGACCGGCCTGCTCGCCCGCGAGAGCGACCCGGGCGATCGCCGGGTCGTGCGGGTGGCGGCGACCGGGGAGGGGCTGCGCACCCAGGAGCATCTGCGCGCGGAGAGGACACGCGTCCTCGGTGAGCACCTGCGCCGGATGACCGAACGGCACGGCCGGGAGCTGCTCGAGGCCCTGCCGGCGATCGAGGCGCTGGCCGACGTCCTCGGTCCGCGCCCGGTCGGTGCCGCCTCCGTCCCCGCGGCACCGGGCCTGCTCGCCGACGAGCGGACCCGATGAGGGTGAGCCTGCAGGAGCGGGTCCTCACCCCGCTGCGGGTGCTGCGCGGGCAGACCTTCGCCTCGCTCGCCAACCCCAACTACCGTCGCTACATCTCCGGGCAGGCCACCTCGCTGGTCGGCACCTGGATGCAGACCGTCGCCCAGTCCTGGCTGGTCTACCAGCTGACCGGGTCCCCGGCCGTGCTCGGCACGGTGATCGCCGTGCAGACCCTGCCGATGCTGGTGCTGGGCCCCTACGGCGGCGTCGTCGCGGACCGGCTGGACAAGCGCAGGCTGATGATCGGCCTGCAGACCATGATGGGCGTGCAGGCACTGCTCCTGGGCGTGCTGACGGTGACCGGCACGGTGCGGCTGTGGCACGTGTTCGCCCTCGCCGCGCTGCTCGGTCTGAACAACTGCTTCGAGAACCCGGCCCGCCAGGCGTTCGTGCTGGAGATGGTCGGCCCCGACGACCTGCGCAACGCGGTGAGCCTGAACTCGGTGCTGGCCAGCTCGGCGCGCGCGGTCGGGCCCGCGGTGGCCGGGATCGTGATCGCCGCGGGCGGGATCGGGTTCTGCTTCCTGCTCAACGCGGCGAGCTTCGTGGCCGTGGTGGTGTCGCTGCTGCGCCTGGACACCTCCCGGCTGGAGCCGACCGAGCCCGCCGCGCGCAAACCGGGGCAGCTGCGCGAGGGGTTCGCCTACGTGCGCCGCACCCCGGCCCTGGCCGTCCCACTGCTGATGATGGCGCTGGTCGGCTGCCTGGCCTACGAGTTCCAGGTCGTGCTGCCGGTGGTGGCCTCGGAGACCTTCGGCGGCGACGGCAGCACCTACGGCTTCCTCACCGCGGCGATGGGTGCCGGTGCCGTCGCGGGCGGGCTGGTCGTCGCCGCGCGCGGCCGGACCGGGATCCGGGCGATGGTCTGGACCTCGACGGCGTTCGGCGTCGTGCTGGCCGGTGCCGCGGCCGCCCCGACGCTGTGGGCCGAGCTCGTGGCGATGGCCCTGGTCGGCGCCGTCAGCGTGGCGTTCCTGTCGCAGGGCAACAGCACGCTGCAGCTGGCCGCCGCACCGCACATGCGGGGACGGGTGATGGCGCTGTGGGCGGTGGCGTTCCTGGGCTCGACGCCGATCGGCGGCCCGATCGCCGGATGGGTCAGCGAGCACTTCGGCGGCCGCGGGGGACTGGCGCTGGGGGCGATCGCCTGCCTGGTCGCCGCCGGCCTGGGCGCGCTGACGGTCCGGCGCGGCGCGGTCGCGCCCGACCCGCGGCCGGCCGCACCGCAGGACCCCGACGCGGGGGCTCCCGCACCGCAGGGTCCCACCCCGCAGCCCGGCTTCCCCGGGGTGGCCGACCGGCAGGTCACCGGCCCGGTGGTCGCCACCGCGCCGGGCCGTGCCGGGGAGCCCCGCCTCCCGTGCCCGCGCGCCGAGAGGTAGCAGACCCGTGCCCGAGAACGATCCCGGCCGCCGCCGGCGGATCGACCCCGACGCCGGCCAGGCCGGACCCCGGGAGCCCGACCCGCCGGGCCGCGCCGCCGTGCTCGGCGCGGTCGCCCTGGGCGGGGTGGTCGGCGCCGAGGCCCGCTGGGGGCTGGGCCTGGCCTGGCCGCACGGCCCGGCGGGGTTCCCGGTCTCGACCCTGGTGATCAACGTGTCGGGTTGCCTGCTGATGGGCGTGCTGATGGTGCTGATCACCGAGCGGCTCCGCCCGCACCCCCTGGTGCGGCCGCTGCTCGGGGTCGGGGTGCTCGGCGGGTACACGACGTTCTCCACCTACGCCGTCGAGGCGGTGCAGGCGGTCGATGCCGGGCGGGCGTGGATGGCGCTCGGTTACGTCGTCGCGACGCCGGTGCTCGCCGTGCTCGCGGTCGCGGCCGGTGCCGCGGCGGCCCGGACCCTGGTGCGTGTGTCGTGACCGTCGTCTGGGTGGCGCTGGGCGCCGCGGTCGGCGCCCCGCTGCGCTACCTGACCGACCGGGCGGTGCAGGCGCGGCTCGGGTCGCGGTTCCCGTGGGGGACGCTGACCGTCAACGTGGTCGCGTCGTTCGTGCTGGGCGTGGTCGTCGCGGCCGCGGCGGTGCTCGGCCCGGCGGCCCAGGCCGTGCTCGGGACCGGGTTCTGCGGCGCGCTGAGCACCTACAGCACGTTCGGACAGGAGGCGTTCTCGCTCACCGCCCGCGGGCGGGCGCGGGTGGCGCTGGCCTACGTGCTGGGCAGCGTGCTGGCCGGTGTGGCCGCGGCGACCGCGGGGTTCGTGCTCGCCCGGCTGTGCGTCTGACCCGCTCCCGGGCTCACGCCCCGAACAGGCCCCGCAGGTAGGCGGCCTGGCCGATGTGCTGCATGTCGTCGCCGACGACGCTGACCAGCCGCACGCCCAGGCTCACCCCGTCGCCCCAGGTCGCGGGCAGGATCCGCTCCAGCTCGTCGTCGGTGACGCCCCCGAGCAGCCGCAGCGTCCGGTCGGTGACCGCGTCGTGGTAGCCGACGAGCAGCTCCGCCCCGGCCCGGACGACGCCGACCTCGGCCGAGGTGTGGCCGTAGCCGGTGGCGGCGTCGTCGAACGGGAGCCCGAAGCGGGCCGACCAGCCCTGCGCCCAGACCTGACCGGTGCCGAACGCCTCGGCCAGGTGGTCGTCCTGCACCCGGCTCAGGTGCCAGACCGTCCAGGCGATCGAGTTCCCGGGACCCTCGGCACCGTCCGGGCGCCGCGCCAGGGTCTGCTCGTCGAGGCCCTCGACGGCCGAGGTCACGTCCTCGCGGATCCGGCCGAACGCATCGGCCAGCAGCTGTGCCGCAGTCGTCATCGGTGCTCCTCCTCGGCGCCGCGCCCCGGCGGGACGGCCTGCGGCAACCCTAGGTCCGGACCGGGTGCCCGGCAGCGGCACCCACCGGCCGGCGAGCGGGCCGGGCGGGCGAGGTCACTGCCCCGGCCGGCGGTCCCGAACTACCGTGGACCGGACGTGTCACGCCGATCGCAGGGGAGTCCATGCCCGACCTGACGCACAGCTCGCACTGGGGCGTGTTCCGGGCCCGGTGGGAGGGCGAGGACCTGCAGGTCCGCCCGCACCCGGGCGACCCGGACCCGTCCGCGGTGCTGGACAACATCCCGGCGGCGCTGAACCATCCGGCCCGCGTGCGGGCGCCGTCGGTGCGGCGCGGCTGGTGGGAGGAGGGACCCGGCCCGGACGAGCGGCGCGGGCACGACGACTACCTCGAGGTCGGCTGGGACGAGCTGCTGGACCGTCTCGCCGGGGAGCTGCGGCGGGTCCGCCGGGACCACGGCGACGCCGCGGTCTACGGCGGGTCCTACGGCTGGGCCAGCGCCGGTCGGTTCCACCACGCCCAGGGCCAGCTGCACCGGTTCCTGGCCGTCACCGGCGGCTACACCCGCTCGGTCAACACCTACTCCGGCGGCGCCGCGGAGGTGCTGCTGCCGCACGTGCTGGGCGGGTTCGACTCGGTCACCCGGTACGCCGTGAGCTGGGACCAGGTGGCCGCGCACACCGACACGGTGCTCGCCTTCGGCGGGATGGCGCTGAAGAACTCCACGGTCGGCTCCGGCGGGGTCAGCCGGCACGTCGAGCGGGGGGCGATGCGCGCGGCGAAGGCCCGCGGGGCCCGGTTCGTGCTGGTCAGCCCGCTACGCCCGGACCTGCCCGACGAGGTCGAGGCGCAGTGGCTGCCGATCGAGCCGGGCACCGACACGGCGCTGATGCTCGCCCTGATGCACACCCTCGTCGCGTCCGGCGGGCACGACCGGGACTTCCTGGCGAGCCACTGCGTCGGCTGGCCGGAGCTCGAGCGCCACCTGTTCGCCGACCCGGTCAAGGACGCCGACTGGGCGGCCCGGATCACCGGCGTCGACGCGGGCACCATCCGCGAGCTGGCCGCGCGGCTCGGCGGCGGGCGCACCCTGGTCACGGTCGCGCAGTCGCTGCAGCGCGCCGAGCACGGCGAGCAGCCGGTCTGGGCGGGAGCGGCGCTGGCCGCGGTGCTCGGCCAGATCGGCCTGCCCGGCGGCGGGTTCAACTACGGGCTGGGCTCGCTGGGCCACTACGGCCGCCCGCGCAACGCCGTCCCGGTCCCGACGATGGCCCGGACGCCGAACCCCGTCGCCGAGTTCATCCCGGTGGCCCGGATCGCCGACATGTTGCTGCACCCCGGCGAGCCCTACGACTACAACGGCGAGCGCCGCGTCTACCCGCACGTGCGGCTCGCCTACTGGATGGGCGGCAACCCCTTCCACCACCACCAGGACCTCAACCGGCTGCGCCGCGCGGTGGCCCGGCTGGACACCTTCGTCGTGCACGACCCGGTGTGGACGGCGACCGCCCGGCACGCCGACATCGTGCTGCCCTCGACCACGACCCTGGAGCGCGAGGACATCGGCGCGTCCGGCTCGGACCCGCTGCTGGTCGCGATGAAGCCGCTCAGCGAGCCCCGCGGACAGGCCCGCGACGACTACGACATCCTGTCCGCGCTGGCCGGGCGGCTCGGGTCCGGGGCGGAGTTCACCCAGGGCCGGACCGCGCGGGAATGGCTCGAACACCTCTACCTGCGCACGCAGAAGGCGCTGGCCGACCGTGGCCACCGGGCCCCGGACTTCGACGAGTTCTGGGCGGCCGGGGAGCTGGAGCTCCCGCCGGGTCCCGACGACGGCGGGGTGCTGGCGAGGTTCCGCGCCGACCCCTCCGGGCACCGGCTGCCGACCCCCTCCGGCAGGATCGAGGTCGGCTCGTCGACGATCGCGGCGTTCGGCTACGACGACTGCCCGGGGCACCCGGCCTGGCTGGAGCCCACCGAGCGTCCGGACGCCCGGCACCCGCTGTGGCGGGTGGCCAACCAGCCCGCCACCCGCCTGCACTCCCAGCTCGACTTCGGCGCGCACAGCGCCGGCGCCAAGGGCGCCGGTGGGCGCGAGGTCGCGCGCGTGCATCCCGACGACGCCGCGGCCCGCGGGATCTCCGACGGCGACGTCGTGCGCCTGCACAGCGACCGCGGTGCCACGCTGGCCTGCGCCCGGGTCACCGACGAGGTCCGCGCCGGTGTCGTGCAGCTCCCGACCGGTGCCTGGTGGGACCCCGAACCCGACGGCACCTGCCGGCACGGCAACCCGAACGCGGTGACCCGCGACGCCGGGACGTCGCGGCTCTCGCAGGGCTGCAGCGGCCAGCTCAGCGCCGTCGAGCTGGAGCGCTACCGGCACGACCCGCCGGTCGTCCGGGCCCACCGGCCGCCACCGACGCACCCCGCGCGCGGGGCACCGCCGGCCTGAGGGCCGGCCCACCGCGCACACGCGGCGGTGTCCTCGCACCGGTCGTGACCGGGCGAGGACACCGTCTCCGGCGGAGGCCGGCGGCCGTGCCCCTCAGCTGCGGGCGCGGACCAGGCCGACGAGCTCGGCGGTGGAGGACCGGCGGCCGTGGGCGACGAGCGCGGCGACGACGCCGACGAGCGCGGGCAGGACCGCCATCGCGGCACCCATGGTCGGGATCGTGAACGCCACCGCACCGATCATCAGCGCGACGGTGCACAGCGCGGCGAGGCCGGTCAGGCGCGGGATCAGCAGGCCGATCGCGCCGGCGATCTCGAGCAGGCCGATGACCAGGGTGCCGGTGGCGCTGAACCCGATCGCCGCGAAGCCCTCCACCGCCATCGGGTCGAACGTGACCTTGGGGACGCTGGCGAACAGCAGCGTGGCGGCGACCAGGATCTGGCCGACCCACAGGGCGGCCGACGCCGCCCGGCCCGGGCGGCGGACGGTCGAGGGGGTCGAGGTGCTGGCGCTGGCGCTCATGATGTCTCCCGGTGCTCGGATGCGGTGCGTCTGCAGAGGAGACGGGCCGCGGCCGGGAAACTCATCTGTGCGGCCGGGATCCGGCCTCCGGTCAGGACGCCAGCCGCTGCCGCGCCCGTTCGCTCCCGGGCCCGACCGGCCTGCGTCCCAGGGCCGCCGCCAGCCCGGCCGGCGGCATGTCGCCGTAGACGCTCTCGCCGGCCGCGACGGTGAAGGTCTCGTGCCAGATCCCGACCGCCCCCGGCGCCCTGCGCGCCCTGCGGAAGAACGCCGTCCACGCCGGGCGGTGGGCCCGTGCCGGGTCCGCGGCGTAGCCGTAGAGCGACTCGGCGTCGCGCCAGTACTGGATCACCAGCGGGCCGTCCGTGCCGATCGTCAGCCGGTAGGCGAGCAGGCCGGACCCCGGGTCGCGCGAGAGCTCGCGCAGCATCCTGGGCATCGCGGCGAACACCGGGGCCCAGGCGTCGACGCGCCAGGGCTTGTTGAGCCGCATCCCGATCAGGAACACGACGATCTCCTCGCCGGCGGACTTGTCGTGGGTCGTGCGTTCGACGGCCATGTGCCCTCCCTCGTTTCGGACAGTGATGGTATCCATAAAACGGAGAGTGGCGCTACCCGTCAGGGGCGGTCAGTCACGCAGCCAGGCCCGCACCTCCTCGGAGTCGGCACCCAGGGTCGGCGGGGAGCGCCGGTAGGTCGGCGGCGTCCCGGAGTACTCGACGGGGTTGCGCACGGTCGGGGTCGCGGCGGCGTCGTCGGCGTGCACGACCGGATCCAGACCGAGCTCCTCGGCCAGCGCCACGCCCTGGCTGATCGAGTTGATCGGGCCGCACGGCACGCCGGCGGCGGTGATCGCGTCGAACCACTCCTTCGCGGTGCGGGTCGCCAGCCGGGCGAGCAGCCGCTGCCGGATCTCGACGCGGTTGTCCAGCCGGCCGCCCATCGTCGCGAAGCGGGGGTCCTGCGCCATCGCGGGGTCGCCGAGCACCGTGCACAGCTTACGGAACTGCCCGTCGTTGGCCGCGATCACGATCAGCTCGCCGTCCGCGGTCGGCATCGGCTCGTAGGGGAACACGCTCGGGTGCGCGTTGCCCATCCGGGACGGCACGACCCCGGCCGCGACGAACGCCTCGGTCTGGTTGACCAGGCAGGACATCGCGGTGGAGAGCAGGTTGGTCTCGAGCAGCTGGCCCTGGCCGGAGTGGTCGCGGTGGCGCAGCGCGGCGAGGACCGCCACCGCGGCGTGCAGGCCGGTGAGCACGTCGAACATCGCGGCACCGACCCGGAACGGTGGGCCGTCGGCGTCGCCGGTCAGGCTCATCAGGCCCGACGTGGCCTGGGCCAGCAGGTCGTAGCCGGGCAGGTGCGCGCCGCCGCGGGTGCCGAACCCGCTGATCGAGCAGTAGACCACCGACGGGTTGGCCGCGGAGACGGTCGGGTGGTCGAGCCCGAACCGGGTCATCCCGCCGGGCTTCATGTTCTCGATCAGCACGTCGGCGCGGGCGGCGAGGCGCTGCGCGACCGCCCGGTCGCCGTCCTCGGCCAGGTCCAGCACGATCGAGCGCTTGTTCCGGTTGATCGAGAGGTAGTAGGTGGCGACGTCGTCGAGGGCCGGCGGCCGCCAGGTCCGGGTGTCGTCACCGCCGGGGCTCTCGACCTTGATCACGGTGGCGCCGAGGTCGGCGAGCACCATCGTGGCGTACGGACCGGCCAGGACGCGGGAGAAGTCGGCGACGAGCACACCGTCGAGCGGGCCGCCGTTCGGGGCGTCGCCGAGACCGGCTGCGGGGGAGTCGTGGGGCACGCGACCGACGCTAGCCCGGCCGGGCGGGTCCCGGGCAAGGGCGATCACCGGTCGGCGGGCACCGGCCGGTC
>CBIHNM010000005.1:0-40004 GCA_966211265.1 uncultured Pseudonocardia sp.
GCGGAGGATAGGGGATTCGAACCCCTGAGGGATTGCTCCCAACACGCTTTCCAAGCGTGCGCCCTAGGCCACTAGGCGAATCCTCCGCAGGGGAGCCTACCGGCCACCTCCGCCGGTTCCGCCCGGGCCCCGGGGTCGTGCCCGCGGGGGCGCAGGGTCGCTACACTGTCCGTGGACCCCGTGCGGCGTCCATCCTGTGAACTCCCCCAGGGCCGGAAGGCAGCAAGGGTCAACAGGCTCTGGCGGGTGCGCGGGGTCCCCTCATGTCCGGGCCCGCCGGTCCGGCCTCGGGCCCTGTCGGTGCCCCTCGGTAGCCTCGCGGGCGTGGCACTGGCTCTGTACCGCAAGTACCGCCCGGCCAAGCTCGCCGAGGTGGTGGGGCAGGAGCACGTCACCGACCCCCTGGCCACGGCCCTGTCCGCGGGGCGGATCAACCACGCGTACCTGTTCTCGGGGCCGCGGGGCTGCGGCAAGACGTCCTCGGCCCGGATCCTGGCCCGCTCGCTGAACTGCGTGCAGGGCCCGACCCCGGACCCGTGCGGGACCTGTGACTCCTGCATCGCGCTGGCCCCGGAGGGCTCCGGCTCGATCGACGTCGTGGAGCTCGACGCGGCCTCGCACGGTGGCGTCGAGGACGCCCGCGAGTTGCGGGACCGGGCGTTCTACGCCCCCGCCGAGTCGCGCTACCGGGTGTTCATCGTCGACGAGGCGCACATGGTCACGACGCAGGGCTTCAACGCCCTGCTCAAGATCGTGGAGGAGCCGCCGGACCACCTGGTCTTCATCTTCGCCACCACCGAGCCGGAGAAGGTGCTGCCGACGATCCGGTCGCGCACGCACCACTACCCGTTCCGGCTGATCCCGCCGGGCACGATGCGGTCGTTGCTGGAGCGGATCTGCGGCGACGAGGGCGTGACCGTCGCGCCGCCGGTGTTCCCGCTGGTCATCCGCGCCGGCGGCGGTTCGGCCCGGGACACGCTCTCGGTGCTCGACCAGCTGCTCGCCGGGGCCGGGGACGACGGCGTGACCTACGAACGCGCGGTCGCGCTGCTCGGGGTCACCGACGCGGCGCTGATCGACGACACCGTCGACGCGCTCGCCGCCGGTGACGGGGCGGCCGTCTACCAGGCGGTGGACCGGCTGGTCGAGGCCGGACACGACCCCCGGCGGTTCGCCGCCGACCTGCTGCAGCGGCTGCGCGACCTGATGCTCGTCCAGGCCGTGCCGGAGGCCGCGGAGCGCGGCCTGGTCGACGGGGCGGAGGACGAGCTGTCCCGGATGGCCGACCAGGCGTCCCGCCTGGGGGCCGCGACGCTGGCCCGCTACGGCGAGATCGTGCACAGCGGGCTGATCGAGATGCGCGGCGCGACCGCGCCCCGGCTGCTGCTGGAGCTGCTCTGCGCCCGGATGCTGCTGCCCGCGGCGACGACGAGCGACGCCGGTCTGCTGGAGCGTCTGGAGCGCATCGAGCGGCGCAACGCGATCGCGCCCGAGCCCGGTGCGGCCGGTGGCGCCGACGCCGAACCGTCGAAGCGGACGTTCGTGCGCCCCACCGAGCGGGCCGCGACGCCCCCGGCCGCGGGCGCGGGCGAGCAGGCTCCCGCGCCGACCGCCCCGGAGGCGGCGGCCCCCGCCGCGGCCCGGCCGGAGCAGGCCGCACCTGCGCGGACCGGGGCCACCGGGCCCGGGGCCGCGGACCCGGAGCCGGAGGCCGGTGGTGACGTCGTGGAGCCGGCCCGCCCGTCGGCGGGCGACCTCCCGCCGCAGGTGGCCGCGGCGGCTGCCCCGGCGTCGGAGCACCGGGACGCGCAGCCCCGGCCGGAGGAGTCCGCACGGGCGCAACCGCGGCCGCGACCGGTCGACCCGGAGGTGCCGCCCGACGGCCCGGCCGAGCCCGCCGAGCCGGCGCCGGCCGCCTCGTCGCTGGACGCGGCCGCGGTGCGCCGGGTGTGGCCGGAGATCCTGGCCGCGGCCCGTCAGCGCAGCCGCAGCACCGAGGCCCTGATGGTCAACGCGACCGTGCGCGCGGTGGAGAGCGAGACGCTGGTCCTGACGATCGGGTCCGCGCCGCTGGCCCGGCGGCTGTCCGAGGCACGCAACACCGACGTGATCGTCGACGCGCTGCGCGCGGTGCTCGGCGTGCAGTGGCGCGTGCGGTGCGACCAGGGCGACTCCGGCGGCCCGGCGCCGGCCCGGCCCGCCCGTGCCGACCGGCCCGCCCCGCAGCGGCCGGCCCCGCAGCGCCCGTCGAGGCCCGAGCCCGAGGGCTCCGCCGCGCGGGCACAGCCGGCCGGGGGCGCGGACGGGGAACGCGCGGTGCCGCAGCGCCGCGGCCAGGCCTCCGGTCCGCGCCGCCCGCCGTCGGAGGGCACGGGCGGGGACCCGTTGCCCCCGGAACCACCGCCCGAGGACGCTCCGCCCGACGTCGACGACGAGGAGTCGATGATGGCCGAGGCGGCGGCCGACGCCGGCAGCGGCGCTGCCCGGCGCGACCCGGAGGTCGCGGCGATGGAGCTGCTCAGCACCGAGCTCGGCGCGACGGCGTTCGAGCAGCGCTGACGGGCCCGGCGGGACCTCAGCGCCCCAGGAACGCGAGGACCCCGGCCGCGACCGCCGTCGCGTAGCGCTCCCGGCCGGCCGGGGACGACACCAGCTCCGCCTCGGCGGGGTTGCGCATGTTCGCGCACTCGACCAGCGCCGTCGGCACGGTCGCGGTGTTCAGCCCGCTCAGGTCGTCGCGGCCGTCGAGGCCGCGGGCGCCGATGTAGTCGGCCGGGGCGAAGCGGCCCCCGACCATCGCGTCGCGCAGCGCGGTCGCCAGGGTGCGTGCCGGGCCGGACTGGGCGGCGTTCAGCGGCGGGTCGGAGTAGGCGACGTGGAACCCCCGCCCCGCCGGGGCCGCGCCGTCGGCGTGCAGCGACACCGCGGCGGCCGCCCCCGCCTTCGCTCCGGCCTCGCCCCGCTCGTCGACGCACGGGCCGACGCCGCGGTCGTCGGGGCGGGTGAGCACGACGGTGACCCCCTTCGCCCGCAGCCGGGCCGCCACCCGCCGGGCCAGGTCCCAGGTGAAGGCGTGCTCGGCGTACCCGGCCCCGGTGGAGGTGCCGGTGGTGTTGCAGGCCTTGGTGCCGCCGCGTCCGTCCGGGACCTTGCGGTTGATCGCCGTGGCGGCGTCGGCGTTGCCGCCGTTGTGACCGGGGTCGAGCAGCACCACCGGTGACGGTGACGGGGCCGGGGCGGGCTGCGGGGGCGCGGCCGGGGTGGTCGCGGCCGAGGTGAGCGCGAGGCCGGAGGTGGTGGCGGAGACGGCCGTCGGCGCGGGTGCGGAGGACCCGGCACCGGCACACCCGGCGCACAGGGCGGTACCGGCCAGCAGGGCGACGGCGACGCGGAGCGGGGCGGACACGCGCGACACCCTGGCACGGCTACCCTGGCGCCGGGCCTCGTCGCGTCGGCCGTGTCGGGATTTCGTTCCCGCAGGGTGCCGGCGCCGGACGGGGGCGAGGAGTACGTCGAAGCGAGGAGTTCGCAGGTGGAACCGGGTCAGCCCGACATGCAGATGATCCTGCAGCAGGCGCAGAAGATGCAGCAGCAGCTGCAGCAGGCGCAGGCCGAACTGGCCACCGCCGAGGTCACCGGCCAGGCCGGGAACGGTCTGGTCGAGGTCACGATGACCGCGCAGCTCGAGCCGCGCGGGGTGAAGATCGACCCCAAGGTCGTGGACCCGGACGACGTGGAGACCCTGCAGGACCTCGTCGCCGGGGCACTGCAGGACGCCGTCCGCGCGGCGCAGGCGTTGCAGGCCGAGAAGATGGGCCCGCTCGCCGGAGGCATGGACATGGGCGGCCTGGGCCTGCCGGGCGCCTGAGGTGTTCGAGGGGCCGGTCCAGGACCTGATCGACGAGCTGGGCCGGCTGCCCGGGGTCGGGCCGAAGAGCGCGCAGCGGATCGCGTTCCACCTGCTGGCCGCCGACCCGGCCGACATCACCCGCCTGCAGGACGTCCTGCAGACGGTCAAGCAGGGTGTCCGGTTCTGCGAGGTGTGCGGCAACGTCGCGGCCGACACGCGCTGCCGCTACTGCGCCGACGCCCGGCGCGATCCGACGCTGGTCTGCGTCGTCGAGGAACCCAAGGACGTCCTCGCCGTCGAGCGGACACGGGAGTTCAAGGGCCGCTACCACGTCCTGGGCGGGGCACTGGACCCGCTGGCCGGGATCGGGCCCGACACCCTGCGGATCCGCGAGCTGCTCACCCGTCTCGGCGGCACCGGGCCCGCCGCGGACGAGACCGACATCTCCGAGGTCATCATCGCCACCGACCCGAACACCGAGGGTGAGGCGACGGCCACCTACCTGGTGCGGCTGCTGCGCGACTTCCCCGGGCTCTCGGTGACCCGGCTGGCGTCGGGCCTGCCGATGGGCGGCGACCTCGAGTTCGCCGACGAGATGACGCTCGGTCGCGCTCTCGCCGGACGACGGGCCCTGTAGGCCGCACCGGCCCCACCACACGTGGAGGCCGGCCCCGCCCACAGGCGCGGCCGGCCGATCGGCGCAGCAACCCCCCGTCGCGGCGCCGGTCCTTTCCCATCCGGTGGTGCGTGTATCTCCGGTGCCGGTCAGTCGGTGTCCTCGTCGGCCCAGGCGTCGACGTAGTAGCGGCGGGGGCCCCGCGGCTGCTGACGCCGTTCCCAGCTGATCCGGCGCTCGGCGGCGATCCGGCGCCAGGCCCGGCGTTGCGCGGAGTCGACGACCCCGATCACGATGCCGGTCAGCACGAGGACGGCCAGACCGATGACCACCAGCATGATCAGTGCGGTCATGGTGACCACCTGCCCTGGCACGCCCCCGGGGACTTGCCGGCCCGATGGACCTCCGGTGCGCGGTGCGAACGGTGACTGCGGATCATCACGATCTCCTTCTGCTCGTCGTTCCGGTGGCGGGCGCCGGACGAGCCGCGGAGTGTGATCGCGGTCTCTGTGGCCCGCCTATGAGTAGAGTGCCCGACATCGGGGTCTCGTGCAATTGCACAGCGATGGGATTGCACGGGGGTACCCGAACAGACGAACCTGTCGTGTCGCCGCGACGAGGCTCACGGCGACCGGTCGGGAGGGGCAGCGGGTGGAGCACGAACCGACCGGCGCGCGCCGGCGACTCGGCGCCGAGCTGCGGCGCCTGCGCGGCAACGCCGGGCTGCGGCTCGACCAGGTCGGGCGCGAGCTCGCCTGCTCCACCTCCAAGATCAGCCGCCTGGAGAACGGGAAGGGCATCCCGAAACCGCGAGACGTCGAGGACCTGATCCGGATCTACGGCGTCACGGCGGACCTGGAGATGGCGATGCTGCGGCGCCTGGTGCGCGAGAGCCGTTCGCAGGGCTGGTGGGAGACCTACACCGACGGCCTGTCGGCCGAGCGCTACGTCCTGGACAGCCCCGGCCGCTACGCGGCGCTGGAGACCGACGCGGTCGGGGTCGACTCGTTCGACCTCGCGGTGCTGCACGGCCTGGTCCAGACACCGGACTACGCCCGCGCGATCCTGACCGCGCTGCTGCCCCGGCACGAGGCGTGGGAGATCGACCGCCTGGTCGAGCTGCGCCGTCACCGTCAGCGCGCGCTGGGCCGCGGCAGCGCCGCGCTGCGGCTGCTGGACGTGATCGACGAGGGCGCCTTGCGGCGGGTCGTCGGCGGCCCCGCGGTCATGGCGGGCCAGATGCAGCGGCTGCTGGAGCTCTCGGAGATGCCCAACGTGGCGCTGCACGTGCTGCCCTTCGACGCGGGCATGCACCGGGCGCACTCCGGCCAGTTCGCGATCCTGGAGGTCCCCGAGGAGCTGGGGTCCGACCTCGTCTACACCGAGAGCCATGCCGGCGACACGTACCTCGCCGACGCCGCCGACGTCCGGCTCTACCGCACGATCCTCGACGACGTCCGGGCCCGTGCGCAGGACCCGGAGGCCTCACGGGAGACTCTGCTCCGGTATCGGGAGCTGCACCTGTCCGGCGAGGGGGCCGAGAGTTGATCGACTACCGGGTCAGTAGCTACTGCCACCTGGGCAACTGCGTCGCCGTCGGGATCGCCCCGGACGGCGGGGTCGCCGTCGCCGACACCAAGACCGACCAGGCCCCGCTGCTGTTCACCCGCGCGGAGTGGGCCGCGTTCTGCGACGGGGTCCGCCGCGGCGACCTCGACGCGGAGCCCGCGTAGCGGGCGTCGTTTACCGACCGGAGGTCGCATAACGGTCGCGCGTCGTTTCCGAACCGTGACGTTCGGACCTACCGGCGGGTAGGGGCGGGATATAGCGTCGTCGCTCACCCGACGCACGCCCGACTCACCATCGAGGTCACCACATGAGTGCACCCCGCCGACTGGTCGCTGCCATCGCAGCGGGTCTGCTCGCCGTGTCCCTGACCGCCTGCGCGACCTCCGATCGCGAGGCCGGCGGCGGCGCCTCCGGCGGGACGATGGTGTTCGGTGCCGCCGGTGCCCCGAAGAACTTCGACCCGATCTTCAACGACGACGGGGAGAGCTTCCGGCCGGCGCGTCAGATGTTCGACACGCTGATCACCTACAAGGCGGGTACCACCGAACTCGAGCCCGGCCTGGCGACGTCGTGGACCTCCAGCCCGGACGGCAGGCAGTGGACGTTCGCGCTGCGCCAGGGCGTGACGTTCCACGACGGCACGCCCTTCGACGCGGCCGCGGTCTGTGCGAACTTCGACCGCTGGTTCCAGATGAAGGGCGCCGCCGCCCAGAGCCAGATGATCTACTACGGCGACGTGTTCGGCGGGTTCGCCAAGAACGAGGGCGACGCCTCCGGCAGCCCGGTCTACAAGAGCTGCCAGGCCAAGGACCCGAACACCGCGGTCCTCGACCTCAACCGGTTCAAGGGTGCCTTCCCCGCCGCGTTCGGCCTGACCTCGTTCTCCATCTCCAGCCCGACGGCGCTCAAGCAGTACGACGCCGACGCGGTCACCCAGAGCGGGGACTCGTTCACCTATCCCGCCTACGCCAACGAGCACCCCACCGGTACCGGGCCGTTCAAGTTCGAGAGCTACGACAAGGCCAACGGCACCATCACCCTGGTCCGCAACGACCGGTACTGGGGCGAGAAGGCCAAGCTCGACAAGCTGATCTTCAAGATCATCCCGGACGAGAACGCCCGCAAGCAGGAGCTCGCCGCCGGCACCATCGACGGGTACGACTACCCCTCGCCCGCCGACTACGGGACGCTCAAGGACGCCGGTAACCAGGTCCTGATCCGCAAGCCGTTCAGCCTGCTCTACGTCGGCTTCAACGCCAAGAACAACCCGGCCCTGAAGGATCTGCGGGTCCGGCAGGCGATCGCCCACGCGATCAACCGGGACGCGCTGGTGACGACGAAGATGCCCGAGGGCACCCAGGTCGCGACGCAGTTCATGCCGGACACCGTCGCCGGGTTCGCGCCGGACGTCACGACCTACCCGTACGACCCGAACAAGGCCAAGGCCCTGCTGGCCCAGGCCGGGCAGCCGAACCTGAGGCTGAACTTCTACTACCCGACCGAGGTCACCCGGCCCTACATGCCGAACCCGGCCGACCTGTTCGCCGCGATGTCGGCCGACCTGGCCGCGGTCGGCATCACGGTCAACCCGGTGGCCCGGCCGTGGAACGGCGGCTACAAGGACGACGTGCAGAAGGCCGGCAAGCAGGACCTGCACATGCTCGGCTGGACCGGCGACTACAACGACGCCGGCAACTTCGTCGGCACGTTCTTCGGCCGGCCGAAGGCCGAGTTCGGGCAGAACGACCCGGCGATGTACGCCGAGCTCGCCAAGGCCGACTCGATCCCGGACCCGGCCGGGCACGCGGCGGCCTACCAGCAGGCCAACCGCGACATCATGGCCAAGTACCTGCCCGCGGTCCCGATCCTGACCACCGGTCCGGCGATCGTGGTCAAGAACAACATCACCGGCCTGATCCCCTCACCGCTGACCGACGAGCGGTTCGTGACGGTCAGCAAGGGCGAGCAGCAGTAGCCCGGACGCGCCGCCGTGGGGACCCGCGGCGGCCTCGTCCGGCTCGGGGGAAGGGGGGAACCATGCTGCGCTACGTCGTGCGACGACTGCTCCAGGTCGTCCCGACGCTGCTGATCCTGTCCGTCCTGCTGTTCGCCTGGCTCCGCTCGCTGCCCGGTGGACCGGCCGGGGCGCTGCTCGGGGACAAGGCGACGCCGGAGGGCATCGCCGCGCTGAACCGGACGCTCGGTCTGGACCAGCCGATCCCGTTGCAGTACCTGCGCTACCTCGGGCGCGCGGTGACCGGGGACTTCGGGTCGTCGCTGGTCAGCGGTGACCCGGTGCTGGCCGAGATCGGGCGGGCGCTGCCGGCCACGATCGAGCTCTCGGTGACGGCGCTGCTGCTCGCGGTGCTCGCCGGGATCCCGCTGGGTTACCTGGCCGCGCGCCACCGCGGCCGCCCGTGGGACAACGCGACGATCCTGGGCACCCTGGTCGGCGTCGCGGTGCCGGTGTTCTTCCTCGGTTACGTGCTCAAGCAGGTCTTCGCGGTCGAGCTGGGTCTGTTCCCGCCGTCCGGCCGCATCGCGGTGGACATCGACTCCACCCGGGTCACCGGGTTCGCGATCCTGGACGGGCTGCTCACCCGCGAGTTCGACGCGAGCGCCGATGCGGTCGCGCACCTGGTGCTGCCGGCGGTCGCGCTGGCCACGATCCCGCTCGCGGTGATCGTCCGGATCACCCGGGCCTCGGTGCTCGACGTGCTCGACTCGGACTTCGTGCGCACCGCCAACGCCAAGGGGCTGGCGCCGGGGACGGTGCGCGGGCGGCACGTCCTGCGCAACGCGCTGCTGCCGGTGTCCACCACGATCGGCCTGCAGACCGGCCTGTTGCTGGCCGGGGCGGTGCTCACCGAGAAGGTGTTCAACTGGGGCGGGCTCGGCACGTTGATCGCCGAGGGGATCGAGCGGCGCGACTACCCCCGGCTGCAGGCGATCGTGCTGCTGGGCGCGTTGATCTACGTGGTCGTGAACCTGCTGGTCGACCTGTCCTACGCACTGATCGACCCCCGGGTGAGGCTGGGATGAGGGAGCCCGTGGAGGCACCGCCGGCACCGGAGGTCCCGACGACCTGGGCGCAGCGCCGCCGGGCGCGGATCGACGACACCGCGCGCGGCCACAGCCTCGGCGCCGACGCCCTGCGCCGGCTGCGCCGCAACCCGGTCGCGATCACCGGAGCGGTGATCATCGCGGTGTTCGTGCTGATCTCGGTGTTCGCGCCGCTGCTGGCCCCGAACGGGCCCGGCGAGGCGTTCGCCCCGCTGCTGGACACGCTGCGCCCGGGCGTGATCCCGGGCCCGCAGGACGGCTTCCCGCTGGGCAGCGACCAGAACGGCCGCGACGAGTTCTCCCGGATGATCCTGGCCTCCCGCCAGACGTTGCTCGTCGGCGTGCTGGCGACCCTGTTCGGGCTGGCGTTCGGCGTCCTGATCGGGCTCGTCGCGGGCGCGACCGGCGGGTGGGCCGACACCGTGCTGATGCGGGTCACCGACGTGCTGCTGTCCATCCCGTCGCTGCTGCTGGCGATCTCGGTGGCCGCGCTCGCCGCCCGGCCCAGCCAGACCACGGTGATCATCGCGGTGGCGCTGGTGAACGTGCCGATCTTCGCCCGGCTGCTGCGCGGGTCGATGCTGGCCCAGCGCGAGTCCGACCACGTCCTGGCCGCCACCGCGCTCGGCGTCAGACGCCCGGCGATCGTGCTGCGGCACATGCTTCCCAACGCGGTCGGGCCGGTGATCGTGCAGGCCACCCTCACGCTGGCCACCGCGATCCTGGATGCGGCCGCGCTGTCGTTCCTCGGGCTCGGCGACGCCGACCCGGCCCGCGCCGAATGGGGGCTCATGCTGGCCAACGCCCAGCCCTACCTCGACGTCCGGCCCGCGCTCGCGCTGTACCCGGCACTGGCGATCATCGTCGTCGCGCTCGGGTTCACGCTGTTCGGCGAGGCCCTGCGCGAGGCGCTGGACCCGAAGGGGCGGCGATGAGCGCCCGGCCGCCCCGGGCCTGGTGCGGCGGGGGACCGCTGCTCGACGTCCGCGACCTGTCGGTCCGGTTCACCCGCCGCGGCGAGCCGGACACCGTCGCCGTGGACGGCGTCTCGTTCGACATCGAGCCGGGCGAGATCGTCGGGCTGGTGGGCGAGTCCGGCTGCGGCAAGTCGGTCACCTCGCTGGCGATCATGGGCCTGCTGCCCGGGCGCGGCCCGAAGGTCGGTGGCGAGGTGCTCTTCGGCGACGACGACCTGCTCGCCCTGCCGGACGCGGCGCTGCGCGAACGTCGCGGCCGGGACCTGGGGATGGTGTTCCAGGACCCGCTGTCGTCGCTGAACCCGGTCGTCCCGGTCGGCCTGCAGATCACCGAGGCGCTGACCCGCCACCGGGGGATGGACCGGACCGCGGCCCGCGCCGAGGCCGTCACGCTGCTCGAGCGGGTCGGCATCCCCGACCCGGCGCGGCGGGTGGGTTCCTACCCGCACCAGATGTCGGGCGGCATGCGGCAGCGCGCGCTGATCGCGATCGCGCTGGCCTGCCGCCCCCGGCTGCTGATCGCCGACGAGCCGACCACCGCCCTGGACGTGACCATCCAGGCCCAGATCCTGGAGCTGCTGCGCGAGCTGGTCGCCGAGACCGGCACCGCGCTGATGATGATCACGCACGACCTGGGCGTCGTGGCCGGGCTCTGCGACCGGGTGAACGTGCTCTACGCCGGCCGGATCGTCGAGCGGGCCGAGCGGCACCGCCTGTTCGCCACGCCGCGCCACCCCTACACGCACGGGCTGATCGGCTCGATCCCGCGCCTGGACTCCGACCCGGCCAACGAGTTGCCCGCGATCACCGGGTCGGTCAACGACAACCTGCCGTGGGACACCGCGTGCGCGTTCGCCCCGCGGTGCGCACGCGAGATCGCGCGCTGCACCGAGGTCACGCCCGAGGCGGAGACGGCCGCCTCGCGGTTGCTGCGCTGCCACAACCCGGTCCCGGCGACGTCGGCGTGAGGGGGATGGCATGACCTCGACCGACGACCCGCTGCTCGAGGTGGACGACCTCGCCGTGCACTTCCCGATCACCAGCGGGGTGCTGTTCGAGCGCACGGTCGGGCACGTCCGCGCCGTCGACGGGGTGTCGCTGCAGGTGCGTCGCGGCGAGACCTACGGGCTGGTCGGCGAGTCCGGCTGCGGCAAGTCCACGCTGGGCCGGGCGATCCTGCAGCTGGTGGGTGGCCGGGCGCAACGGCGGGGCCGGGTGCTGTTCGACGGCGTCGACGTCGCGACCCTGACGGGGGAGCCGTTGCGGCGCATGCGTCGCCGGTTCCAGATGGTGTTCCAGGACCCGCTGTCGAGTCTGGACCCGCGACAGTCGGTGGAGTCGCTGCTGTCCGAGGGCCTGCGGGCGCACGGGCTGGGCAGGGGAGGCGCGGCCGACCACGAGCGGCTGACCGGGCTGATGGACGCGGTCGGGCTCCCGGCCGGGGCGCTGCGCCGCTACCCGCACGAGTTCTCCGGTGGGCAGCGGCAGCGGATCGGGATCGCCCGCGCGCTGTGCGTCGAACCGGACCTGATCGTCGCCGACGAGCCGGTGTCCGCGCTGGACGTCTCGGTGCAGGCCCAGGTGCTCAACCTGCTGTCCCGGCTGCAGCGCGACCTGGGCCTGACCTACCTGGTGATCGCGCACGACCTGGCCGTCGTGCGGCACGTCAGCGACCGGGTCGGGGTGATGTACCTGGGCGGGATCGTCGAGGAGGCCCCGGCCGGGGACCTCTACGCCGACCCGCTCCACCCCTACACGCGGGCGCTGCTCTCGGCCGTCCCGGTGCCGGACCCGCAGGCCGAGGACGACCGGGAACGGATCCTGCTCGCCGGCGACCTGCCCTCGCCGGCGGCGCCCCCGTCGGGTTGCCGGTTCCACACCCGTTGTCCCTGGCGTCAGGCCGACCGGTGCGCCACCGAACGCCCGCAGCTGCGCGTCCCCGAGGGCGCCGCCGCGGGCCACCGGGTGGCCTGCCACCACGCCGAGGCCATCCGGGACGGCCGGATCACCCGCCCCGCCATCCCGACCGCCCCGGACCGCGCCGGTGCGGGTGGGGTGGCGGGCCGGGAGCCCGGAGTCAGCGCATGGCCCGGTTGATCGCGGAGACGACGGCCTTCAGGCTCGCGCTGGTGATCGAGCTGTCGATGCCGACGCCCCAGAAGACCGTGCCCTCGACGGCGCACTCGACATAGGCCGCGGCACGGGCGTCGTCGCCGCCGCCCATGGCGTGCTCGTGGTAGTCGAGCACCCGCACGTCGAAGCCGATCCCGGCCAGCGCGTCGACGAACGCCGCGATCGGGCCGTTGCCGCTGCCGGTGATCTCGTGCAGGTCGGACTCGACACGGACGGTGGCCACGATCTCGTCGTTGCCCTCGCCGTCGCTGGTCACCCGGTGCCGGACCAGGCGCAGCGGCGTCTCGCGTCCGAGGTACTCGATGTCGAACGCGTCGCGCATCGCCTTCGGCTCGACCTCGCCGCCCTCGGCGTCGGTGAACGTCTGGATGACGTGCGAGAACTCCATCTGCAGCCGGCGCGGCAGGTCGAGCTGGTGCTCGGCCTTCATGATGTAGGCGATGCCGCCCTTGCCGGACTGGGAGTTCACCCGGATCACGGCCTCGTAGGTCCGGCCGATGTCGCGCGGGTCCACCGGCAGGTAGGGGACCTCCCAGGGGTGCTCGGCGATGTCGTGGCCGGCCGCCGCGGCGTCGACGCGCATCGCCTCGAAGCCCTTGTTGATCGCGTCCTGGTGGCTGCCGGAGAACGCGGTGTAGACCAGGTCGCCGCCCCACGGGTGGCGCTCGGCGACCGGCAGCTGGTTGCAGTACTCGACGGTGCGGCGGATCTCGTCGATGTCCGAGAAGTCGATCTGCGGGTCGATGCCCTGGGTGAACAGGTTCATCCCCAGGGTGACCAGGTCGACGTTGCCGGTGCGCTCGCCGTTGCCGAACAGGCAGCCCTCGATCCGGTCGGCGCCGGCCTGGTAGCCCAGCTCGGCCGCGGCGACGCCGGTGCCCCGGTCGTTGTGCGGGTGCAGGCTCAGCACGATCCCGTCGCGGCGCTCCAGGTTGCGGTGCATCCACTCGATGGAGTCGGCGTAGACGTTCGGGGTCGCCATCTCCACCGTGGCCGGCAGGTTGACGATCATCGGGCTGGTCGGCGTCGGCTGCCAGATCGCGCTGACCTGGTTGCAGACGTCGACGGCGTACTCCAGCTCGGTGCCGGTGTAGGACTCCGGCGAGTACTGGAACGTCCAGTCGGTGTCCGGGTACTTCTCGGCGAAGCGCGAGACCTCCTCCGCGCCGTCGGTGGCGATCTTGGCGATGCCGGCCCGGTCGGAGCGGAACACGACCCGGCGCTGCAGCACCGACGTGGAGTTGTAGAGGTGCACGATCGCCCGCGGCGCACCCTCGCACGCGGCGAACGTGCGCTCGATCAGCTCCGGGCGGGCCTGGGTCAGGACCTGGATCGCCACGTCGTCCGGGATCGCGTCGCTGTCGATGATCTCGCGGACGAAGTCGAAGTCGGTCTGGCTGGCGGCCGGGAACCCGACCTCGATCTGCTTGTAGCCCATGCGCACCAGCAGGTCGAACATGCGGCGCTTGCGGTTCGGGCTCATCGGGTCGATCAGCGCCTGGTTGCCGTCGCGCAGGTCGACCGCGCACCACAGGGGGGCGGTGGTGATCCGGGTGTCGGGCCACGTGCGGTCGGGCAGCGACACCGGTTCGACCAGCTCGTGGAAGGGCTTGTACCGGTGATGGGGCATATGGGAACCCTTCTGCGGGTTCCACGGCGCCTGCTCCGGCGGTGCGGGGCGGTCCGGCGTACGTACCGTGCTCTCGTGGCTGGCGGCGACGTAGGCGTCGGGAGTGCTCGTCACTTCGATGCTCCTGGATGTGGCCCTGCTGGGAGGGCTCGGCCGGTGGACGACCGGCGAGCACGCAGAAGCCCCGCGACGAGGGGCCGGTCGGTCAGACCCCGCCGCGGCGGCGAAGGAGCAGGTGCGCCATGGCCCTACCGTAACCCGAACCGGCCGCTCCGCGGCAACCCGATCGGGTCGGTCACAACGAAGTCGTCACGACAACGAAGTCGTCACAACCTCGGCGGTCGCCTACTCGTTGGTAGGTACAGGGGTGGCCGCCGTGTCAGGATGTCACCCGTCACTTCGGGGAGGTCCAATGTCCACGGTGGGTACGACGGCGCGGCGCGGTGCCGGTTTCCTGGCCAGCCTGCTGCGCATCGTCGGATTGGTGATCGTCGCGATCCTGGTGCTGCACATCGTGTTGACGCTGCTGGACGCGAACCCGGCCAACTTCCTGACCCAGTTCGTCAGCGAGTGGGCGGCGATGTTCAACCTCGGCCTCGGGGACCTGTTCACCCCGACCCAGCCGAAGCTGGCGGTGACGCTGAACTACGGCGTCGCGGCGATCGTCTGGCTCGTGGTCACGACGCTGGTCGTGCGGCTGGTGCGCCGGATCGCCTGATCCCCTCCGGGGGCCGCGAGTTCGGTGCGGATGCGCGCGACCCCGCAGTGGCAGGACTCGTAGCGCACCACACCCTCGCTCGTGGGGTGCCGGGACCGGACGGTCCAGCGGTGCGGCGCCGGTTCGCTCATGACGCCGATCGTGCTGTAATGGCTCAGTGCACATCAACCCTTACGGGCACGATCCGGTGTGCCTGGCCGCGGACCTGGCCAACGTCCCGCCGGGGACCCTCGACGAGCTCGTCGACCGTTGCCTCGAGGCCGGGATCGCGCGCGAGTGGACCCCCGGGCCGGAGGACCTGACGGCGGTCCGGGCGCTGCTCGCGCGCTGGGTCGAGGTCGTCGACGCCGAGCCGGGGCCGGCCCGGGCACAGCGGCTCAACGCGCTGCTGGCCTCGGGGACCGCGCACCCGCGGCTGACCGACCACGACGGGCACTGGCACCTGCACTACCGCGAGCAGGGGCTCGGGCTGGCCGGGGTGCTGCACGCGCTGATCGCCACCGGCACCGCGATGCATCTGGCCGGGCGCGGGATGGACCGGCTCGGCCGCTGCGCCGTCGACGAGTGCCGCCTGATCTACGCCGACACCTCGCGCACCGGGCGCCGTCGGTACTGCTCGACCCGCTGCGCCAACCGCGACGGTGTCCGGCGCCACCGCGCCCGGGCGAGCTGAGCCCGCGGGAGTGCACCCGGCCGTGTGGGATCGGTCATGGTGGCATCCGCAGATCCTGAAATCGGGCACGGTCCACCGGTAGTGTGCAATCCCGACCAGCGCGCCGACGGGTCTCCCGCCGGCGACGCACAGCCGAAGGACCCGCATCCGTGCGGGACCAGGACAGGAGGTCGGCGTGGCCCTCGTCGTGCAGAAGTACGGCGGCTCGTCGGTCGAGAGCGCGGACCGGATCAAGAAGGTCGCCGAGCGCATCGTCCGTACCCGGAAAGAGGGCCACGACGTCGTCGTCGTGGTGTCCGCGATGGGTGACACCACCGACGAGCTGACAGACCTCGCCGAGCAGGTCTCCCCGAAGCCGCCGGCCCGCGAGATGGACATGCTGCTCACCGCGGGTGAGCGCATCTCCAACGCGCTGGTCGCGATGGCGATCCACTCGCTCGGGGCCGAGGCCCGCTCGTTCACCGGCTCCCAGGCCGGGATGCTGACCACGTCCAGGCACGGGGACGCCCGGATCATCGAGGTGAACCCCTACCGCCTGCGGGAGGCCCTCGACGAGGGGCACATCGTGCTCGTCGCCGGCTTCCAGGGCATGAGCGAGGACTCCAAGGACATCACCACGCTCGGCCGGGGCGGTTCGGACACCACCGCCGTCGCGCTCGCCGCCGCGCTCGAGGCCGACGTCTGCGAGATCTACACCGACGTCGACGGCATCTACTCCGCCGACCCGCGGATCGTGCCCAAGGCGACGCACCTGGACACGGTGACCTACGAGGAGATGCTGGAGCTGGCCGCGTCCGGGGCGAAGGTGCTGCACCTGCGCGCCGTCGAGTACGCCCGCCGCTACGGCGTCCCGCTCCGTGTCCGCAGTTCCTACAACGACAAGCCGGGCACGCTGGTCTCCGGCTCGATCGAGGAGATTCCGTTGGAGAACCCGATCATCACCGGCGTGGCGCACGACCGGTCCGAGGGCAAGATCACGATCACCGGCGTGCCGGACACCCCCGGCATGGCGGCCAAGATCTTCCGAACGGTCGCGGACGCCGAGATCAACATCGACATGGTGCTGCAGAACGTCTCCCGGGAGAGCGAGGGCAAGACCGACATCACGTTCAGCCTGCCGCGCTCGGACGGCGACAAGGCCGTCTCGGTGCTGGAGAAGGCCAAGTCGGTGATCGGCTTCGAGGAGCTGATCTACGACAACGAGGTCGGCAAGGTCTCGCTGGTCGGCGCCGGGATGCGCAACCACCCGGGCGTCACCGCGACGTTCTGCGAGGCGCTCTCCGACGCCGGGATCAACATCGAGACGATGAACACCTCGGAGATCCGGATCTCGGTGATCTGCCGCTCCGACCAGCTCGACGACGCGGTGCAGGCGCTGCACGAGGCGTTCGAGCTCGGTGCCGAGGACGACGCGGTGGTCGCCGCGGGAACGGGTCGGTGACCTGACATGGCCATGGACAAGCCCGTACTGGCGCTGGTCGGCGCCACCGGTGCCGTCGGCACCACGATGATCAACATCCTGGACTCGCGCGAGTCCGTGCCGTGGTCGGAGATCCGGCTGATCGCCTCCGCGCGGTCGGCCGGCAAGGTGCTGCGGGTCCGCGGCGCCGACATCACCGTCCAGGAGCTCAAGCCGGAGGTGTTCGACGGCGTCGACATCGCGATGTTCGACGTCCCGGACGAGGTCAGCGCGGAGTGGGCGCCGGTCGCGGCCTCGCGCGGCGCGATCGCGGTGGACAACTCCGGCGCGTTCCGGATGGACCCCGACGTGCCGCTGGTGGTGCCCGAGGTGAACCCGGAGAAGGTCACCGACCGGCCCAAGGGGATCATCTCGAACCCGAACTGCACGACGCTGTCGATGATGGCGGCGATGGGCGCGCTGCACCGCGAGTTCGACCTGCAGGCGCTCGTGGTGGCCTCCTACCAGGCCGCCTCCGGTGCCGGGCAGCCCGGCGTCGACCAGCTCTACGCCGAGATCTCCGCGGTGGCCGGCAAGGAGCTCGGCGTCACCGGCGGGGACGTGGCGACGGCGCTGTCCGCGGCCGGCGTGCCGGTCGGGTCGGCCGCCGGGTCGCCGTTCCCGGCGCCGCTGGCGCTCAACGTCGTGCCGTGGGCCGGTTCGGTCAAGGAGGACGGCTGGTCGTCGGAGGAGCTCAAGGTCCGCAACGAGGCCCGCAAGATCCTCGGCATCCCGGAGCTGAAGGTGTCGGCCACCTGCGTCCGGGTCCCGGTCGTCACCACCCACGCGCTCTCGGTGCACGCCACGTTCGGCCGCGAGGTCACGGTCGACGCCGCCCGCAAGGTGCTCGGCGCGCAGCCCTCGATCGTGCTGCGCGACGACCCCGAGGCCGGCGAGTGGCCGACCCCGGCCGAGGCGGTCGGCGGCGATCCGACGTGGGTCGGGCGGATCCGGCAGGCGCTGGACTTCCCGAACACCCTGGAGCTGTTCGTGTGCGGGGACAACCTGCGCAAGGGTGCCGCGCTCAACACCTACGAGGTCGCCGAGACGGTCGCCGCCGCGGGCTGACACGCAGGTTCGCCGACGCCGCCGGGATCCGCACGGTCCCGGCGGCGTCGTGCGTGTGAGGCCGCTCCCATGATCTTCTCCGGTGCTGCTCCCGCGGGGGCGGAACAGGATATTTTAGGTCGTGTGAGCAACGACGAACTCCTCCGCCGTCACGAGAGCGCCGGTCGTGAGCGCTGCGCGGGGGCGGCTGCCGGCCTGGCCTCCGCCCCTGCGCTGCACACCGCCGTGCTGACCTGCATGGACTGCCGGATCGACGAGCAGGCCCTGTTCGGCCTGGAACCCGGCGACGTGCACGTGCTGCGCAACGCCGGCGGTGTCGTCACCGACGACGTGGTGCGCTCGCTGGCGATCAGCCAGCGCAAGCTCGGCACCCGGGAGGTGCTGGTCGTGGCGCACACCGGGTGCGGCATGGCGTCGTTCACCGACGACGAGTTCACCGAGGAGCTGGCGCGCGAGACCGGCCTGTCGCCGTCCTGGCGTCCGCAGGCCTTCGACGACGCGGCGACGAACGTCCGCCGCGGGGTCGCGAGGCTGCGATCGGACCCGTTCCTGCTGGACGGCACCGGGGTCCGGGGCTTCGTCCTGGACATCGAGACGTTCACGCTGACCGAGGTCCCCCCGGCCTGACGGCACCGCCCGCCCGGATCCGGTCGGGCCGGGTGCCGGGTCAGGGCACCCGCAGGGTCGTCAGGATCGCGCGGTGGTCGGTACCGGGCACGTCGCGGACGTCGAAGGACTCCGCGGTGATGCCTGCGGTGCCGAAGACGTGGTCGATCTGCGGGCCCAGCCAGCGCGGGGCCCAGTTCGGCCAGGTACCGACCAGCCCGTCGCCGGTCTGCGCGGCCGCGTCGGTGCAGCCGGCCGTCGCGTCCCGCAGCACCGAGTGGTCCAGCGTGGCGTTGAAGTCGCCGGCCAGCACGGCCGGGGTCGGGCCCTGGCACCACTGCCGCAGCAGGCCCAGGTCCGAGCGCCACTCGTCGATGCTGCCGCGGGTGGGCGCGACCGCGTGGTAGGCGACGAACCGCAGGTCCCCCAGCTCGCCGCCGGTGGCCTCGACGTAGGGGAACGGCATGCCGCGCCCGATCCGGGTCCGCACCTCGCCCATCCGCTCGGAGACGGCCAGGGTGACCCCGGCGACGTCCGGCCGGCGGTCGGAGACCGACGCGACCGTCCGGTAGCCCAGCGGCGCGATCAGCGGCTCCAGCTCGCCCGCGAAGCGGCCCCCGGACTCGGGCACCGACACGACGTCGGGCTGCTCGGTGCGGATCAGGGCGGCGAACGTGTCGACGTCGGCCTCGCCCTCGAACACGTTGAGCGAGAGGACCTCGAGCGGTGTCCCGGACCCCGGCGCCGCGTCGGCCACCGCCCGCGGCAGCACCATCGCGGCGCCGAGGACGGCGACCACGGCCAGCCCGGCGGTGATCGGCCAGAGCCTGCGGCGCAGCGCCGTGAGCGTCGCGGACAACGCGAGGACGACCAGCAGCCCGCCCAGCAGCGGTGTCCGGAACGCGATGACCTGCGCGAACGGTGGGAAACGGTCCATCCCGAACAGCAGGTCCGGGATCACCGCGACCGCGGCCAGCGTCGTCAGCAGCAGCGCGGCGAGCCAGCGCAACGGCCCCGCCGGGCGGGTGCGGCCACGACGGTTCGGCTGGGTGGCCGCGTCCGGCCGGGGAGGGGCGCTCATCACCCACCAGTGTGCCCGGCCCCCGAGCCCCGGAGCCGCGACCACCGGGTCGATGCGCCGACCGCCTGTGGACGTTCTCAGCACCCGCGCCACCCGTGCGGCGGGCCCGGCCTCAGGGCGCCGCGACCCGCCGCTGGCGGGACAGCAGCAGCGCGGACAGGGCGGCCGCGGCCAGCGCCACCGAGCCGCAGGCGAGGATCGCCACCGCCGGCGACGCGGTGTCGACCAGCACCCCGGAGAGCGGGGTGGCCACGGCGATGCCGGCCGTGGTGGCCGACCCCTGCAGGCCGGTCACCAGACCGCGCACCCGCTCCGGGGCCAGGGTGGCGACGGAGTCGCTGCCCGCGGCCAGGGTCGGGGCGGTGAACAGCCCGGCGCCGACCAGCAGCAGCGCGAACGTCCACCACGCACCGCCGAGGGCGGCCGGCAGCGTCGCGGCACCGAGGGCCCCCAGCAGCAGCGGCATCGGCGCCGCCCGGCGGGCCGCCCCGTAGACGAACCCGCCGGCCAGCGACGCGACGCACCACACGGCGTTGACGGCCGCGATCGCCCAGGCCTGCCCGCTGCCGGTCAGGCTCGCGATGAACGCCAGCTCCGTCCCCATGATCGTGACGACGGCCGCGGTGACGCCCAGCAGCGACGCGACCAGCGGGGCGGTGAGCCACTCCCGCACCGGCGGCGCGGGCGGCCGTGGCCCCCCGGAGTGCGCGCGGACCGGCGGGTCCAGGACCAGCAACACCGCACCGGCGGCCAGGAACCCGGCTCCGACCAGCCGCATCGTGGTCGCACTGCCCAGCCACAGCGTCAGCAACGACCCGGCCGCCGGGCCGGTCATGTAGGAGAGCTCGACCGACATCGAGTCCATCGCGAAGGCCGGTCGGCGGTACCCCGCCGGTACCGCGGCCGCCAGGACCTGGCGCACCACGGAGAACACCGGCAGCGCGAACATCCCGCCGACCAACGCCGCGCCGAGCAGCCAGCCGTAGCCCAGCAACGGGGCCACCGCCCAGAACCCGGCACTGACCAGCATCGTCAGCAGCAGCATCGGCCGCAGCCCGTGCCGGTCCACCAGCGCCCCGAGCACCGGCCCGCCGATCGCCATGCCGGTCGGGACCGCGGCCGCGACCAGACCCGCCGCGGCGTAGCCGTACCCGAGGGTCAGGACGACGTGCAGCGTCATCGTCACCCCGACCGCGGTGGCCGGGATCCGGGCCGCGAAGGCCACCGCGGTGACGCCCCCGACGCCGGGCAGCCGCAGGACCTCCCGGTAGGCGGCCGTCCCCCCGCGCGCCGGGCCGGTCTCGGTCACCACGCGACCATCGTCGCCCACGGGCACCGACGGCGACCGGCCGGGACACCCGGCCCCCGGTCACGTGTCCGAGGGCCCGGGTCCGGTCCTAGGCTCTGCGGCATGGACGCGACCCCCGTGGAGATCTGGCACAACCCGCGCTGCTCGAAGAGCCGTGCGACGCTCGCGCTGCTCACCGAGCGCGGCATCGAGCCGGTCGTGCGGCGCTACCTGGACGACCCGCCGACCCGCGCCGAGCTCGTCGAGGTGCTCGCCGCACTGGGCACCGACGACCCGCGCACGATCACCCGCACCGGCGACGCCCTCTTCGGCGAGCTGGGCCTGCGGGGGGCCGACGCCGACACCCTGCTCGACGCCCTCGTCGCGAACCCGTCCCTGGTCGAGCGCCCGATCGTGCTGACCGGCGGGCGGGCCGCGCTGGGCCGCCCGCCGGAGCAGGTCCTGACCCTGCTCAGCGACTGAGGGCCCGGCGGGCGAAGTCGATCTCGGTGGCCACCAGGTCGAGCTGGTCGGTGACGACCAGGGAGCCGTGGCCGGCGTCGAAGCGTCGGACCTCGTAGGTGACGTCGCCGCGGGCGGCCAGGGCGTCGAGGTAGTTGTCGATCTGGCGGATCGGGCAGCGGGGGTCGTTCTCGCCGGCCAGCACCAGGACCGGGACCCGGACCCGGTCGACGTAGGTCAGCGGTGAGGCCTCCCGGTAGAGGTCGGGCAGCTCCTCGGGCGAGCCGCCGAACAGCGCGCGGTCGAACGAGCGCAGCTGCTCCATCTCGTCGGCGTAGGCGGCGAGGTAGTCCGCCACCGGGACACCCGCGACCGCGACCGCCCAGCGCTCCGGCTGGGTCCCCGCGGCCAGCAGCGACAGGTACCCGCCCCACGACCAGCCGTCGGCGACGCAGCGGGCCGGGTCCACCGTGCCGTCGGCGACGAGCGCGTCCTGCACGGCGGCGACGTCGGCCAGCTCGGTCAGGCCCGGCCGGCCCTCGATCGCGTCGCGCCAGGCCGAGCCGTAACCGGTCGAGCCGCGGTAGTTGACCTCGACGACCACGAACCCGGCCTCGACCCAGGTGGCGCGGGCCGGGTCGAACCGGTCCTCGTCGGCCGCGTGCGGCCCGCCGTGCAGCACGAACACCGCCGGGGCACCGGCCCGCTCCGGCACGGTCTTGATGCGTGCCTCCGGCACGGTGTCGATGCGTGCCTCCGGCACGGTGTCGATGCGTGCCTCCGGCACGGTGACCAGGGCGTGCACCGGCCCACCGGGCCCGTCGACCCAGACGTCCCGCACCGGCGACGACGACGGCGGCCGCTCGCCCGGCGGGAGGAGCAGCACCCGGTCGGTCCCGTCCGGGTGCAGGGCCCGGATCTCCGAGGGGGTCGCGGCCGAGCTGGCCGTGTACTCCACCGTGCCGTCCGGACGGACCTCGGCCGACCCGACACAGCCCGGCGCGACCGGCAGCTCGTCGAGCGCGGTGGTGGCGATGTCGTAGCGGAACAGCCGCGTCCGGGCGGCGTGCGTGTGCCCGACCAGCAGCGCCGCACCGTCGGGGTAGAAGTCGGCGAACAGCTCGCCGGGCAGGTCCAGGTGCAGCTCGGTCTCGGTGCCCGAGACCGGGTCCCAGATCAGCAGCTCCTCGCGGCCCCGGCGCTCGTGGGAGACCAGCAGCCGCTGGTCCCCGCGGACGGGGGAGAACGTCAGCGGGGCCAGGCCCTTGCCGGGCCCGTCGTGGAGCTCCCCGACGACCGCGCCCGAGGACACCGCGAGGACCCGCACCGACGGGTGCCGGGAGTCGCCGTGCTCGGAGTGGTGGATCGCGAGCAGCGACTCGTCCTCGCTCAACGCGCCGACACCGGCGTCCTCGGTGTGCGAGTAGACGGCCCGGGCGGGCTCGGCGGAGCCGCGCTCGTGCAGCCAGATCGTGGTACCGGCATCGGTGGAGGTGCCCAGCACCGCCAGCCGGCGGCCGATGTCCAGGCCGGCCGGGTAGCCGTCCTCGGCGCCGGGCACCGCGACGCGCGGCTCGTCGGCGTCGGGCCGGCCGGCGAAGGGCTCGGCGACCCAGCGTCCGAACTCGTCGCCGTCGGTGTCGTCGAACCACCAGACGGTCTCCCCGTCCGGGGGCAGCACGCCCGCGTGCGTGCCGCTGCGGCGCGAGGTGACCTGGCGGTGGGTGTCGGTGGCCCGGTCCCAGACGTGGATCTCGGTGGTGCCGCTGCCGTTGGAGACGTAGACCGTGCGGTCCGGCGCGTCGAGGGCCCAGGACGGCCGGGACATCCGGACCGCGGTGAACCGCGCCCGCCAGCGTCGCTCCGCCGCCTCGTCGTCGAACAGGCGCTCGGGTACCCGGGCGGCCGGGTGGGTCGCGGGCACCGGGTCCGCGGGATCTGCGGGAATGACGGCGGGGGAGGGGTCGGCACGCACCCCCCGATCATGCCCCATTCGGGCGTCGTCCACCTGGGCGCCGGGCGGCTGCGCAGGGGCTGGCACAGTGGTCGGTGCCGGTGGCCGGGGTCGCCGGAGGTGCCGGGACGTCCGGGGAGGAGAGCCGATCGTGCGTGCGGTCCCCCGTCCCCGCAGCGGTCCGGCCCGGCGCGGGCCGCGTGCGTCCGCGTGGACCGGCGGTGTGCTGCTCCTGCTGGTCACGGCGGCCGGATGCGGCTCCCTGCCGGCGGCGGAGCAGGTCGCGCCCGCGTTCACGCCGGCGGCCTCGGCCGAGGGGGTCCGGACCGTGCGGTTCGACCACCGGTCCGGTGCGGCACGCCGACCGGCCACGGTGGTCGCGGTCCCGCGCGGCGCCGTCGTCGCCCTGGTCGTGGGCAGCGACGTCACCGAACGGGTCACCCTGACGGGTCTGGGCTGGTCCCGGTACGTCACCGCCGGGAGCACGGTGTCCCTGCGGTTCGTCGCCGAGCGGCCCGGGGAGATGACGGTCATCGCCGGCGACCCCGCCGTCGAGCTGGGGCGGCTGCAGGTGCGGTGAGGGCCCGGGCGGGCGGCCTCAGGCGAGCGCCGCGGCTCGCTCCGCGGTCATCGCCCGCAGGCCCTCGGCCATGTCCACCCCGGTCGGCGCGGAGTCCGGGTCCAGGAGCCACTGGACCATCACGCCGGTCAGGAGGGCCTGGTAGACCGCGCCCAGGACGTGCACACGGCGGTCCGCGGCCTCCGGGTCGTCGGGCAGCGTGTGGAAGGTCAGCGCGAGACCCTCGCGCGCCTCCCGCTGCGCCGCGACGAGCGACTCGCGCAGCTCGGGCAGCCGGTCGGCCTGGGCCAGCGCCTCGACGTGGGTGGCCCACAGCCGCCGCTGGCTGGAGAACAGGCCGATCACCCGGCTCCAGGTGTCCTCCACCCGGCGTTGCGGGTCGGTGGTGGTGGAGGCGTCCGGTTCGGCGAGCGCCCTGTCCAGCTCCTCGCCCCAGCTCGCCGTCGCCTTCAGCAGTGCCTCGGTGAGCAGGGCGTCCTTGGAGCCGAAGTGGTAGCCGATGGAGGCCAGGTTCGTGCCCGACGCCGCGACCACGTCCCGGGCCGTGGTCCGGCCGAATCCCTTTTCGTAGAGGCACTGCGCGGCCCCGTCGAGCAGCTCCTCGCGGTGTCCCATGATCGGCGAACCTATCGCATAGGGGTTGTGCCACTTTCGGTCGCACGTCCGGCCGGGGTCCACGGCAGGGCCGACCGGCCGCTGCTACCCGGCGGCAACCCTTGCGTGGCGCCGATCACGCTCGGTATGACGGACCACGAGCTCTACGGGCGCACCACGATTCTCGACGAGGAGAGCAGTTGTGAGCAGACTTCGTTTCGGTACCTTCCTGGCGCCCTTCCACGCGCCGGGCCAGAACCCGACGCTGGCGCTCCAGCGTGACCTCGATCTGGTGAGCCATCTCGACGCCCTCGGCTACGACGAGGCCTGGATCGGCGAGCACCACTCCGCGGGCAGCGAGATCATCGCGTCGCCGGAGATCTTCATCGCGGCCGCGGCCGAGCGCACCCGCAGTATCCGGTTCGGCACCGGCGTCACCTCGATCAGCTACCACAACCCGCTGTGGGTGGCCGATCGGATGGTGATGCTCGACCACCTCACGCGCGGACGCACGATGCTCGGCGTCGGTCCCGGCTCGCTGCCGACCGACTCGGCGATGATCGGGCTGAACCCGACCGACACCCGCGAGCTGCTCGAGGTGAACCTCGACATCATCACCCGGCTGTTGCGCGGCGAGACGGTCACCCAGCAGACCAGGACACACAACCTGGTCGACGCCCAGCTCCAGCTGCGCCCCTACACCGACCCGTGTTTCGAGCTGGCGGTCGCCGCGGTCGCCTCGCCCACCGGGCCGCGGATGGCCGGGCGCTTCGGCGCCGGGCTGCTCTCGATCGGGGCCACCCTGACCCAGGACGGCTTCGACGCGCTGGCCCACCACTGGAGCGTGGTCGAGGAGCGGGCCGCGCACCACGGGCAGCCGGCACCGGACCGTGCGGGCTGGCGCCTGGTCGGGCTGATGCACATCGCCGAGACCAGGGAACAGGCCTACCGCGACGTCGAGTACGGCATCGAGCAGTGGTTCAACTACTTCCAGAAGGTCGCGGCGTTCCCGCAGATGGCCGTGGACGGGTCGAACATCACGGAGATGATCGACTTCATCAACGACGCCGGGATCGGCGCCATCGGCACGGTCGAGGACGCGAAGGCCCAGGTCCAGAAGCTGGTCGACCAGAGCAACGGCGGGTTCGGCGCGATGCTGCTGCTCGGGCACGAGTGGGCCGACCCGGAGGCGACGAAGAAGTCGTTCGAGCTGATCGCCCGGCACGTGTTCCCGGAGTTCCAGAACCAGTCCGGGAGCACCCGGGCCGCCGCTGCGCGGGCCACCGACACCCGCGAGGCGCACGCCCGGACCCAGCTCGACGCCGTCGACCACATGACGAAGAAGTACGAGCAGGAGAAGGCCACGCCGTCCTGACCCCGCTCGTCCTACAGGCGGGGCGGGCGGCCGATGCCGGCGACGTAGAGCACCAGCAGGACGGCCGCGGGTGGCCCGGCCACCCACAGCCACCACGGGTCGAGCTCGCCCTCGGTGGACAGCGCGACGATCCCCCAGGACGTGAGCGCCACCGCGGACAGGCATGCCCAGATGATCGTCAGCACCCGCATCGCCGCGCCGGCGGCGGAGTCGGCGAACACCCGGTGCCCGGACGGTGGCGGCACGGGCTCGCTCATGGACGCAGATGATGCCGTCACCGTGTGTCCGGGACCACGCCGGGGACCGGCGCCGGCCCGTCCGGCGCGGTCCTGCCCGGGCGGGCGGGCGTGCTGTCCCCGCCACCCCGGTTAGTGGTAGGGAACACACGAGCCTGCGGGCGGTGGCCCGCACGGCCACCCGAGGCGCCCCGTCGAGAGGACGTTCACATGATCGACAACCCGTTCTACAGCCACGAGTTCCACGGTGACTACGAGCTGATCTCCATCGGCGAGCTGGCCCTCGAGGAGGGCGGCTCGATCCCGGACTGCCACCTCGCGGTCGCCACGTTCGGCACGCTGAACGACGCGAAGGACAACGCGATCTTCGTGTCGACCTGGTACTCCGGGACGCACCAGATCTGGCGGGACGTCTACATCGGCCCGGACCACGCGCTGAACCCGGAGAAGTACTTCATCGTGGTGATCGACCAGATCGGGTCCGGCCTGTCGACCTCACCGCACAACGCCGACGGCGCCAACGCCGGCATCGCGATGTCGAAGTTCCCGAAGGTGCGCATCGGCGACGACGTCGTGGCCCAGGAGCGCCTGCTGCGCGAGCGCTTCGGGATCGAGAAGCTGCAGCTCGTCACCGGCGGGTCGATGGGCGCCCAGCAGACCTACGAGTGGGCGGTCCGGTTCCCGGACAAGGTGCTGCGGGCCGCCCCGATCGCGGGGACCGCGCAGAACACCCCGCACGACTTCCTCTACACCAAGGCCCTTGTCGAGGCGATCACCTCGGACCCGGGGTGGAACGGCGGGGAGTACACCAGCAACGCCGACGTCGTCGACGGCCTCACCCGCCACGCCGGCATCTGGGCGGTGATGGGCCTGTCCACCGAGTTCTGGAAGCAGGAGGTGTGGCGGGCGCTGGAGTTCGAGTCGAAGGAGGCGTTCATGGCGGGCTTCCTGGAGCCCTACTTCACCGCGATGGACCCGAACGACCTGCTGTGCATGGCGTGGAAGTGGCAGCGCGGCGACGTCGCCCGGCACACCGGCGGTGACCTCGCCGCCGCGCTGGACCGGATCACCGCGAAGACCTACGTCCTGCCGATCAACGAGGACATGTTCTTCCCGGTCCGCGACCACGTCGCCGAGCAGGAGCTGATCAAGGGCAGCGAGCTGCGGGTGATCGACGACATCCTGGGGCACCTCGGCCTGTTCGGCGTCGCGCCGACCTACATCGGCCAGATCGACCAGCACCTCAAGGACCTGCTGGACACGAAGGTCTGAGCGCTGCTCCGGCGCGCCCCCGGCCGGCTCCCCGACGACCCGCCCGAGTGCGGGCCGTCGGGGGGCCACCGCGTGCGGACGGGGCCGGCCCCGGTCAGGGACGCAGCGCGACCTTCCCGGTGACCGTGCGGTTCGCGTAGCCCGCCAGGGCCGCGGGGGCCTCGGCCAGGGACAGCACCTGCGGGCGGGGCGGGTGCAGCTCCCCCCGGGAGATCCGCCCCAGCACGTCGGAGACCAGGTCGAGCGCAGCGGCCTGGTCGCCCCGGGCCCAGTCGCCCCAGTCCACGCCCACGAGCTGGCGGTTGCGCAGCAGCACGATGTTCGCCGGCAGCCGGGGGATGTCGCCGGAGGCGAAGCCGAGCACGCAGAACCGGCCGCCGG
Organism: uncultured Pseudonocardia sp.; assembly: GCA_966211265.1. Classification (GTDB taxonomy): domain Bacteria; phylum Actinomycetota; class Actinomycetes; order Mycobacteriales; family Pseudonocardiaceae; genus Pseudonocardia. Next base: position 27,586 of record CBIHNM010000005.1, read on the forward strand.
AGCCGAGCGCGCGCAGCGCCGCCTCGGCCGAGGGGCCGCCGACGGGGTCGATCACCACGTCGGCGCCGCCGCCGGTCGCCCCGCGGATGGCGTCCTTGAGGTCGGTGTAGTCGATCGCGACCTCGGCGCCGGCCGCCGTGGCGGCGTCCCGCTTGTCCGGTGACGAGGCCACCGCGACGACGCGGGCGCCGAGCCCGCGCGCGACGTCGACCGCGGCCAGCCCGATACCGCCCCCGGCCCCGAGCACCACGACCCACTCGCCGGGACGCACCGCGACCCGCCGGGTGACGGCGAAGATCAGGGTGCAGTAGCTCTCGATCGCCGTCGCCGCGATCTCGGCCCGCACGTCCGGCGGTACCGGGACGACCGCGGCCGCGGGCAGCACCGCGTGCGAGGTGAAGCCGCCGAACGCGGTGAGCAGCGCGGCGACGTGGTCACCGACGGCGGGGGCGGCGACCCCGTCGCCGACCGCGGCGACGCGACCGGCGAGGCTGGATCCCGGGGTGTAGGGCAGCGGTGGCCTGACCTGGTAGCGGCCACGCGCGATCAGGTCGTCGACGAAGCTCACGCCCGCGGCGTCGACCTCGACCAGGACCTCCCCGGCGCCCGGGGCCGGTGTCGGCTCCTCCCGCAGCGCCACCACCGCGGGCTCCTCGAACGCCTCGCAGACGATCCGCTGCACCTGTGTCCTCCTCGGGGCTCGGCCGACCGGTCGGCCCCGGACGGGCCGGTCCGACCGTACGTCAGCGCAGCCGCCAGGATGTGCCCGGCGAGCACGTTCGACCGGGACCGATGAGATACCCGGGCGCGCCCGGTCCATCCCCATGAAGCCTGCGAGGCAGGACGACCGAATCCGCGACGATCCCCAGGAGGCCACGATGGGCACCATCAAGGCACACGAGTTCACCACCGTCGACGGGGTGGCGGGCGCCCCGATGTGGACCATGGACTACGCGTTCACCGACGACATGGGCGCGTCCATCGGCCGGCTCACCGACAGCTCGGAGGCGATCATCTTCGGGCGCACCACCTGGGAGGAGTCGGGCCCGGCCTGGAGCTCGCGGGACATGTCGGACGACCCGGGCGCTCCGTTCTTCAACAACACCCCCAAGTACGTCGTGTCCGGCACCCGGACCGACGCCGAGGGCTGGAACAACTCGCACCTGCTCGGCGCCTACGACGTCGAGACCGTCCGGAGGTTCAAGGACGGCATCGACGGCGGGATCTACACCTACGGCAGCGGCACGCTGGTGCGGGCGCTGCTGGCCGACGGGCTGCTCGACGAGCTGCACCTCTACGTCTACCCGGTCGCGCTGGGCGAGGGGCCCAGGATGTTCCCGGACGGATGGCCGAAGACACCGCTGACGCTGGTCGACAGCGAGACGTTCGAGAACGGCGTCGTGCACCTGGCCTACACCCCGACCGGCTCCTGAGCCCGCGGACCTCCCGGCCGCGCCCCGTCGGCGCCGTGTCCTACGACATGCCGGAGGCCGCGAGCGGGTCGTATCCGGCCGTGCCGAGCAGGGACTGCATCTGGCGGCGGCGGACTCCGATGTTGGAACCCTCGAGGACCGGGTAGGCCAGTGCCTGGTCGAGGTAGCGCTTGAGCGGGAACTCGTTGTCGTAGGCCGACACCCCGACCAGCTGGATCAGCTTGTTGATCACCTCGACCGCGGTCTCGGAGCCCAGGATCTTGGCGTGCAGGGCCCATTCGAGCCCGTGCGGGTCCCCGGACAGCGCCGCGTCCAGCGCCCGCCAGGACAGCAGCCGGGTGCTCTCGATCCGGGCCTTGGCGTCGGCGAGGACGTCGGAGACCGCCTGGTGCTCGATGATCGGGACGGGGCCACCGCGACGCTCGGTCACCGCGAACCGGTAGGCGACGTCGAACGCCTGGCGCATGGCCGCGACCGAGAACGTCCCGATCGAGGCGCCGCTGCCGACGAAGGCGTTGCGGGTGAGCTCCACGCCCTGTCCCTCCGCGCCGAGCAGGTTGGCCCGGGGCACGCGGACGTCGCGGAGCCGGATCCGGCTGGTGAGGCAGCCGCGCAGGCCGGGCAGGTCGTAGAGGTGCTCGACCTCGATGTGCCCGGCCAGGTGCTCGCGCTCGGCCACGACGAGGGACACGCCACCGGGTGCACGGCAGACGATGGTCATGACGTCCGGACCGTCGCCGTCCCACCCGGGAAGGTGCGACGCCCACGCCTTGCTCCCGTTGACGAGGTAGTGGTCCCCGTCGGGTTCGGCGGTGGTGCGGACGCCCTCGGCCGGGGCCGGTGCGTCGAAGTTCGCGCTCCCGCCGGGCTCGGAGTAGGCCATCGCGGCCACCGGCGCACCGCTGTCGGCGAGGAACGGGGCCACGAACCGCCGGACCTGGTCCGGTGTGCCGACCTGGTACACCGGGACGAGCGCGATCAGCGGGCCTGCCATCGAGATCACGAAGTCCGGGCTGTGCGCGGCCCATTCCTCGATCAGGACGGCCGCGTCCACCCCGCTGCCCGCCGCCCCGCCGAACGGGACGGGGATCAGTCCCTTGAGGAACCCCGCCTCGACGGCCCGTTCGAAGGCGGGCCGGGCGAGGTCGGCACGGCGGGCCGGGTCCGGCTCGTTCCGGACCTCCTCGGCGAGACCGCGCAGGTGGGCCTCGGCGAACTGCCGGGCCGTCTTCTTGAGCTGCTCCTGCTCGGGCGAGAGCGTGAACGACACCGTCATGGCGACCTCCGTGGTCGGTCCTGGGAACGACGCCCAGGCTCGCGCCGACGAGGCCGGGCGTCTGTTCAGTACGTGCGCGATGGTCGTGCATCTCGTGCATGCCGTGCGACCGGGCCCCGCACGTCGGTCGGCGAGCGACCGAACTCGCGCCGGAAGGCGCGGCTGAACGAGGAGGGCCCGTCGTACCCGACGGACGCGGCGATCTCGGAGATCGAGACGCCGGGGCCCGCCCCGGCGAGCAGAGCCGCCGCCCGGTGCAGCCGCCGGCGCCGCACCATCGCCGCGAACGTCTCCCCGCCCGCGCTGACGGTGCTGTGCAGGGTGCGGGGGGAGATCCCGAGCCGTCGGCTGACCGCCGCGACGCCGAACGAGGGGTCGGACAGGTACGCCTCCACCTGACGCTCGATCTCCCGGCGCAGCTGCGCGCGCGGGTCTTGCGGGACCCCGAGCCGTTCCCCGGCGACCGCGGACAGCGCCGAGGCCAGGGCGAGCTCCACCTCCGGCGCGCCGGGGCCGTCACCGAGGTCCCACATCGACGACATCACCGCCGTGACGACCCCACCGGCCCCGCGCGGCTCGTAGCAGCCACCGGCCAGCCGGCGCACCGCGTCCAGGCGTCCTCCGAGCAGGCGGTGCGGGACGCGGTAGGACACCATCGACCAGGCATGGTCGAACGTGAAGTCGTAGGGCTCGGTCGTGTCGACCACGGTGAACCGCCCCGGCCCGACCACGGCCCGGCGCCCGCGCTGCTGCACGGCACACGTACCGGCCGTCTGCACGTTCACGAACACGTACTCGCCGTCGGTCCGGGCGACCTCGCGCGCGCCGTGCGCCGTCCGCTGTGGCTGCGAGGTGAGCCTCGCGCGCACGACGCTCGGCAACGCCCTGGTCTCCACGCGGCTGTGGAAGCTCTCGGTGGCGCCCAGCAGGGAGGGGGCCAGCGGGACGAACGCCTCGCAGATGACCTCGCGCCAGTACCCGAACTGCTCACGCGCCGGGCGGCTCGCCACGTCCCACACCGACATGCGACGCCTCCGTGATCCGACGGGCCGACCCCGTCGTCGGCCCGGACCGTCACCGCAGCCTGGCGCCCCGGGACGGCCGGGTCAACGCCGTCGCCCGCCTCGCCGGGCACCGGTGGTGGCTAGTGTCGTGCCGGTCCACCGGTCGGGGAGCTCCGGGGCGGTCGCCGAACGCCCCTGCCTGCGTGACCGGACGGCGTGACAGAGGGAGTCGGTGCGGGGATGACGACAGGGCGACCGATACCCACACAGGACGACGTGCTCGGGTACTTCAGCACGCTGTCGAACTGGGGGCGGTGGGGCGACGACGACGAGCGCGGCACCCTGAACCACGTCACCGACGACGTCCGGCTGGGTGCGGCGCGGGCCGTGCGGCACGGCCGGAGCGTGTCGTGTGCGTGGGAGGTCTCCGTGCCGGCGGACATGGAGCGGTCGACGACGACCTGCCCGTGCGCCGCCGACATGCCCGGTGCCGAGGACATGCCGCTGCCCGGGTTCCGCGCCGACCGGCGCTGGGGCTTCTCCTCCGAGCGGCTCGGCATCACCTTCCACGGCAACACGCTCACCCACGTCGACTCGCCGTGCCATCTCTTCTGGGACGGCACGATGTACAACGGGCGGTCGCACGCGCTGGTCGACGCCGCGACGGGGTCGGCGTGGGCGGCGGTGACGGCGGCGGCGGACGGGATCGTCACGCGCGGTGTCCTGCTCGACGTCGCGGCGGTCCGCGACGTGGCGTGGCTGGAACCGGGGCAGGGTGTGTTCCCCGAGGACCTCGAGGAGGCCGAGCGCCGCCAGGGTGTGCGGGTGCGACCCGGCGACGCGGTGCTGCTGCGGACCGGCTACGGCCGCGTCCGGCACGAGTCCGGCGACACCGGCGGGTTCACGCAGGCAGGCTGGCACGCGTCCTGCCTGCCGTGGCTGCACGAACGGGGTGTCGCGCTGATCGGCGCCGACACCCCCCAGGACGTCCAGCCCTCGGGGTACGAGGACGTGCTGATGCCGGTGCACGCCGTGGGGCTGGTGGCGATGGGTCTGTGGCTGCTCGACAACTGCGACCTGGAGGCGTGCGCGAGGACGGCGGCCGAGCTCGGCCAGTGGGACTTCCACCTCGCGGTCGCCCCGGTCCGCTTCGCCGGAACGTCCGGCAGCCCGGTCAACCCGATCGCCACGTTCTGACCCGGGGCCCGGGAGCCGAGGGCGACGGCGGCGCGGCCGGGGTGCCGCGCCCCCCTGTGAGCGGGCTGGGCCGTGTCGGGGGACGGCCGCTGGGCGGCTCAGAGTCGCCGCCCGAGCGCCTGCTTGGTGTCGTCGGAGACGGGGGTGGCCAGCACGGTGGTGACCAGGTCGGTCAGGTTCTCGGTGAACAGGGTGTGGTCCTGGCGCGGGTTGTCCTTCGCGCGGCGGGAGAGCTCCAGGTAGACGAGGCGGACCGCGGCGTAGCGCCGGTGCAGGGGGTGGCCGACGGCTTCGGGTGGCAGCAGCGGCGTGATGAGGTCGGTCCAGCGCAGGATGCTTCGGTAGGGGTCGCGCAACACGAGGATCGCGGTGGAGTCCTCGATGAGCCTGCGGGTGGCCGAGCCGAGCAGCTCGTCCGCGATCAACAGGTAGGCGTGCCCGCCGTCGACGTCGGACAGTTTCGCGATCAGGGGCAGGATCAGGGCCGATGCCAGGGGACGCAGGTCCTCCTGCCCGGACTGCTCGTACCGGTCGAGCAGGGCGGTGCGATACGCCCCGATCTCGTGTAGGTGGCGGGTCAGGATGGCGCGGAGCAGGCCGTCACGGTTCGTGAAGTGGTACTGCAGCGCGCTGGTGTTGCGTTGCCCGGCGGCCCGGGTGATCTCGCGGAGGGAGACGCCCTCGACCCCGCGGTCGGTGAACAGCACCTCGGCTGCCCGGATCAGGGCCATCCGCGTATCCAGTGCCGGGGCGATGTCGCCGGGGGTCGACCTCCGGGTCATGTCGGAAACATACCGGAGCGAGTCGGGTCCGGTGTCGTCGCTGCGGGTCGGACGCCTTCCGAGGCGGGTTCGGTGCCGCCCGCGGCCCTGCGGTCCGTGTGCCACGCGCACGCCGGTGAGCGAGTGCCGGGATGCCCGACGTCGTCGCGCGACGTGAATCGCGCCTTCGGTGGGTAGATCGGGTGGAATGTCCCCTTCTCGCCACCCGCCCGGCCGGCCGGCCGCCACCTGCATCCCCTGGTGCAGGTGGCGGCGAGACCTCTTCAGGATGACGTGGCGTGTCTACGGCCCCCGGGGTGGATGAGCGGGGCATCATCGATACCGATCCGAAAGCCGGAATCGGCGCGCGACGTCGCTCTCGCGCTTGCTCACGACCCCGCTTGTTCCCCCCGGACGTCACCGACGGTACTGGCCGGTTCATTCCCCACGCATGACCCCCGAATGCAGTACTGCCGCACTTCGCAGCGTCTCCGCCGACGCCATCTGCGCTGCTCGGTGAGCCTGCAACGACCATGGCCGAGCGGTCCGGGCCGGAGTGGGCCTGCGATGCCGTGTCGCGGGCGAGGCCGCCACTCGCTCCACTCCACCGGGTCGGGCGTCCGAGGGGCGACAACTCGGCGCAACGCGCGACCGCGACGGTCGTTAAGACGAGTGACTGAAAGATGTGGACGCCGATGCCGTGGCCGATGCGGTGGGCTGTCGGCCAGGAGGGCGAAGCGTGACCGACAGTGCGCAGGCGGCGGGTCCGGTGTCCCGACCGACCATGGAGCCGCCCGCGGCCCCCGTGCCGCCACCCGGTGGATCGGACGCGGTGACACAGGGGTGCATCTGCTCGGTACTGGCCAACGCGGCCTACCGCGCCGGTGCGGCCGAGGAGCCGATCATCGAGCCGACATGCGGGATCCACACCGTCCCGGCTTCGACCGGGTACGAACCGTCGAGCCACCCCGCCGCGCCTCGACCGCAGCGCGGTGGACCGGACCGGGCCGCCCCCGGCCGGCCTCCCTGGCGACCGTCACCCCGTCCGCGCAACGCGTCACCCGTCGCCGGCCATGAGCCACCCGATGACCATGACGCCGCGGAGGAGGATCCGGCCACCGACGAGCTGGCGGTCACCTGGGTGCGCCGAGAACGGCGACCACATCCTCCGGGAGCTCCACGACAGGACGGCGAGGATCCGGACGACGGAGGAGCGGAGTCCGCACCGGTCTGAGGACGGTGCTGCGGGGAACGCTCCGGCAGCGGTCCCACGCACGACGAAGGCCCTGGTCCGGCTCGGATGTGCGCTACCGGCGTGTCCGCGCATGGGCCCTTGCTCACCAGCCAACCGCTGCCACGTGGTGTCAGTAGGTACCGGGCCGTCCCGGGGCGGATGTGTCCCGGACGTGCCCCGGCGTGGCCCGTACCCCCTCGCCGGCCAGTGCCCCTGGCGAACGCGTAGGCGACGTCTGGCCGGCCAGCACCGGGGCGGTGGCGACAGCCCGACGTCAGCCCTGGTCGATCTCGATCTCGCGCCCGGGCCGTTCGAGCGTCGTCAGCAGGTCCTCGATCTCGTGCCCGTCGTGCGTGATCTCGGTCGTGTCGATGCCCGGTCTCTCCTGGACCCCGCCGAGGTGGGCCGGGGAATGCGACAGCGCGACGGTGGCGGACAGCCCGTCGTCGGCGATCGACACGACCGTGATGTTCAGGTGCGCGCCGAGCACGGACACGACCTCCGTCGTGCCGAAGCGGCTGCCCTCGACCAGAGCGATGCGGCCGTCCGAGTCGGCCCACAGGGAGGAGATCCGGTCGTCCAGGCTGTGCACCAGCACCATCGGGTTCTCGATCCCCGCGTCCCATCCGCTGTCGTGCCGCAGTTCGACGTAATAGCCGTGGAAACGGATCGCCAGCCAGCCGTCCAGGTCCCGGCGGTGGAGCGGCCGGATGGTGACCACGGCGTTCCGGTCGGTCGGCCCGGAGGGCTCCCACACGCGGCTCTGGTCGAGCCACCCGACCAGGTCCATGTTCGCCGCGTTCAGGCCCGGCCCGATCGTGTACACCGGCCCGCCGCGCGGGTCGCGCTCCGGACGCCCCGGCCGAGGGGCCATCCGCGCGTTCAGGGTGCTCATCACGTCGTAGGGGTCCTGGTAGTCGGTGTCCGACCCCACGCGGCGCGAGTGCTGCAGGCCGTACCGGTGACCGAACTCCTGCCCCAGGTACGACGGGGACAGTCCCGAGACGGCCCGGTTGCCGCCGTCGTCGCCGCACACGACGCCGCTCCCGCCACCGAACAGGTCGACCCCGTAGTTCACGCACACCACCACGGAGAAGAACGGGGACAGGTCCACCCCGGCGTCCACGGCGGCCTGCCGGGCCCACGTGATCAGGTCCTCGCGGCCCTGCTCGTTCGCCCCGCTGCCCACGTACTCCGCCCGCTTCTTCGGCAGGATGTACCACCCGAACACCTGCGAGCCGGACAGGTCGGCGTTGCCGTGCGACATGTCCCGGAAGTAGTCCGGCATGTTCCACGTCCCGGCACCGGCCGCGGTGAACAGCTCCTCGTAGCGGGACCGGGGCAGCGGCTGTGTCGTGTCATCGGAGAACGTGCACAGCAGGACGGCCCAGGGGGTGGCGGTCATCGCGGACTCCGAGTTGGACGGTCGGGCGGGACGACCGGGCACTCGGAGCGCCGCTCGCGCGCGTTACTCGCTCGGCCGCGCCTCACGTGACCCTGGAGGAGGGTTCTCGGGCCGTCAACTCGCTGCCCCGGTAAAGCCCAACACGCCCGCGCGCCCGTCCGCCTCGTCCGGTCCGAAAGGGCGCCAGGTGGCCGTGTGGGCAGAGGGGGACGGCTGGCCGATGTGGTGGGTCCTGACCTTGTTGCTGCGGCGTGATGCTTCGGGTGTGCATGGGTCCGGTGGAGGGGTCGGTGAAGCGGCTCATAGCATCATAGTTAGCCTTGCCATAGTGGAAGTATCGCTCCCCTAAGCACAAGGAGGACGTCCATGCCAGGACCGGTGGAGGAAGGCGAGCGGCCTGGAGGCCCCCTCAGTGCTCGGTTCGCTGACGGCCGACGCATGCAGCGACGCGGGCAGAGCTCGACCGGGTCGTGCGCCGGAGGCGGTCGGATTTGGCGGTGGCTCGCCTACCTGGCGGGCACGGTCGCGTTGGCGGCGATGTTGGTTCCGGCGAGCGCCGCTGCCGATCCGGATGACGCCGAGCCGACCGGCGAGATCGAGCAGAAGCTTGCCGAGGCCGGCTGCGTCTCGTAGAACGGCGCCGACGGCGACGGCGGGATGACCTGCGCCGACGAGCGTGCACTCCGCGCAGCCGTCGCCCTCACCGTCAGCCCCGACGGCAAGCAGGTCTACGTGACCGCCTTCAACGGCAGCGCGGTCGCGATCTTCGACCGCGCCGCCGACGGGTCGCTGACCCAGAAGCCTGGCGAGGCCGGCTGCGTCTCGCAGAACGGCACCGACGGCGACGTCGGGGGCGACCTCGGGATGACCTGCGCCGACGCGCGGGGGCTCCAGCACGCCCACTCCGTCACGGTCAGCCCGGACGGCCAGCACGTCTACATGGCCAGCTTCCTGGGTGACGCGGTTGCGGTCTTCGACCGAGCTGCCGACGGCTCGCTGAGCCAGAAGCCTGGTGAGGCCGGCTGCATCTCGCAGAACGGCGCCGACGGCGACCTCGGGACGACCTGCGCCGACGGGCGGGCACTCGACGGAGGCACCGACATCAGGGTCAGCCCCGACGGCGAGTCGGTCTACGTGGCCAGCTTCCTCGGAAACGCGGTCGCCGTCTTCGACCGCGCCGCCGACGGGACGTTGACCCAGCAGCCCGGTGAGGCCGGCTGCATCTCGCAGAACGGCACCGACGGCGACGGCCAGACGAGCTGCGCCGACGGCCGGGGGCTCGACCAGGCCGTCGACCTCGCGGTCAGCCCCGACGGCACGCAGGTCTACGTGACCGCCGTCAACGGTGACGCGGCGACGATCTTCGACCGCGCCGCCGACGGGACGCTGACCCAGAAGGCCGGCGAGGCGGGCTGTATCTCGCAGAACGGCGCTGACGGCGACGGCCAGACGAGCTGCGCCGACGGGCGGGGGCTCGACGGAGCCCACGCGGTCACGGTCAGCCCCGACGGTAGGTCGGTCTACGTGGCGTCTCCTCTCGTGGGTAACGCGGTCGCGATCTTCGACCGCGCCGCGGACGGGACGCTGGCGCAGAAGGCCGGCGAGGCCGGCTGCATCTCGCAGAACGGCGGCGACGGCGACCTCGGTACGACCTGCGCCGATGGGCGGGGACTCCTCGGAGCCCACGGCGTCGCGGTCAGCCCGGACGGCGAGTCGCTCTACGTGCCTGCCCTCGTCGGTGACGCCGTCGCAGTCTTCGACCGCGGCCCCGACGGCACGGTGGCCCAGAAGCCCGGCGCGGCCGGCTGCGTTTCACAGAACGGCGCCGACGGTGACGGCGGGACGAGCTGTGCCAACGGACGCGGGCTCGATGGCGGTGTCCCGGTCGAGGTCAGTCCCGACGGAAAGTCGCTCTACGTCGGTGCCCTCTTCTTCGGCGACGCGGTTGCTGTCTTCGACCGCACGCCAGCAGCCACCAGCGGTGCCTGAGCCACGCCAGAGGTTGGAACGGTCTCGTGTTCGCCTCCGAGACGGGGAGCGAGCTGGACGCGGCCGACGTTCGGCGCGGCTTCCGCCGGGTCCTGACGGCCGCCGGACTGCCTGCCGCTGAGTGGACACCCCGGGAGCTGCGGCACAGCTTCGTGTCCCTGCTGTCGGACAGCGGCGTGACCATCGACCAGATCGCGCGCCCGGTCGGCCACACCGGCGGCAGCACCGTCACCGAGCAGATCTACCGGAAGCAGATCCGGCCGGTGATCGACGACGGCGCGACGGCCATGAACCGGCTGTTCCCCGATGAGGCGGGGTAGTCACGCAGATAGTCACTCGGCGGTCCGCAGACACGACGAAGGCCCTGGTCCGCGACTCTCAAGTGAGTCTCTGACCAGGGCCTTTGTGTGGTCGGGGTGACAGGATTTGAACCTGCGACCTCTTCGTCCCGAACGAAGCGCGCTACCAAGCTGCGCCACACCCCGAGTTGCGCGGGCATCCCCGCGAACCATGGAGAACTCTACCCGACGCGCCGTCCCGCCGACGCGGGGGTGTCCCGCTCCACCGCCGGGGTTGCCGGTCGCGGGACCAGGGTCAGGAGCGTGGCCTCCGGCGGGCAGGCGAAGCGCACCGGCGCGTAGGGCGAGGTGCCCAGGCCGGCCGAGACGTGCAGCCGCGTGTGGCTGCCCCAGCGCGACGTCCCACGCGCCCGGGAGCGGTCGATGCCGCAGTTGGTGACCAGCGCGCCGTAGCCGGGGATCCGCAGCTGCCCGCCGTGCGTGTGGCCGGCCAGCACGAGGTCGTAGCCGTCGGCGGCGAAACCGTCGAGCACGCGCGGCTCGGGGGAGTGGGTCAGCCCCAGGCGCAGGTCCGCGTCCGCGTCGTGGCCGGCGATCTTCCGGTAGCGGTCGCGCTTCAGGTGCGGGTCGTCGACGCCGGCGACGGCGATCGTGCGGCCGTCGACGGTCATCCGGTGACGGGCGTGCGTCGCGTCGAGCCAGCCGCGCTCGCGCAGCGCGGCCCGCAGGTCCTCCCAGGGCAGCTTCTCGCCGTGGATCCGGCGGGTGTCTCCGCGGCGCAGGTAGCGGGCCGGGTTCTTGGGTGTGGGGCCGTAGTAGTCGTTGCTGCCGAACACGAACGCGCCCGGGCGCTGCAACAGGGGGCCCAGGGCGGCGAGCACGCCGGGCACGGCCGCCGTGTGCGCGAGGTTGTCCCCGGTGTCGACGACCAGGTCCGGCTCCAGTGCCGCCAGCTCGGACACCCAGCGGATCTTGCTCTGCTGGCCGGGCGTGAGGTGCAGGTCGGAGACGTGCAGCAGACGCAGCGGCCGGGCGTCGGCGGCCAGCACCGGCACCGTCGCCTCCCGCAGCGTCCAGTGGCGGCGCTCGACGCCGACGGAGTAGGCGAGCGTGGTGGCGCCGGTGGCCACCGTTCCCAGGGCGAGGCGGGACCAGGTGTTCACGAAACCCAGCGTACGACCCGCGCCGGGAGCGGGGCGGACGCGCAACGGGCTCTGCCGGCGCGGACTAGTGTGCTCGAGCGTGACCCCCCTCAAGGAGCAGTTGCGCACCGACCTCACCGCCGCCATGAAGAGCCGCGACGAGCTGGTCAAGGCCACGCTGCGCCTGACACTGACCGCGATCGGGAACGCGGAGGTCTCGGGGGCCAGCGCGCGCGAGCTCTCCGACGAGGAGGTGCTGAACGTGATCACCAAGGAGTCGAAGAAGCGGGCCGAGTCGGCCGAGGCGTTCGCCGCCGCGGGACGCACGGAGCAGGCCGCCCAGGAGCGCGCCGAGGCGCAGGTGCTGGCCCGCTACCTGCCGACCCAGCTCTCCGACGACGAGGTGGACGCGCTGGCCCGTCAGGCGGTCGCCGACGTCGCCGCCGAGACCGGCGAGCAGCCCGGCCCGCGCCAGATGGGCCAGGTCATGAAGAAGGCCAACGCCGCCGCGTCCGGCCGCGCCGAGGGCGGGCGGATCGCCGCCGCGGTGAAGAAGCAGCTCGTGGGCTGAGCCCCGCGCCCGGCCCGGCGCGGGGGGGCCGCCCCCCCCCCCCCCGGGGGGGGGGGCCCCCCCCCCCCCCCGCGCCGGGGCCCTCGGGGGGGGGCGGGGGGGGGGGGG
>CBIHNM010000006.1:0-39848 GCA_966211265.1 uncultured Pseudonocardia sp.
CACTCGGCGTCGTGCCGGGTCAGCGGTAGGCGGCCGACTGCAGCGCGTAGAGCGTGGCGTAGGGCCCGTCCCGGGCGACCAGCTCGTCGTGCGTGCCGCACTCGACGACCCGCCCGCCGGCGAGCACGTAGATCCGGTCGGCGAGGCGCACGCTGGAGAAGCGGTGTGAGATCAGCAGCGCGGCGCGCCCGTCGAGCATGCCGCGCACGTCGCGGAACAGCTCGGCCTCGGCCCGCGGGTCGAGCGCCGCGCTCGGCTCGTCGAGGATCACCAGCGACCGGTCCCGGAACAGGGCCCGGGCCAGCGCCAGCCGTTGCCACTGGCCGCCCGAGAGGTCCACCCCCTCGTCGATCTCGCGGCCCAGCACGGCGTCGAGGCCCTCCGGCAGCCCCCGCAGGGTCTCGGCGACGCCGGCACGGTCGGTCGCGGCGCGGATCGCCTCGTCGTCGGCCTCCCGCTCCGGGTCGGCGATCGCGACGTTGTCGCGCACGGACATCTGGTAGCGGACGAAGTCCTGGAACACGACGGTGACCGACGCGCGCACGTCCTCGACCGGCAGCACGTCGCCGTCCCACCGGATCTGCCCGGCGTCGGGCGGGTAGAGACCGGCGGCGATCTTGGCGAGGGTCGTCTTGCCGGAGCCGTTCTCGCCGACCAGCGCGACCAGCTCGCCTGCCCCGACCCGCAGGTCCACCTCCTGCACCGCAGGCTCGGAGCGCTCGGGGTAACCGAACGAGACCCCCGACAGGACGAGCTCGGCGGCGAGCGGGCGCGCGATGCCGGTCCGCGGCGCGGCGGGTGTCTCGGCGTCGAAGGTCTCGAGATCGACGAGGAACGGCGCCGACTCCAGCACGCTGCCCACCGTGGTGAACACGGTCGTGAGCTGGCTCGACAGCAGCCGCACCGCGATCGCCGCGGCCCCGGCCTCGGCGAGCCCGATCCGCCCCGCCCGGACGAACGCCACGATCGCCAGCAACGCCACGGCCAGCGTCAGGCCGTTCGCCAGGGTGCCGAGCAGCGCGATCCCCTGGCGCGTGCGCACGTGTGCGGCCAGCGACGCGGCGAAGTCCCGGTTGTGCCCGTCGTGGATCCGGCGCAGCCGCGGGCCGGAGCCGTAGGCGCGCAGCTCGGTCGCGTAGGCCCGCCGGCTGAGCAGCTGGCGCAGGTAGAACCGGCGCCGCACCAGCGGGGTGACCCCGGCGGCGAACCCGAACTCCAGGCGGCCGACCCACCGGGCCAGCAGGGCCGCGGGCAGCCCGGCGGCCAGCAGCACGGGCGGCAGCAACGGCTCCAGTCCCAGCAGCACCGCGACCAGCGCGGTGGTGCCGAGCAGCCCACCGGTCAGGCCGAGCAGCGCCGTCGTGACCGCCGAGGGCCGGTTCACCGCGTTCTGCTGCACCCGCTCGAGCCGGGTGGCGAACCCGGTGGACTCGTAGGCGAGCGCGTCCACCCGGCCGGCGACGTCGAGGACGGTGTCCCAGACCCGTTGAGCCACCCGTTCCCCGAGGATCCGCTGCTGCTGGGCCGCCACCACGCTCACCGACCCGGCGAGCGCGGTGGTCACGGCGAGCAGGAGCATCGCCACCGCGAGCGCCCCGATACCCGCCCGCGGGTCGAGCACCGCGTCGAACGCCAGCTTGCCCGCCCCGACGACGCCCAGCGTGGCGAGCGCGCCGACCAGCTGCACCACCGCGGCGGCGAGGGCGCCGCGCGGGTCGGCCCGCCACACCTCGCGGACGGCCCGCCCGACCGACCGCAGCGCGGTCGCCGGCCTCCCCCTCGCCTGACGCACACCGCATGGTAACGATCGCGGGCGCCGCTGCGGCCCGGCGAACCGCCCGCCCCGGCGCCGCGTAACGACCGGGCGGCGCCGGACGAGCGAGGCGGAGTGGGGCGAACGCGTCACCACGGCAACCGCGACCGGTTACGGAAAGGTGGTCACAGGGTGAAACAGGAATACATCGAGCCGGACCTGCAGGATCTGGGTTCGGTGACCGAGCTGACGCTCGGCGGGCAGAACGGATTGTTCCTCGACGCGGACTTCTCCGCAGGCACGCTGTTCGGGAACCTGACGTTCTCCTAGCCAGGATCGTGTACCGCCTGTCCGGCTCCGGCCGCGGCGGGCGGTACACGAGGCAGGTCGTGCCACCGCGTGCCGGCCCGGGGGGTCAGGGGCGACGCCTCGACCCCCGCCGGAGCTCGTCCAGGGCGTAGCCCAGCCGCGACCACACCGACCGGTGCCGACCCGCCGTGTAGGCGTCGCTCGGCAGGGCCAGGGCCCGCACGTAGGCGGCCTTGTCCCGCCAGCGCGGAAGGACCCCGAGGGTCGCCAGCGCCTGCGCGGCGAAGGTCTTGTCCGGGGTGTTGTGCAGGGCGAGCCACGCCCGGTCGCGCCGGCCGGGCACGTACCCCTCGGCCCAGCGGGCGAGCGCGACGTCGGTGTCCAGCGCGAGCAGCCGGCACGTCTGGGCGACGGCCGTGGCCACCACGGCCTCGCTGCTCCACCGCGCCGCGATCCGGCGCACCGTGTCCGCCCGGCCCTCGGTCCGGGGCAGCATCTCGGCGACGTCGCGCAGCGAGGACAGCCGCAACGGCCAGTCCCCCAGTGCGGCGTGGTAGCAGGCGTGGACGAACCGGTAGGGGGCGGAGAGGGCGGGGATCGGGCAGCCGCCGATCGAGAACTCGTCGCGGTCGTCCCAGAGCTCGCGAGGGTCCATCAGGGCGCCCCACGGGCCGAGGACGAACATCCGGTGCAGGTCGATCTCGTAGTCGGCCGACCCGCGCAGGGTCATGCCCTTGTCGAACCGGCGGTCGAAGCCCGGCCGCGGCTCCGCGAGCGTCCGCCGGAACCCGGCTCGTCCCATCGTCGCGACCGTCCGCTCGATGTCCTCGGCCCGGACGAGCAGGTCCAGGTCGACGAACGAGCGCAACGCGGGATCGGCGTAGTCGAGGTGGGCGACCGCGCTGCCCTTCAACGCACGGCAGTCGATGCCGTCGGCGGCGAGCAGGCCCACGACGCGGGCGAGCTCGCGCTCCAGTGCGAGCACCCGGATCTGGGTCCGGCGGTGTGCCGCCCTGGCCTCCCGGCACTGGTCCGGGGTCGCCGGCAGCACCCCCGAGGCGGTCGCCGCCGCCAGCTGGCCGGTCAGCCGGTGCCGGCCCGCCCCGGCGAGCAGGGCCTCCCAGCCGGCCGCGCCGAGCGGTTCGGGCGGTGCCGGTCGGGAGGCGTGCGCCAGCCCCACACCCGCGACGGCGAGCAGGGCCGGGGAGTGACCGTCCGTCGCGCCGGGCGCACCGACCATCACCGACCCCCTCCCCGTGGCCTCGACCGGGACGACCCTCCGCGGACGCGACGACCGGGCGCGTCGAGCCCCCGGCGGGCGGTCCGGCACCCGGAGCCGGCGGGCCCGGGACGTCGGCACGCTACCAGCGGACGGGGCCGGGCTCACCGCGACGAGCGCACCGCCCCCGCCGTCGCGCCGTCGCGCCCGCACCGACCGTAACGATCGACCGGAGCCTCGCGAGGGTGCTCCTAGAGCTGTCGTCACCCGCGGAACGCGCCCCGCGGTCGCCGACCACGACGGCCCCGGAAGGAGCCGGTCGATGTGGAGCCGCCCGGCACTCCCGGTCCCCCGTCGGCCCCGGGTCTGGACACCGGTGCTGGTTCCGGTCGCGGTGGTGGTGCTGCTGGGGATCGCGAACGCCGGGGGGACGACTCCGACCACCGTGGACCTCTGGCTCCGGGCGACCGCGCTGGCCGGGCCGGCGCCGTCCGTCGGCACCGCGCTGCTGATCGACTATCTGGGCGAGCCGGAGGTGGCGCTGCTCCTGGTCGCGCTGCTGGCGGCGACGTGCCTGCTGCTACGGCGTGGGCGGCTCTCGATCCTGGCGGTCGCCGGCCCCGGAGCCGCGATCACGGTGACGACCGTGGCCAAGCCGGTCGTCGATCGACGGATCCACGCCGGTCACCTCGCCTACCCCAGCGGGCACACCGCGCTCCTCGCCGCCCTCGGTCTGGTCGTCGCGCTGCTCCTGGTGGACCTGCTGCGGGCGGGCCCGGCGCTGGCCTGGGTGCTGGTCGCCTGCGGCTCTACCGTCGCCGGAGCGGCGATGGCCCTGTCCCAGATCGCGCTCGACGCGCACTACCCCACCGACACCATCGGCGGGTTCGGCACGGCCGTCGCCGTGGTACCGGTGACCGGCCTGCTGGTCGATCGGCTGGCCGAGGCCTCGGCCCGGCGGGTCGGTCCGCCCGCCCCCGTCCCGGGGAACGGGGCATGACCGGTGCACCGCCCCGGAACCGGACACCCCGCACCGGCGGGCCCCGCGGGTGGGTCCGGGCCCCCGTCCGCGAGATCGCCGGGCGGGTCAGCTGGGGACTGGCCGACCAGGCCGTCTCGAGCCTGACCAACTTCGCCGTCGGCGCGTTCGTCGCCCGCTCGCTCGGCGCGACCGCGTTCGGGATATTCAGCCTGGTCTGGGTCACCTACGCGGTGATCGTCAACATCTCCCGCGGGCTGGCCAGCGATCCGCTGCTGGTGCGGTTCAGCGGCGAACCCGACCACGCCTATCGGTCCGCCGTGCGCGCGATGACGGGCACCGCGACGATCCTCGGTGCGGTCGCCGGGGCGATCTGCGCGGCGGTCGGCACGCTCGTCGGCGGGGCGCTGGGCGCCGCCTTCGTCGCGCTCGGTCTCGTCGCGCCCGCCCTGGTGCTCCAGGACGCCTGGCGGTACGCCTTCTTCGCGGCCGGGCAGGGCCGGAAGGCCTTCGTCAACGACCTGTTGTGGGGCGCGGCCCTGATCCCGTCGATGCTGCTCACCGTGACCGCCGGCCGGGGCGTCGCCGCGTTCGTCCTGGCCTGGGGCCTGCCGGCCGTCCTCGCCGCCGGTTACGGCTGCCTGCAGGCCCGGCTCCTGCCCCGACCGGCGTCACTGGGCCGGTGGCTGCGCGAACACCGTGACCTGGGCCCGCGCTACCTCGCCGAGAACGTCTGCACCAGCGGCGGATCCCAGCTGCGCATGTACGGCGTCGGCGCCGTCGCGGGCCTGGCCGAGGTCGGGGCGATCCGCGGCGGTGAGCTGCTGGTCGGCCCGTTCATGGCGGTGTTGATGGGGCTGAGCCTGGTGGCGGTCCCGGAGGCGGCGCGGGTGCTGCGCCGCTCCCCGCACCGGTTGCCGCGGTTCTGCCTGATCCTGGGCTCCGGTCAGGCCGCCGCGGCCCTGCTCTGGGGGCTGGCGCTGCTGTTCCTGCTCCCGGCGGGGATCGGCCGTTTCGTCCTGGGCTCGCTCTGGGAGCCCTCGTCCGCGCTGATCGTGCCGATCACGGTGTCGGTCATGAACGCCAGCCTCGCGACCGGCGCGGCGGCGGGGCTGCGCGCGCTCGGCGCGGCCCGGCGCAGCCTGCGGGCGCAGCTGGTGACCGTGACCGCCTACGTGACGTGCGGCATCGGCGGAGCGGTGCTGGCCGGTGCGCCCGGCTCGAGCTGGGGCATCGCCGCAGCCACCGCGCTGGGCGCCGGCACGACCTGGCTGCAACTGCGGGCCGGCGTGGCCGACGCCGGCCGGACACGCGAACGGGCCGACGGCGCGGCCCACCCCCGACCCTGAACACGACGAGGAACATCGGAGAGCCACATGGCCACATCCCCGCGACTGAGCATCGGACTGCCGGTCTACAACGGCGAGCAGTACCTGGCCGAGGCGCTCGAGGCGCTGCTCGGCCAGACCTACCGCGACTTCGAACTGATCATCGCCGACAACGCCTCGACCGACTCCACCGAGGAGATCTGCCGGCGCTACGCGGCGGCGGACCCACGCATCCGCTACATCCGCCATCCCCGCAACGTCGGGTGCGCGGCCAACCACAACGCGGTGTTCGAGTACGCCCGGGGCGAGCTGTTCAAGTGGGCCTCCGACGACGACCTGTACGCCCGGGACCTGCTGGAGCGCTGCATCGAGCTGCTCGACCAGAACCCGGACGTGGTGCTGGTGCACAGCTGGACGGCGGTCGTCGACGGCGACGACGTCGACCTGGCGCGCCCGCTCACCTACCCGCTCGACACGAGCTCGACGCACGCACCGGACCGGTTCCGCAGCATCCTCCTGGCCGACGGCGGCGACGACGACTACGGCGTCATCCGCGCCGACGTGCTGCGCCGGATCCGGCTCTACGACAGCTTCTACCACGCCGACCGCACCATCCCCGCGGAGATCGTCCTGCACGGCCGGTTCCTGCACGTCCCGGACTGGCTGTACTTCCGTCGCGAGCACCCGGGTTCGCTGGAACGGGAGTACCGCGGCGTGCGGGCGTTCTGCGTGAACTACGACGCCAGACGGGCGAACCGGTGGCGGCACCCGGTCCCCCGCCTGCTCGCCGAGTACGTCTGGGCCTACCTCGCGCTCATCCGGCGTGCGCCGCTCTCCGGGGCCGACCGTCGGGCCTGCTACCGGCACGTCGCGGGCTGGTTGTCGAGCCGGGTGGCGGTCGGCGGGCCGTCCCGGACGGCCGCGGCCCCGCCCCGGCGAGCCGTCGCGGCCGGGGTCGGCGGCACGGTGCCGGCGCGGGCCGTGGTCCCCGGCCAGGAACCGGGACCGGCGTGACCGGGCTGCTCCCCCGACGCGCGGCGCGCGCGACGGACCCGGTGCGGGTCGGCCTGTGCGGCCTGCTGGGCACCGGGAACCTCGGCAACGACGGTTCCCTGGAGGCCGTGCTCGCCCTGCTGCGCGCCGAGTACCCGGACGCGGAGTTCGGGGCCCTCTGCTCGGGGCCCGACGAGATCCGGTCGCGGTTCGGCGTGGCGGCCACCCCGCTCAACTGGTACCGCGGCGAGTACCGGACCGCGACCCGGGCCGCGATCGTGGGAAAGCTGGTCGGCAAGATCGTCGACCCGGTCCGGATCTGGGCCTGGGTGCGTCGACACGACGTGGTCGTCGTGCCGGGGATGGGCGTCCTGGAGGGTTCGCTGCCGCTGCGCCCGTGGGGCTGGCCGTACTCGTTGCTCATGCTGTGCCTGGCCGGGCGGGCGACCGGCACCAGGGTCGCCCTCGTCTGCGTCGGCGCGGACGAGCTCGCCCGGCCGCTGAGCCGGCGGATCATCGTCCGGGCCGCCCGTCTCGCGCACTACCGCTCGTTCCGGGACGCCCCGTCGCGGGACGCGATGCGCGCGATGGGGCTGGACGCCGCCGCCGGCGACGGGGTGTTCCCGGACCTGGCGTTCGCCCTGCCGCTGCCGCCGGAGCAACCCGTGCGCCCGCGCACCGTGGGGGTGGGCGTGATGGCGCTACCGGCCGACCGGTCCGGCGGGTCGCCGACCGGGTACCTCGACGGGATCACCGAGTTCGTCGGCCGGCTGCTCGACGACGGCTACGACGTCTCGCTGCTCACCGGGGACCGCGAGGACGAGGCCGTGGCGTCCCGGATCCGGGCCGACCTGCGGGCACGCCGCGGCGACCTCGGCCCGGACCGGCTGACCGCCACGACGCCCGGCTCGCTGACCGAGCTGATGACGCTGATGCGGCCCCTGGAGACGATCGTCGCGACGCGCTACCACAACGTCGTCTGCGCGCTGCGGCTCGGGAAGCCGACGGTGTCGGTCGGGTACGCCGCGAAGAACGACGTGCTGATGGCGCAGATGGGGATGGGTGACGCCTGCCAGCGCACCGACTCGCTCGACGTGTCCCGGCTGGTCGAGCAGTTCCGGGCGGTGCGGGCCCGGGGCGACGCCCCGGGCCCGTCGACGGCCGATCGCGAGCGGGAGCCGGCAGAAGGGCTGCGCCGGCAGGTCACCGCGCTGGTCGCCGCCGTGTTCCCCGCCGCGAACCGCACGCCCGGCATCCCCGGGCGGGGCTACACCGGGCGCAGCTCGCGCGGCGCGGCGTAGCGGCGGTGGGCCGGGGCCACGGCCCGTCCCGCGAAGAGCTCCTCGGGACGCCCCGTGTCCAGCGCCTTGGCGTAGGCGACGCCGGCCTCGCCGGCGGCCCGCACCGTCTGCTCCACGTCCCGGGCGGTGTGCGCCGCCGAGATGACGAAGGACTGCCCCAGGACGCCGCGCCGCAGCATCTCCTGCAGGAACAGCGTGCGCATCGGCTGCGAGGGCTTCCCGGTCGCGTCGGTCGTCCGGAAGACCAGGCACGACGGACGGCCGGCCACGCTGAGGTGCTCGGCCACCCCCGCCTCGGCGACCGCCGCGCTGACGCCCTCGGCCAGCTCGCGGCCGCGGCGTTCCATGGTGCCGACCGGGTCGCCCTCCCGGTAGGCCGCCACGACGGCCCGGAACGCGGCCAGCGAGACCGTCTCGGCGCCGTGGGTACTGGAGAGCAGGAAGACCCGGGCCCGGTCGGTGGCCAGCCCGCCCAGCTCCATCAGCTCGCGCCGACCGGCGAGCGCGGAGATCGGGAACCCGTTGCCCATGGCCTTGCCCCAGGTCGAGAGGTCGGGGACGGTGCCGTAGACGGACTGGGCCCCGCCCAGCGCCCACCGGAAGCCGGTGATGGTCTCGTCGAACACCAGCACCGCGCCGTTGCGGTCGCACAGTGCCCGCACGCCCTCCAGGAACCCGGGCTCCGGCTCGGCCAGCGCGGTCGCCGGCTCGAGCACGACGCAGGCCACCGCTGCGGGGTTCTCGTCGAAGACCCGCCGCAGCGAGTCCAGGTCGTTGTAGCCGAACGTCCGCACCAGCGAGCGGACGGTCTCGGGCACCCCGGCCGAGATCGGCAGGGTGCCCACGAACCAGTCCTGCGAGGAGAAGTACGGCTGGTCCCCGCACAGCGCGACCAGGTCGCGCCCGGTGGCGGCCCGGGAGAGCCGGACCGCGTTGCTCGTCGCGTCCGAGGCGTTCTTGCAGAACTTCACCATGTCCGCGCCCGGGACCGCGGCCAGGAAGTCCTCGGCGGCGGCCAGCTCGATCTCGGTCGGCCGGGTGAACGAGAGCCCGTCGGACAGCACGGCACGGACCGCCTCCAGCACGGGCTCGTAGGCGTGCCCGAGGGTGACCGCCCGCATCCCCATCCCGTACTCGACGAACTCGTTCGCGTCGACGTCCCACACCCGGGCTCCGCGGCCGCGCACGAGAACCGGCGCCATCCCCTCCGGGTACTGGTCGGCGCCCTTGGCGAACGTGTGCGCTCCGCCGGGCACCAGCCGGTGCAAGCGGTCCTGCATGGCGCTGGAACGTTCGAACGCAGTCTCGTTCACCGCGGCGGCCCTTCGGGTGTTCGGTGTGGATCCGGTCGTTGACGGTGCTCGCCGCGCGGGCGCCGTGCGTTACGGGGACACCGGGCCCGGCCCGGGTCGCGGCCCGGTCGCGTCACGGCACGCTGCGCGGGAGGCCGGTGCGCCCGGAACCCGCACCGCGAAGGACGCCCTCGTAGGCGCCGACGAGGTCGCTCAGCCCCCGGGCCGGGGTGAAGTCCCGCTCGTAGCGACGGCGCGCGGCCACCCCCATGGCCCGGTTGCGCTCCTCGGGCAGGACGGCGCGCAACGCCTGCGCCAGGGACCCGGCGTCACCGGGGCGGTGGTGCACGCCGGTGACGCCGTCCTCGACGAGTTCGGCCGGCCCGCCGTGCGCGGCGACCACGGCCGGGACACCGGCCGCCATCGCCTCCACCGCGACCAACCCGAACGCCTCCATCCAGGTGGAGGGCACCACCACCGTCACCGCGTCCGCCATCAGCTCGGCGCAGGCGGCCCGGGACTGCAGCCCGCGGTACTCGACGTCCTCCCGGCCGGCCGCCCACCGCTCCACCTCCGCCTGCAGGGGCCCGGCCCCGGCGACGACCAGCGGCGGACCGACCGGCCCCTGCGCGGTGAGGCGGTCCCATGCGGCCATCAGCAGGCGCACGCCCTTCTCCTCGGCCAGCCTGCCGACGTAGAGGACGTGCCGGCCCGCCCCCGCACGTCGCGCGTCGGGCTCGAGGACGAAGTTCGGTTTGACCACCAGGCGGTCCGGCGGCATCCCGGACCGGACCAGGGTGGCGCGCTGGGCGTGCGAGATGCAGAACAACGCCGCGACGTCGCGGGCCCACCGTCCCCGGTTGACCATCAGGTTCGCGACGAGCGGGACGGTGGCGAGGCGGGAGTCCCGGTAGCAGCCGTGCCGGACCGCCGGGAGCGGGGCCGACCCGACGCAGTCGCTGCACATGCGGCCGTCCCGGTAGAGCGTGCCGCGCGGGCAGACCAGGAGGTAGTTGTGCAGCGTCGCCACGACCGGGACGCCGACGCTCGTGCACGCCGCGACGACGGCCGGGCTGATCAGCGGGAACGTGTTGTGGACGTGCACGATGTCCGGACGCTCGGCGCGCAGCCGGGCCGCGAGCTCGTCGCGCACCGGCGCGTTCCACGGCACGCGGAGCGGGATCATCGCGCGCGCGGCCGGTGACATGCGGTCGATGTCGTCGCTGCGCCGCTCGAACGTGCCGACGTGATGGCCGGCCTCGGCGAGCAGCGCCTTCTCCTGGTCCACGACGCGGTCCTCGCCGCTGGGCTGGGCCGACCGGTACCGGTTGTGCACGACGAGCACGTGGATCGGGGCGCCGCTCATCGCATTCTCCGGCCGACGCCCGGCGGTGCCGGCACCTCCGCGGGCTCCGGCCCGGGCGGCCGGGCGAGAAGGGACATCGCCACGGCCAGGTGCAGCAGGTACGGCGAGGCGTCCCCGAGGCCGACCTCGGTGTAGGAGGCGAACAGCGAGTAGGCGACCAGGAAGATCGCGCACGCGCGTTCCGGGGACGGCGGGCGCAGCGCGCAGGCCCCGACGAAGCAGACGAGGTAGAGCACGGTGAGGCCGATGCCGATCCAGCCCAGCTCGTTGTAGATCGACAACCAGCTGCTGTCGATCGGGAGGCCGTCGAAGGACTTGTCGGTCAGGCCGACGCCCACGAGCTGCTCGCCGAGCGTGCGGTCCTTGGCGAGCAGCAGGTCCCACACCTTGGCCCGTCCGGTGAGCGATGTCAGCTCCTGGGCGTCCTGGCCCCGCCGGAGCCAGTCCAGCACCAGGGCACCGAACAGCACCCACCCCACGGCGGCCGCCCCGGCGAGCGACACGATCGTCCGACGGGCCCGGGCCTCGGTGAGAGCGAGGCTCAGGCAGCCCAGGAGCAGCGCCACGGCGAGCCCGATCGCCGCCGTGCGGGTGTGGCTCAGCAGGAGCATGACCGCCGCGGGCACGACGACGATCACGACGCTGCGGCCGTCGAACCGCCTCCCGACCCAGAGCAGCACGGCGAGCCCGATCGCGACGGCGCAGTACTGGCCGACCTGGGTCGAGGTGATCGGCCAGACCGCGCCGGAGAGCCGGCCGTCCGGGCCGGAGAAGGCCGAGGGCGGCGAGACCACGAGCCCGACCAGGACCGAGAGCAGGACGGCGGCGAGCGCGCGCAGGTGGAAGCTCGCGAACCGCAGGTCGCCGCGCCACCACCGGGACAGCAACCAGAGCGTGGCCACGAACAGGACCAGGCGGGCACACCGGATCAGCGACCCGAGGCCGGACTCGAGCCGCAGCCCCGCGACCAACCCCACCAGCGCGACCGAGGACAGGGCCAGCAGGTACACGTTGGGGCGCAGGCGCACACGCGGGTTCAGGGCCAGGGCGAGGGCGAACGCCACCGCCAGCGACCCCATCGTGACGACCTGCACGGCCGGGCGCGGGACCGGGATGAGCATGTCGACCTGGGTGTAGCCCAGGGTGTTGACCAGCAGCAGGCCCCAGACCAGCCCCACCCACCTGGGCGCGCGGTGCGGGTCGGGTACCGCCGCCACGACGGTGCCCGCCTCGTCCGGGCGCATCACGAACGCCCGACGTCCACGGCGTCCTCGCTCGGACCCGGCCCCGCGGCCCGCACCGGCCGGGGACGCAGGTGGACCCACAGGTGCCACCCGATCCACCGTTCCGCCCGGGTCCTCGGCAGCGGGATCGGCGGCGCGTGGGAGTACCGGCGGTAGGAGTCGGTCAGCTCGAAGTCCGGGAAGTCGGCGGCCACCTCGCGCAGGCTGTAGACCCTGGCGAACGGGTTGTCCGGGCCGTCGGTACTGCGGTGGGTGAAGGCCTCCAGCGCCAGGTAGCGCATCGGCCCCACCGCCTCGGCGTTGGTCAGGTGCCGGCGCAGCATCGGCGACGAGTCCACGATCCTGCGACGGCGCAGCGGGTACGCCGCCGCGAGCGCGAGCCGGCGCACGATCCGGATGCTGACCTGGTAGTTCACCGAATGCCGGGCGTAGAGCATCGCGACCAGCTGCCCGCCGGGCCGGAGCACCCGCGCGATCTCCGACTGGGCACGCCGGATGTCGGGGATGTGGTGCAGGACGCCGTGGCTGAACACCACGTCGAACGAGTCGTCGGGCCACGGGATGTCGAGGGCACTGCCCTGGCGGACCGCGTCGTGCGCGAGCCCGCGGAGCCGCAGCCGCGTGGTGACCCGGGCCACCGACTCCTCGGTGAGGTCCAGCCCCGACCACTGCGCGCCGCGCCGGATGAGCTGCTCCGACTCGGCACCCTGGCCCAGGCCGATCTCCAGGACCTTCCGGCCGGCCCAGTCGGTACGGTCGAGGCACTCCGGGATGTGGGCCTCCTGCCGGTAGCGCCACCGGTCGTAGGCGTCGAAGAAGTTCTCGTAGTCGTCGGCGAACGCGCCGTGCAGACCGCCGACGATGTGATCGCCGCACGGGTGCGCGTTCCAGAACCGCTGAACGTCGTGCTCGTCCACCTCAGGTCCCTTCTCGTCGTCGAGGTCAGCAGCCGGTCGTGCCCGGCCGGTCACCGAACGAACTGCCCTTGTCCTGCCGCTCGGTCCAGCCCGCCCGGTCGAGGACCTGGCCGACGTTGCCGACCATGAAGCCCCACGTGCCGGCGTAGGCGTTGTCGTGCCACCGCACGTCCTGGTCCTCGACGATCGCCCGTTGGACGACCGTCCCCTTGTAGGGCGACCACTCCGGGTAGGTGCCGTAGTTGGCGAGCACCGCCATCCGGTTGGAGCGTCCGGCCACGCAGCCGGCCGATGCGGGGGCGGCGGTGAACGTGTTGTCGTGGATGTCGACACGCTGGGTCTTCCAGCGACAGTCGTCGTAGAGCGGCTTGCTCGCGATACCCGGCTGGGCACACTCCGACGCCGACCGGACCAGCCGGGTGCAGCTCCCGATCGAGGTGTTCGCCGCACTGTTGCAGAACCGGTCGGAGTTCTCCCACGCGGTGATCCCCGACCAGTTCTCCTCGAACCTGTTCCCGGTGATCTCGATCCGGTCGGTCCGGGCCGGGACCCGTGGCTCACCCCCCGACTCGCTGAGGTAGACGGTCCCGACCGGGAAGTTGTCGCCCTTGTCCGCGAACTGCCGGCCCATCTTCAGGGTGTTGCGTCGCACCAGGTTGTCCCGCATGACGAGGTTGTAGCTGGTCTCGTAGAACACGGCCTCGCCGTCGTTGCCCTCGATCAGATTGTTCTCGATCAGGAAGTCGTTGTTGTTGGTGTCCGCCCACAGCCCCGGCCCGTGGTTGCCGTGGATCCAGTTGTGGCGGACGTCGGCACCGTCGACCGACCAGAACTTGATCCCGCCGGTGCACCCGCAGCCCTCGACCCTGCGCTCCCAGTCGTCGGTGTTGTTGCCGACGATCTCGTTGAACTCGACCGTCAGGCCGGTGATGCCGCCCTCGGCCTGGTAGGCGTTCATCCCGTACTGCCCGTTGTTGCGCAGGCAGTTGCCGCGGACCAGCTGGCGGGCACCGGCCATGAGCGCGGCGCCCCTGTTCTCCTCGACCGTGTTGTCCTGGATGACCCACCCGTTCCCGGAGTCGTGGTTCACGACCCCCTGGTCCGCCGGTGCGGTGAACCCGCGGATCGTCAGGTTCTTGATCGTGACGTCGGCGGCCTTGGAGGTGAACGCGAAGTTGTTCATGCCGCGCCCGTCGATGACCGCGCCGGGGCCGCCGAGGTAGGTGTTGCCGTCCTTCGGGATGACCTGCCCGTACTGGTCGGTTCCGAGCGTGTGCGTGCCCGGCGCCAGCCAGAACAACGTCCCCGGCGGGTTCGCCTGCGACTTCCGGAGCAGGTCGAGATCGACCGCCGGGTCGACGACGACCGCGCCCGGCGGCGGCTGCGCGGGGCCCGGTGCCTGGCGGCCGCACACCGCAGCCGCGGCGCCCGGCTCGCCGGGGGCCGGGCCCGGGCGCACGTCCGGCCCGGTGGTCGCCGAGCAGGAGGCCAGCACCACACCGGCCGCGAGCGCACCCAGCACGGCGGCGCGCACCCCCCGACGTCGCGGACCCGGCACTGTCGTCGGTGCGCTCACGCTCACGATCCCTCCACGGTCGAGCCTCGGTCGAACGCCAGCACCGTGCGCAGCGAGCCGGTGCCCGGCCCGACCGCTCCCGTGCCGACGAGCGTGTACGCCGGTCGCCTGCGCCCGAACCCGGGCGAGTACCAGCCCAGCGGCGGGTCGGACTCGCCCCGGTGCAGCGTCCAGGCCAGCGCCGGCGGCAGGGTCAGCGTCGCCGAGCACCGGGCCTCACCGTCTCGCCAGCGCAGGCGGGCGACCGTCCCGGCCAGCTCGACGTCGATCTCCGGTCCGAGGTGGTGGGACAGCCGGGCCGTGCGGGACCTCCGCGCGTCCACCTCGTCGAGAACGCGCAGCCCGTCGCCGTCGAGCTCGACGGTCCGGCGGTGCCGTGCCGCGCCGCGGCCGCCGGAGTAGCCGTCGTGCTCGGCCTGCCACAGCAGGGTCTCGCCGGACGTCCGGGCCGTGAGCACCCGGCTGCGGGCGTGCCGGGTCCACAGGAACGGGCCCCCGGACCTCGACTGGTCGAGGCCGTCGAGTTCGAGCGTGTTGTGGCCGCGGGTCGAGCGGAAGTAGCGACGCCACTCCGGTTCCCCGTGGTAGCAGTAGGTGCCGGGGTCGGCCAGGATCTCCACCCCGTTGCACCGCACCTCGATCGAGAGCGCGTCGGCGTGGGCGTGGGCGGCGATCGGGCCGAAGCCGTGCGGTCCCCCGTCGCAGCGGCACCACACCCCGCCCCGGCGGAGCACCGTGAGGCCGGCGTCGGCGAAGTGCGACGGCCGGCTCTGCGGCCGGGGGCGGGTGCCGGGCCCCCGGCCGCACAGCGCCGACAGGGCACCGGACCGCAGGTCGCCCGGGGGAAGGTCGGGCCACCAGGTGGGGGCGCCGAACACGGCCGCCCCGGTGGTGAGCAGCGACGCCCACCGGTGGGTGGTCCCGCCCAGGACGAGGCCGTGCCCGTCGTCGGCGTCGCCCTGGCGCGGCGGCCGGAGCCCGTCGTCGACGACGGCGGCGAGCGCGTCGGTCATCCGGACCAGGACGTACCAGACCGCGTCCGGCACTCCGATGTCCGCGGCGCGGGCCTCGGCCACCGCGGCCAGGCCCAGCTCGAGGACCAGCCCGTGGTACTCGGTGGCCAGCTCACGGTTGAGCCCCGAGTCGAAGGTGTTGCGGCACAGATGCTGTTCCAGCGCACCGAGCGCGGTGGCGCGCCAGCGGGCGGACTCCGGGAACCACGGGAAGGCACACGCCGCGGCCAGGAGCCCGGCGCTCTCGGCCACCGCGTGGTTGTTGGCCGACGAGCCGTGGCTCGGGAACGCGGTCAGCCAGCGTTGGTGCGTCCGGATCTGGTGCAGCGCCTCGGGGTTGTCGTCGAACAGCTCGGTCACGCCGTCCCAGCCGGCCAGCAGCCGGCGCACCCAGACCCAGGAGATCAGCCGGATCCCGAGCTCGATCCCGCTGATCCAGTGCGCGCCGCGCATCGGCGGGTGGGCCGCCCACCACGACCGCAGGTGCCCGGAGACCCGCCGCGCGTAGGCCTCGTCGCCGGTGAGGGCGTAGGCGGCGGCGAGGACGGTGAGGTGCTGGTGGCGCGAGGGCTCCCAGATCTGCTTGATGTCGCCGACCGCGTCCTCGTCCCGGTAGGCGATGTCGAACGCGTAGGCGTCGGCCGGCGCGCGCCGCCCGGTCCTGGGGTCCAGGGACCAGTCCGGGTCGACCATGTCGAGCCGGGACACGCCGAAGTGGTCGGCCCGTCCGGCCATCAGCCGGTCGGCCGCGGCGAGCGCGGCCAGGCGCGCCGGCTCCGGCGTCGCGCGCAGCACCCCGGGCGGCAGCACCGCGGTGAAGCGGGACCCGCCCGCCGGCGCGGCCGGTGCCGGACTGGTCAGCTCGTCCCTCCAGCGCCGCGCGCGGGCCAGGGTCACGACACGTCCGCCGACCTCCCGCGGCTCCATCCGGGACAGCCGCCGGAGGTACCAGGCGGCGTCCATCAGCGGACGCCCGGACCGGCGACGGGAACCCGGACCGGAACCGGCGCCGCGGCGGCCAGGCTCGCGTCCACGGCGAACGTGGAGCGGGTGGTCGCCACCAGCGAGCACACCGGGATCGGCATCGGTCCGCCGGTGCGGACCGCGTCCAGGAACGCCTCCAGCTGGGCCCGCTGTCCCTTGTCGCGCCCACGCGGGATCCGGGGTGTGAGCGTGCGGCGTCGTCCGCGGACGACGGTCAGGCGCTGGAAGTCGTCGAGCCGCAGTGCCGTCCCGTCGGCCATCAGGTCGAGCGTCTCCTTCGGGTAGCCCGGCGCGCCGCTCGACGTGTAGGTGATCACCGCGGACGAGCCGTCCGCGTAGTCCAGGTTCACCTGCAGGTCCGACCGTCCCGCGGCGTACACCGACACCGGCTCGCTGCCGAGCAGCCAGCTCACGGTGTCGACGAAGTGCCCGCCCTCGCCGACGAACCGGGAGCCCTGACTGTCGTGGCGCCCGTACCAGCTGCCCGGCTCCAGCGGGCCGGCGTTGACCAGGTAGCGCACCGTCGCCGGGCCGACCCGCCTGCCCAGCTGCGCCTTCGCCCTGCCCAGCAGCGGCGAGAACCGCCGGTTGAACCCGACCTGGAGCCGGTCGTTGCCCGACACCTCGACCGCGTCCAGGATCTGCGCGAGCTCGGCCTCGTCCAACGCCAGCGGCTTCTCGACGAACACGGCCTTGCCCGCCAGCAGCGCGCGCCGGGTGAGCGCGGCGTGCGAGCTGTGCCGGGTCACCACGAACACCGCGTCCACGGCCGGGTCCTCGAGGGCCGCCTCGACGTCGGTCGAGGCGTCGGCGAACCCGAACTTGCGGCGGGCGTTCGACGCGGACAGGGCCGAGGTCGTCACGACCCGGGCCAGCGCCACGTCGGACCGCTCCACCAGGTGCGGCAGCAGCATCGACGACGCGTAGTTGCCGGCGCCGACGAACGCCAGGCGCACGCCGTCCGACGGGCCGCGACCGCGGGCGGAAACCATCGGCGGCGTCGCGGGCACCGGCGCGGGGTCGGCCGTCGCGGTCGTGGAGGCCTCCGTCGCCGACGGCTCCGCGGCGGGGTAGCCGAACAGCACGGCGACGGCCGCGAGCTCGCCCTCACGCAGCCGCCGGTAGGTCTCGACCGCCTCCTCGAACGGGGCGACGTGCGAGACCAGCGGCTCGATGTCGAGCCGACCGCGCGCCACCAGGTCCACGAAGCACTCGAGGTTGCGGCGCTCGGTCCAGCGCACGTACCCGATCGGGTAGTCCCGGCCCTCCAGCTCGTACTCCGGGTCGTAGCGCCCCGGCCCGTAGGACCGGGAGAAGCGCACGTCGAGCTCCTTCTCGTAGTAGGCGTTCCAAGGCAGGTCCAGCCGGCACTTGCCGATGTCGACGACCCGGCCCCGGTCCCGGCTCAGCGTCGCCGCCAGCTCGACGGGCTCGTTCGTGCTGCCCCCGGCCGCGAGGTAGACCTGGTCCACACCGTGGGAGTCGGAGAGCTCCCGCACCGCCGCCTGCACGGTGCCCGAGGCCGCGTCGGCACACACCAGCGCGCCGCATCGTTCGGCCAGCGCGCAGCGCGCCGGGTCGGGGTCGATCCCGACGACGCGGGCACCGGATGCCACCAGCAGCTGGACCACCAGCTGCCCGACCAGGCCCAGGCCGATGACCAGGGCGAGGTCGCCGAGCTGCGGCTCGCCGCGGCGCACCCCCTGCATCGCGATCGCCCCGACCGTGCCGAACGCGGCGTGGCGCGGGTCGACGCCGTCGGGCACGCGGCTGAACAGGTTCGTCGGGACCCAGTTGAGCTCGGCGTGCAGCGCCTGCTCGTTGCCCGCGCAGGCGACCAGGTCACCGACCTTCACCCCGGGCACGCCCGCACCGACCTCGACCACCTCCCCGCACAGCGAGTAGCCCAGGGGCGTGTGCGAGTCCAGGCGGCTCATCACCTTGCGGTAGGTGGCGGCCGGGCCGTTCGTCGCGGCGCTCTGCACGACCTTCGCGACCTGGTCCGGCCGGGCCCTGGCCTTCCCGAGAAGGGACAGGCCCGCCTCGTTGACCTTCATCAGCTCGGTGCCGGTGGAGATCAGCGAGAAACGGGTCCGCACCAGCACGCCGCCGCTGCGGCATCCCGGGACGGGCACGTCCACGACGGCGAGCTCACCGGACTTGTAGTTCTGCACGACCTGCCTCACGACCCGCACTCCCTATGCCGCACGCACGTTGCCGCCGGTCGCGATCGCGTCCCGGTACCAGTACTCCAGGGTCAGGACGTGCCAGAGGTGCTTGGCCCGGTCCTGGCGTCCGGACGCGTCCTCGGCCACCAGCCGCCGCAGGGCGTCGCGGCGCAGGATCCCGGACGACACGAGGGCGCCCCCGTTCACGACCTCGTCCACCGTCGCGGCGAGGTCGCGGCTCATCCACGCCCGTAGCGGCGCGCTGAACAGCCCCTTGGGCCGGTAGACGATCTCGCGGGGCAGCACCGACGACGCGGCCTGCTTGAGCACCGCCTTGCCCTGCCGGCCGACGATCTTCTCCTCGCCCGGGACCCGGAACGCGGCACGCACGACGTCGACGTCCACGAACGGCACCCGCACCTCGGTCGAGGCCGCCATGCTCGAGCGGTCGGTGTAGGCCAGGTTCAGGCCGGGCAG
Source organism: uncultured Pseudonocardia sp. (assembly GCA_966211265.1). Taxonomy (GTDB): domain Bacteria; phylum Actinomycetota; class Actinomycetes; order Mycobacteriales; family Pseudonocardiaceae; genus Pseudonocardia. Next base: position 18,920 of record CBIHNM010000006.1, read on the forward strand.
GAACAGACGGGCATCGGCCAGGCACATGCGGTTGACGTGGTCGGTCAACGCGTTGTCCTCGTAGACCGCGGTGTGCTCGGCGAGCACGTCGTCGACGGCGCCGGCCAGGTCCGGGTGGACCAGGTCGAGCAGCTCGCCGCGGTCGTACATCGTGTAGCTGCGCCGGAACGCGGTCTCCTCGGGGAGGCCGGAGAAGGACAGGAACCGCTTCGCGAACCGCACCGAGCGGTACCCCCGCCGGGACGAGGCCACCGGCAGGAGGTCCACGGTGGCCTCGACCGGCCTCCGCAGCAACGCCGGGAGACGCTGGTAGCGCCGGGCGAGCAGGTTCGCCGCGTGCTTGCGGTAGCCGGCGAACAGCTCGTCGGCGCCCATCCCGGACAGCAGGACCTTGATCCCGGCCTCCCGCGCCGCGGTGCAGATCAGGTAGGTGTTGATCGCGGCCGGGTCCCCGATCGGCTCGTCGAGATGGCGAGCCATGGCCGGTAGCAGCTCCGCCACGTCCGGCGCGATCTCGATCTCCTGCAGGTCGATCCCGAACCGTTCGGCCACCCTGCGGGCGTGCCGGAGGTCGTCGGGCATCGCCTCGAACCTCGTGTCCGCCCCGCGGAAGCCGATGGTGTAGGCCCGGGTGCCGGTCTGGTGCCGGGCCGCGAGCGCGGTGAGGTAGCTCGAGTCGAGTCCCCCGGACAGGAACGTGGCGACCGGGACGTCGGCCATCAGGTGGCGGCGGGTCGAGTCCTCGACGACGTCGGCAAGGTCGGGGCCCGGCGCGCCGGCCTCCTCCTCGGCCACCTGGCGCAGTGACCAGTACCGGCCGCGCTCGACGCGCCCGTCGGGCCGCGCGCGCAACCAGCTTCCCGGCGGCAGCTTCTCCGCCTCCCGGAACGCGCACCGGCTGTCCGGGACCCAGTAGTAGAGCAACGACGCGACGATCGCGGTCTCGTCGATGGCGAGGCCGGGGCCGAGCGCACCCGACAGCGCCTTGAGCTCCGAGGCGAAGGCGATCCCGTCGCCACGGCGGACCAGGAACAGCGGCTTGATGCCCAGCTGGTCACGGACGAGCACCAGCTCACCGGTGCGCTCGTCGAACACCGCGAACGCGAACATCCCGCGCAGGCGCGGGAGGCAGTCGACACCGTCGCGCCGCCAGATCTCCAGCAGGACCTCCGTGTCCGAGGTCCCCCGGAACCGGACGCCCCCGGCGACGAGCTCGGCGCGCAGTTCGGGCGCGTTGTAGAGCTCGCCGTTGTAGGTCAGGGCCAGACCGTCGGAGACCATCGGCTGGGCACCGGTCTCGGTGAGGTCGACGATCGAGAGCCGCCGGTGGCCCAGGTGGACCTCCCCGCCGGCGAACCGGTGCGCGTAGCGTCCGGCGCCGTCCGGGCCCCGGTGCGCGAGGGCGTCGGTGAGCCGATCGGTGAGTGGGCCCCCGCCCGGCCACAGATGGGTTCCTGCGATACCGCACATACCTCAGCCGCGTCCCCTCGGTCGGGCCGTCCCGGACGGCACCGATGTTCTGAAACCCTGCGTGCGCACCGCCGGCGCCGGACCCGGTCCGCGCGACGCCTCCGCCCTCACGTGCGCTCGCCCCCGCCCGAGCCCTGACCGCCCGGCGGCGACGGCGACGCTCCGCCCACGACCTCGATGGCGACCGTCTCCTCCGCACGTGGCCGGGGGCTCGGCCGTTCGGACGCCGCGGGGCCCGGCTGGGCCCGGGGCGGCGAGCTCTCGGTGCCCGGCGCGGCCGTGCCACCCGCACCGCCCGAACCGGCCGGTTCCGGGGCCACCGCGCCGTTCACCGGACCCGCCGGCGTGCCGTTCGCCCGCGCGACCGGAGCACCGTTCTGCGCCGGCGTGGCCGCACGGGAGCCGGCTCGACCCGCCGGCTCGGCCGGGGCGCCGACCGCCGCGGGCTGCCGGAAGCCGTTGACCCGCACCGGGAACTTCAGGGTCGCCGTCGAGTCCGCCCCGACGCCCGACGCCCGCGCGGCCACCCGTCCACGGACGGCCGTGTGCAGGGGGTCCCACAGCGTCCCGTCGGACCGGTCGCGGGGGTCCGGCCGCACGACCACCACGCCGATGACCGCGATCGCCTCGTCGGCCAGCTGCCGGGCCACCGTGTGCAACCAGCTCACCTCGACGGCACCGGCCCGCACGACGAGGATCGTCTCGGCGCCGAGACGGCGCAGGTCGGTCCAGGACGCGCCCGGCGAGACGGACCCCGCCCCCAGCGCGCGGGTGCCGTCGCGGCCGTCGGCGGAGGGCCGCGACCCGGCCTCGCCGGCACCGACGATCGTGACGTTCGCGTCCACGTCCGCGCCCGGGACGCGGGTCGGTGCACCCGGCAGGTCGTCGACCACCACCACGGGGCCCTCGGCCGCGACCTCGAGCGCCATCGCCCGGACCAGCTCGGCCGTCGTCGGGGCGCACCCCAGCTCCAGGAGCGACACCGGTCCGGTACCCGGGGACACCAACCGGGCCAGGATCCCGGCGACGCGCCGTTGCTCCGCCCGGGCGCGTGCCCCCCGCCGACCGACGCGGGAGGAACCCGGGATCTGCGCGATCACGCTGGCCCCCAGGTGGGCGGCGATGTCGCGGCGCAGGACCGGCCGGTCACGGGCCACGGTCGCCACGGCGGCCAGTGCGAGGCCCCCGCCCAGGCCCGCGACGAGGCCGATCAACCCGTACAGGACCGCGGAGAACAGCCGCGACCGCGACGTCACCCGCGCTTCGTCGATCACCGTCGTGCCCGCGGCGATCGTGGGCGTACCGATCTCGGCCTCCACCGCGCGCTGCTCGATCGCCGAGAGCTGCGCGTTCAGGGCGGACACGCGCTCGGCCCGTCCGGGCGGGCCGGGCGCCGGGGTCGCCGCGCCGGCACCGAGCGCGACCAGCTCACGCTGCACGTCCTTGCGCCGGTCGTCGAGTGCGCGGACCTCGGCCCGGACACGCTCCTCGGTCTGCCGCACGTAGACCGCGATGAACGCGTCGGCCAGCGCCCGCGCACGGGCGACGGCCTGCTGGTCGTCCGCGCCCGGGGCGGTGACGCTCAGGACGTTCATGGCCACGACCTCGCCGGAGTACTGCTCGACGTAGTCCTCGGCGGGCTCGCCGACCGGTTCACGGGCGATGGCCTCGCGGGCCACCGAGGTGCTCTTGAGCAACGCGAGGTCGGCCTTGGTCATGGCCTCGGTGTCACCGGACTGCTCGGACTCGTGGACGACGTAGATCTGCGCCGACGCGGCCGAGGCACCCGACAGGACCGTGCCGGCCAGCACCCCGGCGACGAGACCGCCCAGCGCGAGCCCCGCCCACATCCGTCGACGCCGGCGGACTCCGGCCGCCAGTCCCTGCAGGTCCAGGAGAGGCTCGACCATCGTGTCGTTCGTGCTGCTCATGACGCCCCGGCTCCGGCGGTCGCCGGGTCGGAGGCCCCGCGGGCGGGCTCTGCCGGGGCACGCCCGGGGCGGGTGACCCGCGGCGCGACGAGCACGGCGCCGAACAGACGGTGGTCGGCCTCGGTGCAGGCCACGCCGAGCGCCGCCAGTTCCAGACCGGTCAGGGTCCCGAGCGTCAGGACGACCACGGCACGCGAGGCACCCACGCCCTCGGGCACCCGCGGGCGCAACGGGGAGACCACGACGACCTCGAACGTCGTCCGGGCCAGTCCACGCGGGAGCGCCGGGCCCGCCGACACCATGGCTCCCATGCCCCGCTCGCGGGCTCCCGCCAGCACGGACTCGAGGAGGCCCCGGTCCTCGCCGACCAGCCGGACCGGCCCGTCCGCCGCGGCGGCCGAGACCAGCTCGGTCACCGCCGACAGCGCGGTGGAGTCGCCGTTCACGGTCAGCACCAGCACCTCCGGTCCCTCGCCCGCCCTCGGCAGGTCGCGGCGCAGGTTCCGCAGCGCACGGGTGTAGCGCGCCTGCCGCGTGGGACCGTCCCCGGCCGGGAACGGGTCGGTCCTCGACCACCGGAGGTCGTCGCGCCACGGCCCGCGCCGGCCCGCGGCCCCGTTCGGTGCACCGGACCCCTCGACACGTCCCAGCACCGGTGTCCCGAGGGCCGCCGCCACCTCCTCCGGTTCCCAGAGCCGCGCGTCGAGCCGCAGGCGCAGGAGATGGCCGAAGACCCCGACCGCGGCCAGGGCGAGCGCACCGGCGGCGATCAGCTCGATCGTGCTCGGCGACGCCGGCGCGGTCGGCAGGGTGGCCGGCTCGATCACGCTTCCCGAGGAGCGGCTCAGCGTGGCGCCGTTCTGGCGCCCGGCCCGCGACAGCTCCTCCAGGGCCCGCCGCAGGTCGCCCTGCGCGCGTTCGATCTGGGTGCGGACCCGCCCGCCCTCGGCGTCGGGTGCGTTCGCCGACGGCGAGGCGCGCAGCTGCTTGATCTTGCTGTTCGCGGCGTCGATGCCGCGCTGCAGCTCGTCCGGCGACCGCTGCGGAACGGGGTCCGCACCCGAGCCGCTGATCTGCGCGGAGAAGATCACGTACTGGGTCGTCACCTGGTCGGTGAGCTGCCGCGCCCGCTCCGGGGTCTCGGCGGAGCCGGAGATCTGGATCACGTTCAGGTCGACGGCCGCGGTGACCCGGTCGCGCAGGTCGCGACCGGTGACGCCCCACCCGAGCGTCTGCGCGACCCGGTCGAGGACGACCGAGCTCGTCGCGACCTCGCTCTCGCCGGGAAGCTGGTCCTTGTCCCGTTCGCCCTGCAGCAGGATCTTGCTGGCGGAGACGTACCCGGGCGAGAGCACGAACGACAGGCCGTAGCCGAGGAGCGCGCCGAGCAGCGCGAGCGCGACCAGGGCGTGCCACCGCCGCCGGACCAGCCGCCCGACCAGCGCGAGGTCGATCTTCGGATGGGTCACCGCCGGCCACCTCGGTGCCGGGCCGCGCCGGCGGGGCGTGCCGGCGTCTGCGCCAGTTCCATGACAGTCCTCATCCCCCAGATTCCCGACGGTGCGCCCGCCGTGCCCGGCCCCCGGCGCGTTCCCCCGTGGCACCGGAGCCCTCGTTCTGCAATCACCATGCGTTACTGCGTGTGGAGGAAGCGGCGTCGCCGCGAACGGCCCTCCGGACCGCGCGCCGTCCCCTCGACCCGACGCCCCGGTCAGTCACGGTCGCCGGCGACGGCACGGCGGTAGGCGTCGAGCAGGGCCTCCCGCGAGTGTTCCCAGGCCAGCGGGCCGCGCACCCGGGCGACGCCGATCTCGCCCATCCGCCTGCGTTCCGCCGGCGCGTCGAGCAGGCCCGAGACCAGCTTCGCGAACGCGCCCTCGTCGTTCGGCGGGGCGTAGACGGCGGCGTCCCCGGCCGAGACCCGGGCCTCGCGCAGGTCGAACGAGACGACCGGCCGGGCCATCGCCATGTACTCCATGATCTTGTTCATGGTGGAGACGTCGTTGAGCGGGTTGAGCGGGTCCGGGGCCAGGCAGACGTCCGCGGTCGCGAGGTGGCGCAGCAGGTCCGCGTCCGGGATGCGCCCGGTGAAGGTGACCATGTCGGTCAGGCCGAGCGTGTGCGACAGCGCCACCATCTCCTCGAAGGTGTCCCCGGCGCCGACGAACACCGCGTGCCAGTCCGTGCGCCCGACGTCGTCGCGCAGGCGGGCGAGCGCGCGCAGCGCGTAGTCCACACCGTCCTGCGGCCCCATCACGCCCAGGTAGCAGAGCAGGTGCGGCGCGCCGCGCCGGATCGCGGGATCGGGGTCGACCATGTGGAAGCGCTCCACGGCGGGCGCGCTGCGCACCACGAACACGTCCCGGGGGTTCTTGCGGCCCCGTCCCAGCGCCACCGCCCGGTAGCTCTCGTTCGTGGCCACCACGACGTCCGCCGTCCGGTAGGTCAGCCGCTCGGTCAGGCACACCGCCCGGTAGAGCGCGTCCCGGCCCCGGCCGAACCGGGACAGGTAGAGCTCCGGGACGAGGTCGTGCTGGTCGAACAGCACCCTGGGTCGGCCGGGGGCGGCCCAGGCCACCAGGAACAGCAGGTCCGGCGGGTTGCACAGGTGCACGACGTCCACCGGCCCCACCCGCCGGGCGAGCCGGACGCTGTGCCACAGGGCGGCCCCGTACTCGCGGACGAACCCGAGCGGACCGCCGGACGCGGCCGCCAGCGGGTACCGGTGGATGCGGATCCCGTCCAGCTCCACCTCCGCCTCGGTGTCCCGGTTGCGACCCTGCGGGCAGATCACGTCGACCCGCCAGCCGGCGTCGCGCAGCGCACCGGCCTCCTGCCACACCCGTCGGTCGAACGGGACCGAGAGGTTCTCGACGACGATGAGCGCCCTACCAGCCAAGACCGACGTATCCTTCCCGGCCGCGGCGTGCTGCGGCGTCCGGCAGCCGGACCAGGTCGACGATCGTCCGGTCCCCCGGGTCGTCGAGCAGGGCCAGCACCGCGTCGTCGCTGCGGCCGACGACGCACACCTCGGCGTGCGCCATGACCGCCTCGGCCGAGTCCGTCAGGAGCGTTCCCAGGTGCGGGAGCCGTTCGTCCATGTACTCCCGGTTCGCGCCAACCAGCCGGGACACGCACACGTTCGGGTCGTAGATCCGCAGGTCGTAGCCCTTGCCCAGCAGGCGTTCGGCGAGCTCGACGAGCGGGCTCTCCCGCAGGTCGTCGGTCCCCGGCTTGAACGACAGCCCGAACAGCCCCACCCGTCGCCGGCCGGTGGACGCGACCGCGTCGAAGGCCCGGCCCAGGTGCTCCTCGTTCGAGGGGAGCACGTGCTCGAGGATGGGCGCACGCACGTCGGCGCGCCGTGCCGCGTGGACCAGCCCGCGCAGGTCCTTCGGCAGGCACGAGCCGCCGAAGGCGAAACCGGGGGTGAGGTAGGCCGGGCTGATGTTGAGCTTGCGGTCGGCCAGGAAGACGTCCATCACGCGGTGCGAGTCCAGGCCCAGCGCGCGGCAGACGGCACCGATCTCGTTCGCGAACCCGATCTTCAACGCGTGGAACGCGTTGTCGGTGTACTTCGTCATCTCCGCGACCTCGATCGGCACCCGGAACACCGGCCCGGGCAGACCGCCGTACAGCTCGGCGACGGCGTCACCGCTGGGGCCGTCCCACTCGCCGATGACGGTCTTGGGCGGATCGTGGAAGTCGCGGACGCTGCTGCCCTCGCGCAGGTACTCCGGGTTCACCGCGACGCCGACGTCGACGCCGGCCCGCATGCCCGAGGCCCGCTCCAGGATCGGCACCAGCAGCCCGGTGCAGGTGCCCGGGAGCATCGTGCTGCGGAACACCACGGTGTGGCGGTGCCCCTGGCGGCCGACGGCGTCGCCGATCTGTTCGGTGACCCGCTCGAGGTAGACCGTCGACAGGCTGCCGTTGGGCGCGGACGGGGTGCCGACGCAGACCAGCGAGATCTCCGTCGACGCGATCGCCGCGGCGACGTCGTCGGTGGCGCGCAGCGAGCCGTCGGCGACGACGGCGCGGGTGAGCTCGCCGATCTGCTCCTCGACGACCGGCGGCCGGCCGTGGTTGACCAGGTCGATCTTCGTGCGGTTCACGTCGACACCGACGACCTCGTGCCCCAGCGACGCGAGGCAGGCGGCCGAGACGCAACCGACGTAGCCGAGGCCGAACACACTGACCTTCATGGGTGGATGCCTCCTGGCGGCGGAGCCGCGGCACGGCGGCAGGTCGTGGAGCACGAGGGACGGGCGGCCCCGCCCGGCCGGGGCAGGGCGGGGGGCGCCGGGGTGGTCGCGGTGGGGGCGGTCGGGCGTGGCCGCGGCGAACCGGGCGGGTCGGTCCGGATCACCCGGGCGACGGCGGAGGCTCGGCGCGACACGGTCCGGTACTCGCGCGGCCCGCGCGTCGCGTTACGCCGCGGCCGACCGGCGGCGGCGACGCCTCAGCCCTCCAGGATGCCCGCGATCGCGGCCTGCATCGCGTCCCGCCGGGGCTCGTTCTCCCACAGCATCCAGGGGCTCCGGCCGGACAGGTACATCGCCTCCAGCGCCGTCCGCTCCTTGACGGTGTCCGCGGGGTGCCAGAAGCCGCGGTGGCGGTAGGCCAGCATCCGCCCCTGCGTCGCGAGCGGCATGCACGCGTCGGCGATCAGGTCACCGTTCTCCGGGAGGAAGTCGAAGATCTCCGGGCGGAGGGCGAAGTACCCGCCGTTCTCCCACACCGGCAGCTCCTGCATGGTGCGGATCGCGGAGATCCGGTCGTCGGCACCCACCTCGACGCAGTGGAAGGCCGCCTGCGGCTGGACCGCGACCAGCGAGCCGACCGCGTCGCTGGCCTTGAACGTGTCGATCATGTCGTTGAGCGGCAGATCGGTGAGCACGTCGGCGTAGTTCGCCAGGAACATCTCCTCGTCCTCGACGTGCGCACGCACCCGCCGCAGCCGTTCCCCGATCGGGGAGGAGACCCCGGTGTGCACGAACGTGATCGTCCAGTCCTTGATGTCGGTGCGGAGCAGGCGGACCGCGCCGCCGGTCAGGACGAAGTCGTTGGAGGCGGTCTCGGCGTAGGACAGGAAGTAGTCCTTGATGTGCTCGGCGCCGTAGCCCAGGCACAGGATGAACTCGGTGTGGCCGAAATGCGCGTAGTACCGCATGACGTGCCAGATCAGCGGTCGCGGCCCGACCGTCGTCATGGGCTTGGGAACGCCCGACTGGCCCTCGCGCATCCGCATGCCGTACCCACCACAGAACAGCACGACCTTCATGTGCTCACGCATCCCTCCGACGTGGCTTCCGGTTCAGGGACTCGCCGGGTCACGGTCGCCCGTTACGGCACGCGCCTAACGCTTCGCGCGGGTCGAGCGAGTGTCCTGCCATGCTGGTCGAGAAGATGCCCCTGGCCGGGGTCGTCATGTTCTACCCGACGCCGCACCGGGACGACCGGGGCTTCTTCAGCCGGACGTTCGACGCCGCGACCGCACGCCGGTACGGCATCCGCGCGGAGGCGTTCGTGCAGGACAGCCAGTCGCGGTCGCGGTGCGGGACCGTCCGGGGCCTGCACGGTCGTTCCGGCCGCGGGGAGGCCAAGCTGGTGCGCTGCGCCCGCGGAGCGGTCTTCGACGTGCTCGTCGACGCCAGGCCGGGCTCGGCGACGTTCGGTCGGCACATGAGCGTCACCCTCGACGACGTCGACCTCGCCCAGCTCTACGTGCCGCCCGGACTGCTGCACGGGTTCCAGTCCCTCACCGAGCAGACCGACGTCTGCTACCGCATCGACCGCGAGCACGCACCGGACGAGGACCTGGCGGTGCGGGTCGACGATCCCGACCTCGGGATCGACTGGCCGTTGCCGGTGGCCGCGATCAGCGACAAGGACCGCGCGGCCGGGTCCTGGGCCGACCTGCTCGCCCGCCTCCGGACCGCCGAGCGCGCCGTCGGCACGGCCGGTCGGTCCTGACCCCCGGACCCGGCCGGGTTCAGGACGGGAGCGAGTCCACGACCACCCAGGACCCGCCGGCGGCCTCGATCTGCGGGAGGGTGCGGCGCACCTCGGGCAGCAGGTCGGCGATGAACAGCAGGACGGTGTCCGGCCGCGCGGCCACCAGCTCGTCCGCGGTGGAGATCGGGACGCCGCTGCCCGGCATGCGCCGGCCGTGCTTGGCCCCGCCCCCGTCCGCGATCGTCGGCAGCAGCTCCGGGCCCACCCGGGCCCGGCAGAGCAGCGCCACGGCCCGTGAGGCGGCGCTGTAGCCCCACACGGTGCGTCCGGCCGCACGCTCGGCCTCGATGAACCGGCGCAGGCCGCCGGACATCTCGTCGGCGGCGCGCTGCAGGCCGCGCACGACGTCCGGAACGAGCATCCCGGCCGCCTCCTCGGAGGCGATCAGCCCGCTCAGGGCCTCGTCGCGCACGCCGTCGCGGCGGGCGGCGAGCAGCACGCTGCCGCCGTAGAGCGGGAACCACCAGGCCGTGGTCGGGGTCCACCCGGCCGACTCCAGCATGCCCGCCAGCGCGGGCGTCGAGTAGTAGGCGAAGTGCCCGTGACGCAGGGCGTTCCACTGCCCGCCGTCGACGATCGAGGCCAGCGTGTGGAACTGGAACAGCACCACCCCGTCCGGGGCGAGCAGCGCCGTCCGGCGCTCCAGGGCGGCGGCCTGGTCGGCGTCGTGCATGAAGCCGAGGTTGTCCACCACCACGTCGGCGAGCTCGCCGGGCTCCGGGGGCCGCGCGCCGTAGCGGGCGAGGATGTCCCACCAGGAGCCGCCGTGCGGGCTGCCGAACTCGACCAGCACGGTGCCCTCGCCGACGATGCCGGCCGCGGCCATCTTCGCCACGGCGTCCTCGGCCTGCTGCACCAGCGCGTCCGGCTCGAGGCCGGGCTCCTCCTCGGGGGTGTCCGGGTCCTCCGCCAGCTGGGCCAGGTGACACCGCGCGCACATCCACATCCGCAGGGGGTGCAGCGGGTCCGCGGCAGGGTCCCCGGCCTTCGGGAAGGCCATCGCGGCGGGCTGGAGCCCGGCGTCGAGGACGATCTCGCCCTCGTCCGACCGGCAGAACCGGCAACGGACGTCGGTGGTCGGGGCGTCGGACACGGCACTCCTCGGTGGGGCGGTCAGCGTCGGGCGGGGTCGATGTCGGACGAGCGCAGGAACTCCGCCCAGCTCGGCGCGGCGCGGTCGCGCTCGCTCAGCCCGGTCGGCGACAGCGGCCAGGCGATGCCGAGCTCCGGGTCGTCGTGGCGGACCACGATGCCCTCCTCGGCGGCGTGCACACGGTCGATCGAGTAGCACATGTCGGCGACCTCACCGGTCACCTGCACACCGACCAGCATCCGTCGCGGGACGTAGACCGAGGCCATGGTCTCGTCGTCGAGCGTCAGCGTCACGTGACGCCCCAGCGTCGGCGATTCGGGACGTGCGTCGACGATCGCCACGAACGCCGCGCCGTGGGCACACCGGATGATCATGGCCTCGCCGCCGTGGGAGCGCCCGTGCAGGCCGCGCAGCACGCCGTGGCGGCTGCGTGCCTGGCTGTCCTGCACGAAGTCGGCGCGCACGATGCCCCAGCGTTCGGCCACGGCGTCGTCGTAGGTGCGGCTGAAGAAGCCCCGGTCGTCCCGGCGCGGGGAGGGCCGGAAGATCAGCACACCGGCGAGGTCGGTCTGGAGAACATCCACTGACAGTGTTCGTCCCTTCTCCCCGCGGGGGTTCACCACCGCACGTGGACTCCGGATGCGAGAGGGGATCGGTATGACGCCCGTCACCCGACGGCCGGGGGTCACACTATCTCCGGAGCCGCGGCGGCGCGGACCGGTCGCCCCGGTCAGGGCGGCGCGTCCCCGAGGGCCTGCGCCGGGTTCGCGTCGAGATAGCGCGCCACGCTGCCGTCGCGGACCGCACCCCAGAGCTCGCCGGCCCCGTCCCGGTCGAGGTAGACGACCGACTGCCCACCCTCGCGCCCCGACCCGGCGACCGGGGTGGTCGCGAAGCCGATCCCGGACGAGCGCAGGTCGCGGTAGCGCAGCGCCAGGCTCGCCAGGCCGGTGTTGCTCAGGGTGTCGTCGATGCTGACCGTGTCACCGACGTGCCGCGCCAGGTCGTAGAGCGCCAACGGGTTGGACGAGGCCTGCTGCTGCACCCGGGTCAGCAGCGCGCGCAGGGCGTTCTGCTGGCGCCGGGCGCGGTCGATGTCGCCGTCGGGCAGGTCGTAGCGCTGCCGGACGTAGGCCAGTGCCTGCGCGCCGTCGAGGTGGTTCGGTCCCGCGGCGAGCTCGACGCCGGCGTCGCCGGTGTCGCGAGCGACGGTGACGTCGATGCCGCCCACGGAGTCGACCAGCGACCGGAACCCGGCGAAGTCGATCACACCGAAGTGGTCCACGCGCACCCCGGTCAGGCCCTCGACGGTCCGGATCAGCAGGCTCGGGCCGCCGAACGCGTACGCGGCGTTGATCTTGTTCATGCCGCGGCCGGGGATCTCGACCCAGCTGTCCCGCGGGATGGAGACGACCGAGCCGGTGGTCCCCTCCGGCGCCACGGTGGCCAGCATGATCACGTCGCTGCGCCGGGACCCCGCGTCCACCCCGGCCGGGGCGTCCGACCCGGTGGTCGCGCCGGCGGCGCGCGTGTCGGTGCCGACGAGCAGGAACGTGGTGCCCCCGGACGTCGCGGGGCGGTCGCCGGCCGGCAGGTCACCGAACGCGTCCGGGATGCGGGAGATGTCGTCGCCGATGCTCTGGGTCAGCGCGACGATCGCCCCCGCCGCGGCCAGGACGAGGACCAGGACGGCCACGACCAGCCCGACCAGCACGCGGCGGCCACGGCGGGTACCTGCGCGCGGTCGGGCCTGCCTGCTCACGTGCGCTCCCCACGGGCCGGTGCCGGACCCCTGCGGCAGGGCCCACGTCATGCTGTTGATCTGCGGCCCGGCCGCGAGCGTTACAGGCGGGGACGCCACCGGGCGGCATCGCGAGCCCGCCGATCACCCCGGCCGGCGAGACGCACGGCGGACCGCACTCATGCGGCTTTGGTGCCGTATAGCGACACGCCAGCGTCATGAGTGCCACCGCGGCGCGCCGGCTCAGGCGGCGGTGTTGAGCCAGGGTTCCCAGGCCGGGAGCGGCTCCACGGCCAGGACCAGGACGCCCCCGGCCGAGCGGCTGGGCGGCCCGGGCACGATCTTGAGCGTCCAGCCGATCTCCTCGACGAGGCGGTCGGCCTTGCGGGAGTTACAGGTGCGGCAGGCCGCCACGCAGTTCTCCCACGAGTGCGTGCCGCCCCGGCTGCGCGGGATGACGTGGTCGATCGTGTCCGCGCGGCGACCGCAGTAGGCGCACCGGCGCCCGTCGCGGCGCAGCACCCCGGCGCGGGTCATCGGGACGGCGCGGCGGTAGGGCACCCGGACGTAGCGCGAGAGCCGCATCACCGACGGTGCGGGGAGCGAGAGGTTCTCCGAGCGGAACGAGGTGCCCTCCAGGGCGACCTGCACGCATTCGGCCTTCCCGCTGAGCATCAACACGATCGCCCTCTTGGCCGTGACGACGGCCAGCGGTTCGAAGCTCGCGTTGAGCAGCAGCACCCTGGACCCCGTGGGCACAGCGCCCGGGTTCGGCGCGGGACCCGGTTCCGCCTCGGGCTCGAGGTCGGCACCGATGGGGACCAGTTGTCGGAACGGCACGCGACCACCTCCGGGGAACCACACGCGGGTGCGTGTAGTCGACCATACGGAAGCCGGGTTTCGTAAGTGTGATAGCGCGCGGCACGCCGGCGACGGTGCGGGCCCGGCGGCGAGCGAGGAGCGGCGCCGGGTCAGTGGTCGACCGCGTCCAGTCCCCGCAGCACGTCGGCGACGAGATCGGCGGTGTCCTCGCACCCGGCCGAGAGCCGCACCAGCCCCTCGGGGACCGCGTCGCCCCACCGGGCACGGCGGTCGGCGCAGGTGCGCAGGCTGCCGAAGCTGGTCGTGGAGTCGACGAGCTCGCAGGCGCCGAGGAACTCCCCCACCGCCGCCACGGTGGGCAGGGTGAACCGCAGGACCCCGTTCCACCGGCGCATCTGGGCCCGGGCCAGCGGGTGCGCCGGGTCGTCGGCCAGGCCGGGCCACCGGACGTCGGTGACGGCGCGGTGCTCGCGCAGCGCGAGGGCCAGGGCGCGGGCGTTGTCGGCCTGCCGGGCCAGCCGCAGGTCCAGCGTCCCCAGGCCACGCAGCGCCAGCCACGTCTCCATCGGCCCGGGCACCGCACCGCCCCGCGTGCGGGCCGCGCGCAGCCGCTCGGCGTGCACCGGGTCGGCTGCGCTGACGTGCCCGAGCAGCACGTCACCGTGCCCGGCCAGCGCCTTGGTGTCGCTGGCCAGGACGAGGTCCGCACCCAGCTCGAGCGGGCGCTGCCCGAGCGGGGTCGCCGTCGTGTTGTCCACCGCGAGCAGGGCGCCGACGGCGTGCGCGGCCTCGGCGACCGCGCGGATGTCGCAGACCTCCAGGCCCGGGTTCGACGGCGTCTCCAGCATCACCAGCCCGGGCGCCGGGCCCTCGCCCAGCGCGGCGACCCAGTCCCCGGCCGTGGCGCAGGTGCGCACCGGTACCCCCATCGGGGCGAGGTCGGTGTCGGCGAGCAGCCGGGAGACGTAGTAGCCGTCGCTGGGCAGCAGCACGCCGCGTCCGGGCCCGGTGAACGAGCGCATCACCGCCGCGATCGCGGCCATCCCGGAGGAGAACACCGTGCACGGGCCCCCGTCGAGGTCCCCGACCGCGGACTCCAGCTCCCGCCAGGTCGGGTTGTCGGCGCGGGCGTAGAAGTCGGCTCCGGAGTCCGCCTCGTGCGGGAGTCCGAGGTGGAACGTCGAGGAGAGCACCGGCCCGGCGTGCACCGGGGACCCCACCGGGTGCGGGCCGGGGGCCGCTCCGCCACGTACACACCGGGTCCCGTCGTCCATCGGGAGCACGCTACCGGCGGCGGTGGCCGTCCCGGCCCACCGCCCGCCGACCCGCTACTCCGGCTTCGGGGCCCGGTTGATCAGGTCCTTGGCCAGCGCGGAGGTGGACATGCCCTCGTGGCACACGCGCCGCACCGCGTCGACGATCGGCAGCTCCACCCCGTGCCGCCCGGCCAGCTCGCAGATCGACACGCAGGACTTCACCCCTTCGGCGACCTGACCGTTGTTCGCCTTCTCCGCCTCGGCCAGGCTCGCGCCCTGGCCCAGGTGCTCGCCGAAGGTCCGGTTGCGCGACAGCGGCGACGAGCACGTCGCGACCAGGTCCCCGAGCCCGGCCAGGCCGGCCAGGGTCAGCGGGCTCGCGCCGAGTGCCACGCCGAGCCGCGACATCTCGGCCAGGCCCCGGGTGATCAGCGAGGCCCGGCTGTTGTCGCCCAGGCCCATCCCGGCCGCGATCCCGACGGCCAGCGCGATCACGTTCTTGCCCGCGCCGCCCAGCTCGGCGCCGATCACGTCGGTGTTGGTGTAGGAGCGGAAGTAGCCGGTCCCGGACGCGGTCTGCAACGCCACCGCGCGCCCGTGGTCGGTGCAGGCGATGACGGTGGCGGTCGGCTCCTCGTGGGCGATCTCCCCGGCCAGGTTCGGCCCGGAGACGACCGCGACGTGGTCGGCGGGCACGCGCGCGACCTCCGCGATCACCTCGCTCATCCGTTTCAGCGAGCCCAGCTCGACGCCCTTGGCCAGGCTGACCAGCGTGACGCCGGGGGGAAGCAGCTCGCGCCAGCCCTCCAGGTTCTCCCGCAGCGACTGCGACGGCACCGCGAACACGACCGCGTCGGCGCCCTCGAGCGCGGCGCGCGGGTCGGAGGTGGCCACCAGCGTGTGCGGCAGCTCCACGTCGGAGAGGTAGTCGGGGTTGTGGTGCCGGGCCGTGATCGCCTCGGCGACCTCGTCGCGGCGCGCCCACAGCGTCACCTCACGACCGGCGTCGGCGAGGACCTTCGCGAACGCGGTCCCCCAGGAACCCGCGCCCAGCACCGCGATCCGCGCGACGTCGTGCACCGGCTCGTTCACCGGACGCGGAGCGGGGGCGACGGGCGCGGCGGCGCCGCGGAGGGTGTCCATCCGGTCGCCTCCGGGGCCGGGCCCGCTCACGGCGTCTCCGCCGGTCCGCCGCGGTCCGGGTCGGTCGCCTCCGGCGCCCGTTCCGGCCGCCGGCCGTCCTGGGTCCGGCGCTCCCGGTAGAAGCCCTCCGGTGCCGGTTCGCCGCGCACCTCGGCCAGCAGATCACGCACCCGCGTCATGATCAGGTCTGTGACCTCGCGCAGCAAGGCCGCATCGATCGGGCGGCCGCGGTAGGCCGAGAGGTCCACCGGGTCACCTCCGTAGACGGTGACGGTCGTGCGCGGCAGCGGCCGGAACCGCCCGTTGTACCCGTCGAGGATCTCGCGGGTCCCCCAGTGCACCGTGGGGATCACCGGGACGTCCGAGGTCAGGGCCAGGCGCGCGACGCCGGTGCGGGACTGCATCGGCCACCCGTCGGGGTCCCGGGTGATCGTCCCCTCCGGGTAGATGATCACCGTCTTGCCCTCGGCGAGGGCCCGGGTGCCCGCGGCGAGGCTGTTCTGGGCGTCGGCGGAGCCGCGGTAGACCGGGATCTGCTCGGACCCGCGCAGGATCTGCCCGAGCACCGGCACCGACCACAGGCTGTGCTTGGCCATGAACCGGGGCATCCGGCCCGCGGTGTGCAGCCACAGCGCGGTGTGGATCGGATCCAGGTGCGAGATGTGGTTGCCGACGATGAGCGCGCCGCCGGTCTCCGGCAGGTGTTCGCGCCCCACGTAGCGTGGCCGTCCGGTCAGGTACCCGACCGGGTAGAACACGGTCGCGGCCAGAGAGATCCAGAAGCCGCTCTTCTCGCGGGCCACCGGCGGCCTCCTCACGGCCCGTCGATCACGGACCCTCGTACGTGCCTTCGGGGGGAGTCTTCCGGGCGACGCGGGCCAGGGTCCAGCCGGGCCGTCCTGACGGGTGGGACAGTGGACGCGTGCGCAGGGGATTCCCGGTCGATCTCGTGATACCGGTCAAGCCGCTCCCGGTGGCCAAGACCCGGTTGCGGGGCGCCGCCGACGGCGGCGTCGGTGCGCTCACCGCCCACACCCGGCTGGCGCTGGCACTGGCGATGGACACCGTGGCCGCCGCCCGGGCCGCGCGCGGGGCCGGCTCGATCGTGGTCATCTCCTCCGACCCGGCGGTCGCGATGGAGCTCGGCGCGCTGGGCGCCGAGGTCGTCACGGACCCGTCGAAGGGCCTCAACGGTGCGCTGCGCCACGGCGCGCGGCTGCTGCGCGCACGCGACCCCGGCCGCGCCGTCGCGGCGCTGCAGGCCGACCTTCCCGCGCTGCGCGCGGAACAGCTCGACGGCGCGCTGGACGCGGCGTCGGAGCTGTTCGCCCACGGGGCGGCCCGGGCGTTCTGCGCCGACGAGCAGGGGCTGGGCACGACGCTGCTCGTCGCGGCACCGGGCACCGACCTCGACCCGCACTTCGGCCGCGGATCGGCCGCGGCGCACCTCGCCTCGGGCGCACGGGCGCTGGAGGGGCACTGGCCCGGTCTGCGCCGCGACGTCGACACCACCGCCGACCTCGGGCGGGCCGCCGGGCTCGGTGTCGGGCCCCGCACCGGGGCCGTGCTCGCGGCCGGGGAGCAGCCGCAGCCCGGCGGGCACCACCTGTGATCAAGATCCACAGCCGCCCCCGAGAATTCACCTCCGGCATCGCGGGCCTCGTTGGCCCACAAGCGCGGAGTGCGAAACAATCGACCGGTGAACGACGACACGACAGGTGACCCGGGCACGTCCGGCGCGACCCCGTCGGAGTCCTCGGCGCAGACCGCCGGACGGCCCCGACCGGTCCGTCCGGCCACCGGTGGACGGCGTGCCCCGCGCCCCGCCGCGCGCCGGACCAGCGCGACGCACCGGGCCGAGGCCGAGAAGGACGGGGCCGCGACCCGGATACCGGTCCAGCCCGGCGTCCCCGCCGCCGCGGCCGTGCTCGGCGCCTCCCCGATCGCACCACCGGCCGGGGCCGCGACGCCCGTGCCGAGCGTGCTGCCCGAGAACCGCTACCTCAACCGCGAGCTGTCCTGGCTCGACTTCAACGCCCGGGTGCTCGCCCTGGCCGAGGACGCCAGCCAGCCGCTGCTCGAGCGGGTGAAGTTCCTGGCCATCTTCGCCTCGAACCTCGACGAGTTCTACATGGTCCGGGTGGCCGGGCTGAAGCGCCGCGACGACACCGGCCTGTCGGTGCGCAGCGCCGACGGCCTGACCCCGCGCCAGCAGCTGGCCCGGATCGCCGAGCGCAGCCGGGCCCTGTCCCGCGCGCACGCCCAGGTCTTCGCCGACGAGATCAAGTCCGAGCTCGACGGCGCGGGCGTGCACATCCGGCGCTGGGACGACCTCACCGACGCCGAGCGGCTGCGCCTGTCGGACTACTTCTCCGAGCAGGTGTTCCCGGTCCTGACCCCGCTCGCGGTGGACCCGGCGCACCCGTTCCCCTACATCTCCGGCCTGTCGCTGAACCTGGCCGTCACGGTGCGCGACCCGGAGGGCCGCACCGAGCGCTTCGCCCGGGTCAAGGTGCCGAACAACGTGCCGCGGCTGGTCACCGTCAACCCGGACGGGTCGGACGCCCGCGACGGGCACCGTCAGGTCACGTTCCTGCCGATCGAGGACCTGATCTCGGCCCACCTCGGGGACCTGTTCACCGGCATGGACGTCGCCGAGGTGCACCCGTTCCGGGTCACCCGCAACGCCGATCTGGAGGTCGAGGAGGACCGCGACGAGGACCTGCTGCAGGCGCTCGAACGCGAGCTGGCGCGGCGCCGGTTCGGGCCGCCGGTGCGGCTCGAGGTCGTCGACACGATGTCCGAGCACGTGCTGGAGCTGCTGCTGCGCGAGCTCGACGTGGACCCCAACGACGTCGTCACCGTGCCGGGGCTGCTGGACCTGACCGGGCTCTGGCAGGTCTACGGGGTGAACCGGCCGGACCTCAAGGACGAGCCGTTCCGCCCGGCCACGCACCCGGCCTTCGCCGAGCGGGAGACCCCGCGCAGCGTGTTCGCCACCCTGCGCGAGGGCGACGTGCTGGTGCACCACCCCTACGACTCGTTCTCCACCAGCGTGCAGCGGTTCATCGAGCAGGCCGCGACCGACCCGGACGTGCTGGCGATCAAGCAGACGCTCTACCGGACCTCGGGTGACTCGCCGATCGTGGACGCGCTGATCGACGCCGCGGAGGCCGGCAAGCAGGTCGTCGCGCTGGTCGAGATCAAGGCCCGGTTCGACGAGCAGGCCAACATCCGCTGGGCGCGCGAGCTGGAGAAGGCCGGCGTGCACGTCGTCTACGGCCTGGTGGGTCTCAAGACCCACTGCAAGACCTCGATGGTGGTGCGCCAGGAGGGCTCGGAGATCCGGCGCTACTGCCACATCGGTACCGGCAACTACAACCCGAAGACCGCCCGGCTCTACGAGGACATGGGCGTGCTCACCGCGGACCCGACGATCGCCGCGGACCTGACGGACCTGTTCAACTCGCTGACCGGCTACTCGCGCCAGACCTCCTACCGCAGCCTGCTCGTCGCGCCCTACGGCGTGCGCCGCGGGATCCTGCGCCGGATCGACGACGAGATCGAGGCCCACCGTGCGGGCGAGCCGGGGGCGCGGGTGCGGCTCAAGGCGAACTCGCTGGTCGACGAGGCGATCATCGACGCCTGTTACCGGGCCTCGCAGGCCGGGGTCCCGGTGGACATCGTGGTGCGCGGGATCTGCGCGCTGCGCCCCGGGCGCCCGGGCCTGAGCGAGAACATCACGGTGCGCTCGATCCTCGGACAGTTCCTGGAGCACTCCCGGGTGCTGCACTTCGGCGCGGCCGACGAGTACTGGATCGGCAGCGCGGACATGATGCACCGCAACCTGGACCGCCGGGTCGAGGTGATGCTGCGGGTCGCCGACCCCGCGCTGGCCGAGCAGCTGGGTGCGGTGTTCGACTCCTGCCTGGACCCGGCCACCCGCTGCTGGACGCTCGGCCCGGACGGCACCTGGGAGCCCTCACCCCCGCCGGGCACCGACGCCGGCCGCGTGCGCGACCACCAGGTCGAGCTGATGGCCTCGCGCAGGGGCGTGGGCGATGTCGAATGAGCCCCACCGACGCACTCGTCTCCGCGGAGGTGGAGTGAGCCCCACCGACGCACTCGTCTCCGCGGAGGTGGAGTGAGCACAGCCGACGCACTCTTTCCAGCGGAGGTGGAGTGAGCACAGCCGACGCACTCTTTCCAGCGGAGGTGGAGTGAGCACCACCGACCACGCGCGCGAGGCGGGCCGGGGCGTCGACGTCGTCGCGGCCGGGACCGTGCCCTGGCGCCGCGCGCCCGATGGCCACGGCGGCATCGAGGTCGCGGTCGTGCACCGCCCGCGCTACGACGACTGGTCGCTGCCCAAGGGCCACCAGGACCCCGGCGAGGCGATCACCGCGACGGCCCTGCGCGAGACCGTCGAGGAGGCGGGCCTGCAGGCCCGGCTGGGCGGGCGCCTGCCGCACACCACCTACGACGTCCCCGGCAAGGGCTCCAAGACCGTGCACTGGTGGGCGGCCGAGGTGGTCGCCGACCACGGCTTCGTCCCGAACGACGAGACCGACCGGCGCCGCTGGGTGGGTCCGGGGCAGGCGGCGCAGCTGCTGAGCTACCCGCACGACGCCGCGCTGGTCGAGCGCCTGGCCGCGGTCGGGGTGCCGACCTCGACGGTGCTGCTGGTCCGCCACGCCAAGGCCGGCAACCGCGAGAGCTGGGACGGCGACGACGACCTGCGCCCGCTCTCCGGCACCGGCCACGCCCAGGCCGAGCAGCTCGCGGAGTTCCTGCCGCGCTTCGGCCCGGACCGGATGTGCAGCGCGCCGCCGCTGCGCTGCCGCCAGACACTCGAGCCGCTGGCCGCGGTGACCGGGCTGTCGGCCGCGCCGGACGAGCCGCTGATGGGTGAGCAGCACTACTGGGACGACGCCGAGGCCGGGCTGTCCCGCTTCCGGGCGATCGCCGCCGGGCCCGGGGTCGGCGTGCTGGTCAGCCAGGGCGGCGTGATCCCCGACGTCGTCGAGGCACTGCTGGCCACCGGTCGCGGCGACGGCAGACCGGTGACGGTGGAGGTGCCGCCGGACGGGGTCCCGTCGCACAAGGCGAGTACGTGGGCGCTGGGCTTCGCGGCCGGCGGCGAGCTGCTCTTCGCCGACTACTACCGGCGTCCGCCGAGCTGATCCGGTGCCCGGCCCGCCACGGCGCGGGAGGCGCACCCCGATGGGCCGGTCGCGGCGGGCCTACTTCTTGGCGGAGCCCCGGCGCGTCGGCGCCTTCCCCGACCGGGTGCTCGCCGCGGCGGACGGCGTGGCCCGGCCCTTCGCATTCCCGGCCGCACCGGGTTCGGCTGCGGAGGACTTCGCGGCCGCCGGCTTGGCGGCGGCCGGCTTCGCAGCGGCCGACTTGGCAGCGGCCGACTTGGCAGCGGCCGGTTTCGCGGCAGCAGGCTTCG
>CBIHNM010000007.1:0-35224 GCA_966211265.1 uncultured Pseudonocardia sp.
CGGGAACCCTCCAGCCGGCTGGCTGCCCGTCGCGGGGGGGGGGCGGGGTCCGCCCGGCCCCCCCGCGCGTCGTTTCCCGCCGCAGCCGGCCCCGGCCCCGGCCCGCTCCGGGCCTGGCCGACACACACGGACAAGGACGAAGAGACACCGAGATGGCGAACTACACCGCCGCGGACGTCAAGAAGCTCCGCGACCTCACCGGTTCCGGGATGATGGACTGCAAGAAGGCCCTGGAGGAGTCCGACGGTGACTTCGACAAGTCCGTCGAGCTGCTCCGCATCAAGGGCGCGAAGGACGTGGGCAAGCGTGCCGAGCGCACCACGTCCAACGGCCTGGTCGTCGCCTCCGGCGGCACCATGGTCGAGCTGAACTGCGAGACCGACTTCGTCGCCAAGAGCGACGACTTCATCGCATTGGCCGACCAGATCCTGCAGGTCGCGGTCGACCAGCGCCCGGCCGACGTCGACGCGCGGCGCAGCGCGAAGATGGGCGACGGCACCGTCGAGGACGCCGTCCAGGGCCTGTCCGCCCGGATCGGCGAGAAGCTGCAGCTCAAGCGCTACATCCACGTCGACGGCCCGGTCGCGGTCTACCTGCACAAGCGGGCCACCGACCTGCCGCCCGCGATCGGCGCGCTGGTGTCCTACGAGTCGTCCCAGGCGGAGGGCTCGGCCGACGAGACCGCCCGCGGCATCGCGATGCACGTCGCGGCCGCGAGCCCGCGGTACACGACCCGTGACCAGGTCCCGGCCGACATCGTCGAGAACGAGAAGAAGATCGCCGAGGCGACCGCACGCGAGGAGGGCAAGCCCGAGCAGGTGCTGCCCCGCATCGTCGACGGGCGCGTCAACGGCTTCTACAAGGACGTCGTGCTGCTCGAGCAGTCGTCGGTCCAGGACCAGAAGAAGACCGTCAAGGCGCTGCTGGACGAGGCCGGCGTCACGGTGAAGGACTTCGTGCGCTTCGAGGTCGGCCAGGGCTGAACCCTGGGACGGCCGGTGTCGGCGTCCGGGCGGCGATCCCGCCCGGCACCGCCCGGCCCGCCGGTCACCCGGCGCGGTGCTCCCTCCGGGCGGGCGCCGCGTCGGGCCGGTGAGAGTGAGAGGATCGGTGCGCACGAGCCGGTACCGGCCCGCGTGCGCGGACAGGACGAGAGACGGACGGGGACGCAGCCGTGATCGAGGAAACCCTCTTCGACGCCGAGGAGAAGATGGAGAAGGCCGTCACGGTGGCCAAGGACGACCTGTCGTCCGTGCGCACCGGGCGCGCGACCCCGTCGATGTTCTCCCGGGTGGTCGTCGACTACTACGGTGCCTTCACCCCGCTCAACCAGCTCGCCTCGGTCTCGGTGCCGGAGGCGCGGATGGCGGTCATCAAGCCCTACGACGCCAGCCAGCTCAAGGAGATGGAGAAGGCGATCCGGGACTCCGACCTGGGCGTCAACCCCTCCAACGACGGGCAGATCATCCGCGTGAACATCCCGCAGCTGTCCGAGGAGCGGCGCAAGGAGATGGTCAAGGTCGCCCGCGCCAAGGGCGAGGACGCCCGGGTCGTGCTGCGGGGCCTGCGCCGCAAGGCGATGGACGAGCTGCACCGGATCCAGCGCGACGGCGAGGCCGGGGAGGACGAGGTCGGCCGGGCCGAGAAGGAGCTCCAGACCGTCACCGACCGCTACGTCGCGCAGATCGACGAGCTGGTCAAGAACAAGGAATCCGAGCTCCTCGAGGTCTGAGCCTCATGACCTCCCCCCATGACGCCGCCGCTGCCGTCCCGGTGACCTCCGACCTTCCCGGCTCCGGCCCGGCGTCGCCCGACGGGGCCGCGCCGCACTCGAAGCGGGCCCGGCTCGGCCGCAACCTGGCCGCGGCGATCGGCGTCGGCGTCGCCATGGGCGCGGTCATCCTCGCCAGCCTCCTGATCGTCCAGCAGGTCTTCGTCGGCCTGCTGGCGGTGTGCGCGGCGATCGCGAGCTGGGAGCTCTCCGGCGCGCTGCGCCGCGGGGCCGACATCCGGGTGACCTCTCCGGTACTGCTCGTCGGTGGGCAGGGGATCGTCTGGGCGGCCTGGCCGTTCGGCCTGCGCGGGGTGGCGGTGGCGTTCGCCGCGACCGTGCTCGGTTGCCTGCTCTGGCGGATGCGCGCCGGGGCGGCGCACTTCCTGCGGGACCTGAGCGCGTCGCTGTTCGTCGCCGCCTACGTGCCGCTGCTGGTCGCGTTCGCGGTGCTGATGACCGTCGCGCCGGACGGCAAGGGCCGGGTGCTGACGTTCATGCTGTGCGTGGTCGCCTCGGACATCGGCGGCTACGCGGCCGGGGTGGTCGCCGGGCGGCACCCGATGGCGCCCACGATCAGCCCGAAGAAGTCCTGGGAGGGCTTCGCCGGGTCGCAGGTGGCCGGCATGGTCGCCGGCGCGCTGTGCGTGACGCTGCTGCTCGAGGGCACCTGGTACTTCGGCGCGCTGACCGGCGCCCTGCTGGTGTGCACCGCGACCCTCGGCGACCTCGTCGAGTCACTGGTCAAGCGCGACCTCGGGATCAAGGACATGGGCACGATGCTGCCCGGGCACGGCGGTCTGATGGACCGGATGGACTCGCTGCTCCCGGCGGCGTTCGTGGCGTGGGCCGTGCTCGGCCTGATCGTCCCCGCCTGACGCCGTGGCCCGGAGCCACCGGGGGTTCGGCGGTCAGGCCCGGCCCGGCCCGGCCATCCCCAGCCCGAACATCTGGAACTGGCCCGAGGTCTATGCCGCGGAGAACGCCGCGCAGGACGCCGACGGCGCCCTGTGGTCGACCCTGTGGGAGGCCACCGGTGGTTGGGACGGCGCCGACGTCGTCGACGTCGGGTGCGGCGACGGGTTCCACCTGCCGCGCTTCGCCGCCCGCGCGGCCACCGTCGTCGGGGTCGAGCCGCACCCGCCGCTGGTCGAGCGCGGGCAGCGGCACTGCGACGGGGACCGGGTGCGCCTGCTGCGGGGCGGCGCGGAGAGGCTGCCGCTGCCGGACGCCGCCGCCGACCTGCTGCACGCCCGCACGGCCTACTTCTTCGGCCCCGGCTGCGAGCCCGGGCTGGCCGAGGCCGACCGGGTGCTGCGGCCCGGCGGCACCCTGGCCGTGATCGACCTGGACTTCTCCGCCCGCCCGTACGGGGACTGGCTGCGCGCCGACCTGCCCCGCTACGACGCGCCCGCGGTGGAACGGTTCTTCGCCCGGCAGGGGTTCGCCCAGCGCCGGGTCGTCTCGACCTGGCGTTTCGAGGACCGGGCGACCCTGGAGGACGTGCTGCGGATCGAGTTCTCCCGGTCCACCGCGGCCCGCGCGGTCGACGACGTGCCGGGCCTGACGATCCGTGTCGGCTACCGGCTGCACACCCGCCGCCGTCCGGACTCGGTGCTGCTGCCCTGAGCCGCCCGGGTTCAGGCCAGCGTGACGTCCTGGCCCTTCACCGTGACGGCGCGACGGGCCAGCGCGGTCGTCGCGGGCCCCTCCAGGACGGCGCCGTCGAGCCCGAAACGGCTGCCGTGACACGGGCAGATCACGGCGCCGTCGCGGACCGCGTTGACCTGGCAGCCCTGGTGCGGGCACACCGTGGACAGGCCCTGGAACCTGCCGGGCGCGGGCTGGGTCACCACGACCTGCTGCCCGGCGAACACGACGCCGCCGCCGACCGGGACCTCCGAGACCGGGCCGAGCACGGTGCCCGGCGCGCCCTCGGGCAGGTCGGTGGCGGGCAGCCCGGGCGGGGGAGCCCCGGTCGTGACGTCGGACCCGCCGGAGCTGCAGGCGGCGACCAGGCCGACCGCGGCCACCCCGGCCCCGGCGATCGCGGCCCGGCGGCCCACCGGCGGGGCACCGGAGGCGGTCGGTTCGGCGGGGGCGGGACGGGTGTCGGGCGACATGACGCTCCTCGTGCTCGCCGCGGCGGCACCGCGGCGCTGGGGGTGGGCCGCGACGGTGGTGTCCGCGGCGGTGCGGCCGGTTCGGGGGACACCAGCGTGCCACAGCGCGCGGGTGCCCTCGATGCTGGTGACGCCGCCCGCCGGGCGGCACGACGCCCGGCCCCGGGGGTCCGCGGCTCGCCGGTCGCGGCGGAGGGGCGCCCGGTCGCCGGGCTCGCTACCGTGAACCCATGCCCTACACCGTGCGCGCGGCCGTCGTCGGCGTCCCCGTACCGAGCCTGGAGATCGTGCTCGGGACCCTGGCCTGGGTGGTCGGTGCGGCCGGCCTGGACACCGGGATCGGGACGTTGCTGGTCGCGCTGGGGCTGGGCCTGACCGGCTGGTTGTGGAGCGTGCGGCACCGCAGGCGGGCGATGGCCGTGGCGCTGCACCCCGCGCGCAAGGCCCGGATGCAGCGCCTGATCGCGGCCGGGGTGATCGGGATCTTCGCGTTCCCCGTCCTGCTGTCGCTGATCAGCTACGGCGAGCTCGGTACCGCCCTGTCC
This sequence comes from uncultured Pseudonocardia sp., assembly GCA_966211265.1. GTDB lineage: Bacteria > Actinomycetota > Actinomycetes > Mycobacteriales > Pseudonocardiaceae > Pseudonocardia. The sequence continues at coordinate 4,440 of CBIHNM010000007.1, forward strand.
GCGGCGCTCGTCGGCGTGCTGCTGATCATGGCGTCGACGGTCGTGGAGGAGCGCTCGCTGGTCGCGGTCGGCGCGCTGGTGCTGGTGCTGTCCGCGACCGGGGCGTTCCTGGCGCTGAACTCCCCGGGGGTGTCGCAGTCCCAGCCGGTGATCGGCCTGGGCTGCGGGCTGGTGCTCTGGGTGGCCGGGATGCGCCGGCTGGGCGTGCTCGACGAGCTGCGTCGTCGCGTCCGGCGTTGACGCGCGGGCCCGCCCGCTCCGCCGATCGGGGTCGCCTGCGCCCGGCTGGCACACTGGAGGGGCCATGACTGCCCTCCCGCTGGTGTTCGACGCCCCGCGCCGTGCCACCCCGCCGCGCCATCTCGCCGACCTCGACCCGTCCGACCGCGCCGAGGTCGCCCGGGAGCTCGGCCTGCCCCGGTTCCGGCTCGACCAGCTCGCACGGCACTACTTCGGCCGGTTCACCGCCGACCTCGAGGCGATGACCGACCTGTCGCCGGGCGCCCGCGAGACCCTGTCCGGGCTGCTCCCGGCACTGGTCACGCCGGTCACCGAACGCAGCTGCGACGGCGGTGCGACCCGCAAGACCCTCTGGCGCGGGCACGACGGCACGCTCTCCGAGTCGGTCCTGATGCGCTACCCGGGCCGCGCCACGGTCTGCGTGTCGAGCCAGGCCGGCTGCGGGATGGCCTGCCCGTTCTGCGCCACCGGTCAGGGCGGTCTGCAGCGCAACCTGTCGACGGGCGAGATCGTCGACCAGGTCCGCCAGGCCGCCGCCGCGGCCCGTGACGGCGCGCTCGACGAGCCGGCGCGGCTGTCCAACGTCGTGTTCATGGGCATGGGCGAGCCGCTGGCCAACTACAAGCGGGTGGTCGCCGCGGTCCGCCGGATCACCGAGCCCGCACCGGACGGCCTGGGCATCTCCGCGCGCGGGGTCACGGTGTCCACGGTCGGGCTGGTCCCGGCGATCGACAAGCTCACCGCGGAGGGGCTGCCGGTCACCCTTGCCGTGTCCCTGCACACCCCGGACGACGAGCTGCGCGACACCCTGGTCCCGGTGAACAACCGCTGGAAGGTCGCCGAGGTCCTCGACGCCGCGCGCCGCTACGCCACGATGACCGGGCGCCGGGTGTCGATCGAGTACGCGCTGATCCGCGACGTCAACGACCAGCCGTGGCGCGCCGACCTGCTCGGCACGCTCCTGCGGCGCCACATCGGCACCTCCCGCGTGCACGTGAACCTGATCCCGCTCAACCCGACCCCGGGCAGCGAGTGGGACGCCTCCCCGCGCCCGGTGCAGGACGAGTTCGTGGCCCGCGTGCTGGCCTCCGGGGTCGCCTGCACCGTCCGCGACACCCGGGGCCAGGAGATCGACGCCGCCTGCGGCCAGCTGGCGGCCTCGCACCGGGAGTAGCGCTCGCGCGGGTGAGCCCCTGAGCGGCACCGCCGGGCGGTCGGAGCACCCGGGCGGTGCCGCTCGTTCCCCCGGGGCGGGCCGGTGGGTCGCGGGTCCGGTGACTAGAGGCGGTCGCCGGACTCCGGGTGGAACAGGTGCAGGTCGCCGGCCGAGGGGGTGAGCAGCACCCGGTCCCCGCGCCGGGCCCCGGAGCGACCGGAGGTCCGGACGACGACCGTGGTCGCGGCGTCGTCGGACAGGTGCCCGTAGAGGAACGCGTCGCTGCCCAGCTCCTCGACGACGTCGACCTGGGCGGGGACGCCGTCGGACCCCGCAGGGGCCTCGGCGGCCGCGTCGGCGCCGACGGTCCACTGCTCGGGCCGGATGCCGAGGGTGACGGTCTCGATCCCGGCCGCGGCGATCGCGGAGCGCCGCTCCTGCGGCAGGGCGAGGTCGTACCCGGCCAGGCGTACCCCGCGCTCGGTCACCGGCAGCGTGAACAGGTTCATCGCCGGCGAGCCGATGAACCCGGCCACGAACGCGTTCCGCGGCCGGTCGTAGAGCTCGGCCGGGGTGGCGAACTGCTGCAGCTGCCCACCCGCCAGCAGGGCGACCCGGTCGCCCATCGTCATGGCCTCGACCTGGTCGTGGGTGACGTAGACGGTGGTGACCCCGAGGCGCCGCTGCATGGCGGCGATCTCGGTGCGGGTCGAGACGCGCATCTTGGCGTCGAGGTTGGACAGCGGCTCGTCCATCAGGAACACCTGCGGCTCGCGCACGATCGCCCGGCCCATCGCGACGCGCTGGCGCTGGCCGCCGGACAGGGCACGCGGCTTGCGGTCGAGGTAGTCGGTCAGCCCGAGCACGTCCGCGGCCTCCCGCACCTTCCGGGCGCGCTCGCCGGGCTCGACCCCCCGCATCTTCAGCGGGAACGCCATGTTCTCCCCGACCGTCTTGTTCGGGTAGAGCGCGTAGTTCTGGAAGACCATCGCGATGTCGCGGTCCCGTGAGGGCACGCCGACCATGTTCTTCCCGTCGATCCGGATGTCGCCGTCGTCGATCTCCTCGAGGCCGGCCAGCATCCGCAGCGCGGTGGACTTCCCGGAGCCCGACGGCCCGACGAGCACGACGAACTCGCCGTCGTCGATCGTCAGGTCCAGCCGGTCGACGGCCGGGCGCTGACCGGCCTGGTAGATCCGGGAGGCCTTGTCGAACACGACGTCAGCCACGGTCGGCTCCGATCTGCGAGGGGGTCTGCGGGTAGGTGGCGGCGGTCATTTGACGGCCCCGAAGGAGAGGCCCTGCACGAGCTTGTTCTGCGCGACCCATCCGGCGACGACGACCGGCAGGGCGGCCATCGTCGCGGCGGCGCACAGCTTGGCGAAGTACAGGCCCTCGGAGGTGATGAACCCGACCAGGAACACCGGCACCGTCGCGGCCTGGGAGGCGGTCAGGTTCACCGCGAAGAAGAACTCGTTCCAGGAGAAGATCACGCAGATCAGGGCCGTGGCGGCCATCCCGGGCGAGACGACCGGCAGCACCACCTCGCGCAGCGACCGGAACAGCGAGGCGCCGTCCATGCTGGCCGCCTCCAGGAGCTCCTTGGGGACCTCCTGGAAGAACGAGCGCATCATCCACACCGCGATCGGCAGGTTCATCGCGGTGTAGAGCACGACCAGGGTCCAGACGTTGTCCAGCATCCCGATGTAGTTGACCACCACGTAGATCGGCACGATCGCCGCGACGACCGGCAGCATCTTGGTCGAGATGAAGAAGAACAGGACGTCTGAGGTCTTGCGGACCGGGCGCAGCGACACGGCGTACGCGGCCGGGGTGGCCAGCACGATGACCAGCACCGTCGACATGGCGGTCGCGAACACCGAGTTGAGCAGGTACGGGCCGATGCCGGAGGAGAACACCTCCTCGAACTGGGCCAGGGTCGGGGTGAACAGCAGCGTCGGCGGGTCGGTGTAGGCGTCGGCCTCCTGTTTGAAGGCCGTGAGCACCATCCACAGGATCGGGAAGAAGAACCCGATCCCGACGACCCAGGCCAGCACGCCGAGCAGCGTGTCGCCGGTCCGGCGCTGCTTCTTCGGGGCGATCCCGGGCGGCTCGGGGTCCCGGGCACCCGCCCGGGCCCCGGTGGGGGACGACAGGGTCTGCTCGGCCATCAGGACGCCTCCTCGGCACCGGAGAAGCTGCGGAAGATCAGCCGCAGGGCGAACGTGGAGACGACGATCGTGGCCACCACGACGACCACGCCCATCGCCGCGGACTGTCCGATGTCGAAGCCCAGGAACGCCCGCTGGTAGATGTAGAACGGCAGGTTCGCACTCGCCGTGCCGGGCCCGCCCTGGGTCATCATGTAGATCGTGTCGAACGTGTTGACCAGGTAGATCGCGCCGAGCACGACGCCGAGCTCGATGAAGCGGCGCAGGTGCGGGAGCGTCACCTCGCGGAAGATCGCGAAGCCGCTGGCCCCGTCGACGCGGGCCGCCTCCAGCACGTCGGAGGGCTGGGACTGCAGCCCGGCCAGGGTCAGCAGCATCATGAACGGCGTCCACTGCCAGACCAGCGCGATCATCACCGAGGTCAGCGGGTAGGACGACACCCAGTCGGTGGTGCCCGCGCCGAACGGCGAGAGCACGAAGTTGATCAAGCCGTAGGTCGGGTCGAACAGCACCGTCTTCCACAGCAGCGCGCTGGCCACCGGGGTGATCAGGAACGGGGTGATCAGCAGCGTCCGGACGAACCCGCGCCCGAAGAACTGCCGGTCCAGCAGGAGCGCGAACAGCAGGCCGAGGACCATCGCGACGACCACCGCGCCGACCGTGAGCAGCACCGAGTTCAGCGCCACCCCGCGGAACTGCGAGTCGGTGAACACCGTCGCGTAGTTCTCCAGCCCGACGAAGCTCTGGCTGCCCGGGCGGACCAGGTTCCAGGACTGCAGCGAGTACCAGATCGTCACCAGGAACGGCAGCTGCGTGACGATGATGGCGAAGATCAGCGCGGGCAGCAGCGGCGCCCGGCGGACCCAGCCGTCCCGGGTCGACCCGGGCCCCCGGGCCGGACGCGTGCGGGCGACGGTGGCCCGCTCCTCGGTCACCGTCATCGGCCCGCTCCGTCCTGCTGGTAGGTCTCGCCGACCGTCGTCGCGTACTGCTGCGCCTGCTCCAGGGCCTCGTCGACGCTCTGCTGGCCGGCGATGGCCGCGGAGATCTGCTGGCTGACCCGGGTGCCCAGGTCCTGGAACTCCGGGATCCCGACGAACTGGATGCCGGTGTAGGGCACGGGCTTGCTGCCCGGACGGGACTGGTCCGCGCTGCTGATCGCCTGCAGGGTCTGCGGCGCGTAGCTCTTCGAGGCCTCCAGGTACTCGGGGATGCGGTAGGTCGACTGCCGCGCGCCGGGGGGCACCGACTCCCAGCCCAGCTGCTCGCCGACCATCCGCTGGTAGGGCTTGGACGTCATCCAGGACAGGAACTTCCACGTGTCCTCGACGGCGCCGGGGCCCTTCTCGGCGGTGGTCCTGGGGATCGCCAGCGACCAGGAGTAGAGCCAGCCCGAGGCGCGGCCGTCGAGCCCGGCCGGGGCGGGGGCGTAGCCCACCTTGCCCACGACCTTCGACTCCTCCGGGTTCTCCACCAGCCCGGAGGCGACGGTCGCGTCGTACCACATGGCTGCGTTGCCCTGGCTGAACTGCGTGCCGCACTCGGAGAACCCGGCGGTCGCCGCACCCGGCTCGCCGTAGCGGCTGACCAGGTCGACGTAGAACCGGACGGCCTCGCGGAACTCCGGCGAGTCCAGTCGGGCGTTCCACTGCGGGTCGTACCAGCGCCCGCCGAACGCGTTCACCACGGTGTCCAGCGGGGCCATCAGCTCGCCCCAGCCGGGCTTGCCGCGCAGGCAGATGCCCGCCCGTCCGGCCTTCTCGTCGTCCAGCTTCGCGGCGATCTCGGCGACCTGGGGCCAGGTCGGCCTCGCCGGCATGGTCAGGCCGGCCTGCGCCAGCAGGTCCTTGCGGTACATCAGGAACGAGGACTCGCCGTAGAACGGCGTCGAGTACATGTGCCCGTCCGGCCCGGACAGTGCCCGGCGCACGGCCGGGATGAAGTCGTTCTCGTCGTAGCCGGGCGTCCGGGCCATCAGCGGGTCGAGGTCGGTGAGCCAGCCGTTGCGGGCCCACTGCGGCGTCTCGTAGTTCGAGATCATGACCGCGTCGAACTCGTCGCCGCCGGTGGCGACCGAGGACGTGATCTTCGCGCGGGCCTCGTTCTCGGACAGGCTGACGAACTTGAGCCGGATCCCCGGGTTCTCCGCCTCGAACCGGGGGGAGAGGTCGATCGCGTCCTCCATCTGGGGGTTGGACACGATCGCGATCGTGACCGTCCGGGCGCCCTCGGCGGCGCCGAGCGCCCCCGCTCCGGCGCACCCGGACACGGCCAGGGTGATCACACCGAACAGGGCAGCGAGCACCGGCCGTCGGGGACGGCCGCGGGCGAGGGGTGAGGCCACGGTGGCTCTCCTCTGCGATGAGGACGGATCCGGCGTCCGACCGACAGTGTGAGGTGTACCACCCGACCGGACCGAACGAGGGAACGGTATGTGTGTTTAAGCGCTTGCGCAAGCGATTGCCTGTAATCTGCGGTCGAGCCCGGCGTCCCCCGCGGCTCCGCTCGCCGACGAGTGCGGCCCCACCCCCGGAGGTGTGCGATCACCACGATGGCCGAGGTCGCCCGGCTGGCCGGGGTCTCCACCGCGACGGTCTCGCACGTGCTCAACGGCACCCGCCGGGTCCGCGACACCACCCGCCGGCAGGTCCTCGACGCGATGGCCGCCATCGACTACACGCCGAACCAGGTGGCCCGGTCGCTGGCCACCTCGCGCACCACGACGATCGGGCTGGCCCTGTCGGCGATCTCCAACCCGTACTTCGGCGAGCTGCTGCACGCGGTGGAGAGCGAGGCCTCGGCGGCCGGGTACACGCTGCTGCTGGTCGACCCGCACGAGGACCCGGCCTACGAGGGGACGGTCGTGCGCCGCCTGCGCCACCGCGTGGACGGCGTGCTGCTCGCCCCGTCCTCGGACTCCCACGACGCGCTCGCCGAGCTGGCCGCCCGGCACGTCCCGACGGTGCTGGTGGACCGCCTCGTCGGCGGTGCCCACGACCAGGTCGGCACCGAGAACGTCGAGCCGGTCGCCTCCCTGGTCACGCACCTGGTCGAGGGCGGTCATACCCGGATCGGGTTCGTCGCCGGCCACGCCGGCCTGGCGACCACCGTCGAGCGGATCGAGGGCTTCCGCCTCGGGATGGCACGCGCCGGGGTCGCCGTCGACGAGTCGCTGGTGGTCGACGGCGACTCCGAGTCCGAGCCCGCCCGCCACGCCGTGCGCGCGCTGCTCGACCGTGCCGACCCGCCGACGGCCGTGGTCACCGCGAACAACGCGATGACGATCGGCGCGATGCAGGGGCTGCACGAGTCCGGCCGCCGGGTCCCGGACGACGTCGCGCTCGTCGCGTTCGACGACTTCCCGTGGGCGGACGCGTTCCGCCCGCGGCTGACCGTGATCGCGCAGCCGTTCGCCGAGATCGGCCGGGAGGCGGTGCGGATGCTGCTGGCACGCATGGCCGCCCCGGACACCCCGCCGCGCACCGTGCGGCTGCCGGCCCGCTTCGTGCACCGCGAGTCCTGCGGCTGCGCCCCGGAGGGCGGCCCGGGCGCCTGACCGCCGTGGCGGGGGGACCGAGCGTGCAGCCGGCCGGGGCCCGCGGGCGCACGCCGCGCACCGCCGCGACCCTCACCCGCCGGTGAGGACCTCGGCGAGGTCGAAGCGGACCGGCTGCTCGAGCTGGTCGTAGGTGCACGAGTGCGGGTCGCGGTCGTCGCGCCAGCGCACGAACTGGGTGGTGTGCCGGAAGCGCACGCCCTCCATGTAGTCGTAGCGCACCTCGAGGACGCGCTCGGGACGCAGCGGGACGAACGAGAGGTCCTTGCCGGCGTTCCAGCGGCTGGTCTCGGACTTGCGCGGGGTGCGCTCGCCCTGCTCCTGCTTCGCCCAGGCCCAGGGGTGCTCGTCGAACGTGGTGACCAGCGGGGCCAGCTCGGTCATCAGCTCGCGGCGCCGCGCCATCGGGAACGCGCCGACGACACCGACCGAGACCAGCACGTCACGGTCGTCGTAGAGGCCCAGCAGCAGCGAGCCGATCGCGTCCGGCCCGGACTTGTGCACCCGGTACCCGGCGAGCACGCAGTCCGCGGTCCGCTCGTGCTTGATCTTGGTCATGGTGCGCTTGTCCGGCTGGTAGAGCAGGTCGGGCCGCTTGGCGATCAGCCCGTCCAGGCCGGCGCCCTCGAACGTGGAGAACCACCGCTGCGCGACGTCGTGGTCGCGGGTCAGCGGCGTCAGGTGCACCGGCGCGGCCGCGGAGCCCAGGGCGTCCTCCAGCATCGTGCGGCGCTCCGACAGCGGGCGTGACATCAGGTCGTCGTCGCCGAGGGCGAGCAGGTCGAACGCGACGAACGAGGCCGGCGTCTGCTCGGACAGCAGCGTCACCCTGCTGGCGGCGGGGTGGATCCGTTGCTGCAGCGCCTCGAAGTCGAGCAGGTTCCGGTCGGTGTTCGCGACGATGATCTCGCCGTCGATCACCGCGCGCGGCGGGAAGTTGGCCTTCACGGCCTCGACGACCTCGGGGAAGTACCGGGTCATCGGCCGCTCGTTGCGGCTGCCGATCTCGACCTCGTCGCCGTCCCGGAAGATGATCGCCCGGAACCCGTCCCACTTGGGCTCGTAGAGCTGGTCGCGGGGGATGGACGGGGCCGGCTTGGCCAGCATGGGCGAGATCGGGGGCATGACGGGCAGGTCCACGGCGGGTCAGTCTCCTCCTGGTCGGTCGGCGGTGTCGACGGCCCGGGCGGGGCCGGTCGCCCCCGGTCGTGGTTGGCTCGGGCGGTGGCCAGGAGGTTGCCGGACGCGGCGGAGCTGGAGGCGGCGCGGGCCCGGACGATCCCGGACGTGCTGCCCGGCCCGGGCGACCCGCCGCCGCGGGTGCTGTTCTGCGGGATCAACCCCGGGCTGGTCTCGGCCGCGACCGGTCACCACTTCGCCCGTGCGGGAAACCGGTTCTGGCCGGTGCTGCACGAGTCCGGCTTCACCCCGCGCCTGCTGCGGCCCGACGAGCAGGGCGAGCTGGCCGGGCTGGGGCTGGGCATCACGAACATGGTGCCGCGGGCCACCGCCCGCGCCGACGAGCTCACCGACGACGAGATCGTGGCCGGCGGGGAGCGGCTGCGCGCGCTCGTCGCGGGGCGTCGACCGGTGTGGCTGGCCGTGGTCGGGATCGGGGCCTACCGGACGGCGTTCGCCCGGCCCGCGGCCACCGTGGGGGAGCAGGACGAGCGGCTCGCCGGCACCGGGGTCTGGGTGCTGCCCAACCCGAGCGGCCTCAACGCCCGCTGGTCCCGCGCGGCGATGACCGCCGAGTTCGCACGCCTGCGGGCCCGCACCCTGCCCGGGCGCTCCTGACCCCGGACCCGGGCCCGCATCATGGGCTCCACAACGGGTGGGACGGCCTCTGCGGACAGCGTCATGGCTCCACGACGGGGGTGGGGCGGGGTCAGGCGCGGTCCAGGTCGGGGCCGGGCGGGGGCTCGGTGCCGGCGCTCGCGTCGCGGTCGGCCCACTCGAGCAGCGGCGCGATGTCGAACACGGCGTCGTCGATCCCGGCGTGCAGGTCGCCGAGCTCGGCGAACCGGGCCGGCATGGTCGCGATCGTGAAGTCGCCGGGCTCGGCGTCGTCGATCTCGTCCCAGCGCAGCGGCGCGGACACGCGCGCCTCCGGGACGCCGCGGACCGAGTAGGCCGAGGCGATCGTGTGGTCGCGGGCGTTCTGGTTGTAGTCGACGAAGACCTTGGCCGGGTCGCGGTCCTTGCGCCACCAGTTCAGGTCCACCCGGTCGCAGCGTCGCCCGACCTCCCGGGCGAACGCGTGCGCCGCGCGCCGGACCTCGGCGAAGCCGTGCTCGGGCGGGATCCGCACGTAGACGTGCAGGCCCTTGCCGCCGGAGGTCTTCGGGAACCCGACCGCGCCCAGCTCGTCGAGCACCTCGTGCGCGACGTGGGCGACCCGGCGCACGTCGGCGTAGCTCGTCTCGGGCATCGGGTCCAGGTCGATCCGCCACTCGTCGGGTGCCTCGACGTCGGCGGCCCGGGAGTTCCAGGGGTGGAACTCGACGGTCGACATCTGCACCGCCCACACGACGTCGGCCGGGTGCGCGACGCACAGCTCGTCGGCGGTGCGGTTGTAGCGGGGGAAGTGCACCCGCACGGTGCGCACCCAGTCCGGGGCGCCGCGCGGGAGCCGCTTCTGGTGCACCTTGTCCCCGGTCACGCCGGTCGGGAAGCGGTGCATCATGCACGGCCGGTCGCGCAGCGCCGCGACGATGCCCTCGCCGACGGACTCGTAGTACCGGGCGAGGTCGAGCTTGGTCTCGCCGCGGGCCGGGAAGTAGACGCGGTCCGGGCTGGTCAGACGCACGGTGCGGCCGCCGACCGTCAGCTCGACCGGCTCACCCGCGCTGCCCCCGGCCACGGACCCTCACCGACCGTGGACGGTCAGTGTCGCCAGGAGTCGCGCCCGCGCCGGACGCTCCAGGCGACCCCGGCCAGGATGGCGGCCGCGGGGGCCACCATGAAGAGGATCTCGGTCCAGCTGGTCGGGTGGCCGATCAACATCAGGACCAGCGCGATCGCGGTGATCACACCGGCGATCTTGGTGCCGTTCGGGAACGTGGCATGCCAGCCCCAGTCGACCGAGGGCTCTTCATCGGGGTCGACGCCGGATCGGACGGCGATTTCCCTCGAGTTGCTCGCCACGTGCACCCTCCCGATGAGCTCCTACCTACGAGGTCACATGTTCGCACAGCACCGCCACGGGGATGATGTGCGGTGATGACCGAATCCGCCACACCCGCCCGCGCCACCCCCGTCGACGGGGCGGCGCCGCGCTCGCTGCTGATCCTCGGCTCCACCGGGTCGATCGGGACCCAGGCCCTCGACGTCGTCGCGCGGGCCGGCGGGTTCACCGTGACCGGTCTGGCGGCGGGCGGGTCCGACGTGGAGCTGCTCGCCGAGCAGGTCCGCGCGCACCGCGTGCCCCGGGTCGCGGTCTCCTCGCCCGGGGCCGCCGCCCGGCTCCGCGACGCCGTCCCCGGCCTGGACGTGCTCGAGGGCCCGGACGCCGCCACCGAGCTGGTGGCGACCGCCCGCGCCGACGTCGTGCTCAACGGGATCACCGGATCGCGCGGGCTCGGCCCGACCCTGGCCGCGCTGGCGGCGGGATCGACGCTGGCACTGGCGAACAAGGAGTCCCTGGTCGCCGGTGGTCCGCTGGTCCTCGGGGCGGCGAAGCCGGGGCAGATCGTGCCGGTCGACTCGGAGCACTCGGCACTGGCCCAGTGCCTGCGCGGGGGCAGCGCCGACGAGGTGGCGCGCCTGGTCCTGACCGCCTCCGGCGGCCCGTTCCGCGGGCGGACCCGCGCCGACCTGGCCGGGGTCACGGTCGCCGAGGCGCTCGAGCACCCCACCTGGGCGATGGGCCCGGTGGTCACGATCAACTCGGCGACGCTGGTGAACAAGGGCCTGGAGCTGATCGAGGCACACCTGCTGTTCGGGGTGCCCTACGACCGGATCGACGTCACGGTGCACCCGCAGTCGATCGTGCACTCCATGGTCACGTTCTGCGACGGGTCCACCATCGCCCAGGCCTCGCCGCCGGACATGCGGCTGCCGATCGCGCTGGGCCTGGGCTGGCCGGACCGGATCGCCGGCGCCTCGGCGCCGTGCACCTGGGACGTCGCGCAGAGCTGGACGTTCGAACCGCTCGACCACGACGCGTTCCCCGGCGTGCGCCTGGCCCGCGCGGCAGGGGAGGCCGGGGGCTGCCTGCCGGCGGTGCTCAACGCCGCGAACGAGGAGCTCGTCGAGGCGTTCGTGGCCGGGGCGATCGGCTACACCGATATCACCGACCTGCTCGGTGACACCCTGGACGCCGCCGACGGGTGGTCCGACGATCCCGCTACCGTGGCGGACGTGCTGGCTGCCGAGGACTGGGCCCGCGTGCACGCCCGCGAGCGGGCGGGAACGGGGACCCCCACATGCTGATGACGATTCTCGGGATCGTGATCTTCTTCGTCGGGATCCTGATCTCCATCGCCTGGCACGAGCTCGGGCACTTCGTGACGGCCCGCTGGTTCGGGATCAAGGTCCCGGAGTTCTTCGTCGGCTTCGGCAGGACGGTGTTCTCGCGCAAGGTCGGCGAGACCGAGTACGGCATCAAGGCGATCCCGCTGGGCGGTTACGTCCGCATGATCGGCATGATCCCGCCGGCCAGGGACGGCGGGAACCTCGGCCGCACCCGCCGCACCGGCCCGTTCCAGGGGCTGATGGACGACGCACGGCAGCAGTCGGCCCAGGACGTCGCGCCCGAGGACGTGGACCGGCAGTTCTGGATGCGCTCGCCGTGGAAGCGGATCGTGGTGATGTTCGGCGGGCCGTTCATGAACCTGGTCCTGGCCGTGTTCCTGTTCGCGGTGGTGCTGATGGGGATCGGCGTGCCGACGGCCAACACCACCGTCAGCGAGGTCAGCCGGTGCGTCGTCCCGGCGTCGTCGACCACCGGGGAGTGCCCTGCGGGCGCGCCGCTCTCCCCGGCCGCGGCGGCCGGGTTCCTGCCCGGCGACCGGATCGTCGCGTTCCGGGGCCAGCAGTTCGGGCCGCAGGACTGGACGAAGGTCCAGGAGGCGATCCGGGCGTCCTCGGGCCGGGTGACGGTGACCGTCGAACGGAACGGGCAGCTGCTCGACCTCGATGCGACACTGATCAGCAACCAGGTGCGCGACCTGCAGGACCCGGAGAAGATCGTGCAGGCGGGCTTCCTGGGGCTGAGTCCCGCGACCCCGTACACGCAGCAGAGCGCGGGTGCGGTGGCGGTCGAGATGGGCGAGATCATCTCGCGCACCGGCGAGGCGATCGTGCAACTGCCGCAGCGGGTTCCGGCACTGTTCGGGGCCGCGTTCCTGGGCGAGGAACGTGACGAGGAGGGCCCGGTCGGCATCGTCGGCGCCTCGCGGATCGGTGGCGAGATCCTCGCGCGGGACGCTCCGCCTCTCGCCGAGCTGACGGTGTTCCTCCAGCTGCTCGCGGCAGTGAACATCTCGTTGTTCCTGTTCAACCTGCTGCCCATCCCGCCGCTGGACGGGGGCCAGATCTTCCCGGCCGTCTGGGAGTCGATCAAGCGACACAGCTTCCGCCTCATGGGGCGGCCGGACCCCGGGCCGGTGGACGTGGCGAAGCTGCTGCCGGTCGCCTACGTGGTCGCGCTGGTGTTCATCCTCTGGAGCGGTGTGTTGCTGGTCGCGGACGTCGTCAACCCGATACGTCTGTTCGGATGAGCCCTGCTGCCGGCAACGGGCACCTGCGCCCACTCGCGATCTTCGACATCGACGGCGTCCTGGCCGACGTCTCGCACCGCCTGCACCACCTCGACGTGCACCGCTGGGAGCGCTTCTTCGCCGCCGCGGACATCGACCCGCTCCTCGACGAGGGCGCCGACCGCCTGCGCGACGCGTTGTCCGACCACGACGTCGTCTACCTGACCGGTCGCCCGGAGCGGAACCGGCGCCTGACCGTGCGCTGGCTCGCCGGCCACGACCTGCCGACCGGCCCCCTGTACATGCGGTCCGACGACGACCACCGCCCGGCCCGCTACGTCAAGCGCGAGGTGCTGCGCGACCTGTCCCGTACCCGGGAGATCGCCTCGATCATCGACGACGACCCGGCCGTGGTCGCGATGCTCGAGGCCGACGGCTGGCCGGTCGAGCTGGCGACCTGGCTGCCGCACTCCTCGACGCTGCAGGACGCGCAGGAGACCCAGGGCCGCACCTGAGTCCCGCTCGCGCTCCGGCACACCCGGACGGCGACGCGCGATCCGATCGGGCGACCGGTGCCCGCGACGGGCCGGGCGCGGACGCCGGGGGAGTGGGTCGTGACACGGGGGACGGCATGTCCGACCCACTGGTGGGATAGTCGAGGTCGTGAGCGTCTCCCTGGGTATGCCGTCCGCCCCCGCGCCGACCCTGGCGCCCCGCCGGAAGACCCGCCAGCTGCAGGTCGGACCGGTCGGTGTCGGGTCCGACCACCCCATCTCCGTGCAGTCGATGACCACCACCCTGACCTCCGACGTCAACGCGACGCTGCAGCAGATCGCCGAGCTGACCGCGTCCGGCTGCGACATCGTGCGGGTGGCCTGTCCCTCGGCCGACGATGCCGAGGCGCTGCCGGCGATCGCGGCCAAGTCGCAGATCCCGGTCATCGCCGACATCCACTTCCAGCCCAAGTACGTGTTCGCCGCGATCGAGGCCGGGTGCGCCGCGGTGCGTGTCAACCCGGGCAACATCCGCAAGTTCGACGACCAGGTCCGCGAGATCGCCGCGGCGGCGCGGGACCACGGCACGCCGATCCGGATCGGCGTGAACGCCGGCTCCCTGGACAAGCGGCTGCTGGAGAAGCACGGCAAGGCCACCCCGGAGGCGCTGGCGGAGTCCGCGCTGTGGGAGGCGAGCCTGTTCGGCGAGCACGACTTCCACGACATCAAGATCTCGGTCAAGCACAACGACCCGGTGGTCATGGTGCGGGCCTACGAGATCCTCGCCGAGCAGTGCGACTACCCGCTGCACCTGGGCGTCACCGAGGCCGGACCGGCGTTCCAGGGCACGATCAAGTCCGCGGTCGCGTTCGGGGCGCTGCTGCGCCAGGGGATCGGCGACACGATCCGCGTCTCGCTCTCCGCCCCGCCGGTGGAGGAGATCAAGGTCGGCGCGCAGATCCTGCAGTCGCTCAACCTGCGCCCGCGCAAGCTCGAGATCGTGTCCTGCCCGTCCTGCGGGCGCGCCCAGGTGGACGTCTACAAGCTCGCCGACGAGGTCACCGCCGGGCTGACCGGCATGGAGGTCCCGCTGCGCGTGGCCGTCATGGGCTGCGTGGTGAACGGGCCGGGGGAGGCCCGCGAGGCCGACCTCGGCGTGGCCTCGGGCAACGGCAAGGGCCAGATCTTCGTCAAGGGCGAGGTCATCAAGACCGTGCCCGAGCACGCGATCGTCGAGACGCTGATCGAGGAGGCCATGCGGCTGGCCGAGACGATGGAGTCCGAGGGGGAGCCCGAGATCTCGGTGGGCTGAGCGGAGCTTGTCGGAGCGATCATCGGTGCTGAGCGGAGCTTGTCGGAGCGGACATCGAGGCCGGCTCCGCGGCCCGTCTGCGGGGTGAGGCACAGGTGACCGCGCGGCGACGACATGGCATGGTGAGACGGTGCTGAGGGTTGCCGGTGCACGGCTGCTCGACGACCGCCACCGGTCGGGGGTCCACGCCGCCCTGGACGCGGACCCGGTCGCGGCCTGCATGGTCGCGGCCCGCGTCGAGGCCGTCGGGCTGGACCCGTGGCGCCTGGGCGGCGAGCTGTGGGCCGCCGGATCGGGCACCGACGGCCTCTGCTTCTCCGGGGCGAACCTGGTCCCGCTGCGCGGCGAGCGCTCCGCGCTGCGCGCGTTCGCCGAGCGGGCGCGCCGCACCGGGCGGGTGTGCTCGTCGCTGGTCGGGCGTTCGGAGCTGGTGCTGCCGCTGTGGGAGGACCTCGCGCAGGTCTGGTCGCCGGCCCGCGAGATCCGCCCGGACCAGCCGCTGATGGTGCTCTCCGGCGCCCCGGCGGTGCCGTCGGACCCGCACGTGCGCCCGGTCCGGATCGACGAGCTCGAGCAGTACCTCCCGGCGGCGGTCGCGATGTTCACCGAGGAGGTGGGCGTCGACCCCCGGGCCGGCGACGGCGGCGCCGGGTACCGCGCGCGGGTCGCCGAGCTCATCACCTCCGGGCGCGCGTTCGCCCGTTTCGACGACGGTGAGGTCGTGTTCAAGGCCGAGATCGGGGCGATGTCGCGCCGGGTCGGGCAGATCCAGGGGGTCTGGGTGCACCCGGCATGGCGCGGGCAGGGGCTGGGCACCACCGGCACCGCCACCGTCACCGACGCGCTGTCCGGGATGGGCCGCGCCTCGAGCCTCTACGTCAACGCGTTCAACACCCCGGCCCGGGCGGCCTACCAGCGGATCGGCTTCACCCAGATCGCCCAGTTCGCCACCGTCCTGTTCTGACCCACCGCACACCCACCCACCCCCACGCGCACCGAACCCGCGCACGCGCACCGGACCCTCCGGCGCGCGTGCCGCGGGGTGCGCGTCGACGGGCCGAGGGCGCGTGACCGTTCCGGGTGCGCGTCGAGGGGCCGCACGGCCGTGTCGGTGCCGGGTCGAGCGCGGTGATCGGTGGGCGGCCCGTGCCGTCCGGACGGGACCGGCATACTGAAGGTCGTGCGCTCCCCCTTCACCTCACCCCGCCCCGTGGTGCTGGCGGTCGCGGTCGTGGTGGTCCTCCTGGCCGGCGCCGTCATCGCCGTCGTGCGCCCGTGGGGCGGGCCCGACGACGCCGCGCAGCGCTACGTGACCGCCTGGGCCGCCGGAGACGACGCCGGCGCCGCCGCCGTGACCAGCGACCCCGCCGCCGCCGGCGCCTACCTGAGCCGGGTCCGCCAGGACCTGAAGCCGGTCGGGCTGCGCGCCGACGTCGTCGGTGTCCGCACCGAGGGCGAGGGCGCCACCGCCGACGTCGACGTCCGCTGGGACCTGGGGCAGAACCGCGTCTGGGCCTACCGCACCGCGCTGCCCCTGCGGCCCGCCGACGACACCGAGGCCAACGAGACCGGCTGGCAGGTCGCCTGGTCGCCGGCCGTCGTCGCGCCGCGGCTGGGGCCCGACCAGCGACCGGTGCTGCGCACCACGAACGCGGACCCGGCGCCGGTGCTCGACGCGTCCGGTGCGCCGCTGCTGTCGCCGACCCCGGTGGTCACGGTGACGCTGGACCGTCGCGCGGCGGGGGACCTGTCCTCGACGGCGGGGACGCTGGCCGGTGCGCTCTCGGCCGTCGACCCCTCGATCACCCGCGCCTCGATCACCGACGGCGCGACGAAGACCCCGGACGGGCAGGCCTACACCGTCGCGGTGCTGCGCGACAGCGACTACCAGCGGGTCCGTAGCGAGATCTACGACCTGCCCGGTGTCCGGTTCGCCTCGGCGACCCGGCTGCTCGCGCCGGACCCGGACCTCGCGCCGCAGGTCCTGGCCGGGGTCCGGACCGAGACCGAGGCCCAGACCGGCGGCACGCCGGGCTGGACGGTCGACGCCGTCGGCGCGAACGGCGCGACCGTCGCGTCGCTGGCCGGAGCGCCGCCCGGGCCGGGCACGCCGGCCCGGGTGACGCTGGACCGCGGTGTCCAGGACGCCGCCGAGGCGGCCGTGCGCGGGCAGACGAAGGAGGCCGCGATCGTCGCGATCCGGCCCTCGACCGGGGCGGTGCTGGCCGTCGCCCAGAACGACCCGGCCAACGCGGCCGGTCCGATCGCGCTGTCCGGGCGCTACCCCCCGGGTTCCACCTTCAAGATCGTGACGGCGTACGCGGCGCTGGCCGGCGGGAAGGTCACCCCGCAGACCCCGCTGGACTGCCCGGGCACCACCGTCATCAACGGCCGGACCATCCCCAACGAGGACAGCTTCGTGCTCGGCACGGTCCCGCTGACCCGGGCGTTCGCCAAGTCCTGCAACACCACGTTCTCCCGGCTCGCGCTCGGGCTCGCGCCGGACGCGCTGCCCGCCGCGGCCCTGGACCTGGGCTTCGGCGCCGACTACAAGATCCCCGGCATGACCACGATCACCGGCTCGATCGACCCGGCCACCGACGACCTGCAGCGGGCCTCGGACGGCTTCGGCCAGGGTGACGTGCTGGCCAGCCCGTTCGGCATGGCGCTGATGGCGGCGACGGTGGCCAAGGGGGCCCCGGTGACGCCGCAGCTGGTCGCCGGCCGGGCGACCGGGACGCTGAAGGCACCGACGGCGCCGGACGCGGCGGTCCTCGCGCAGCTGCGCCCGATGATGCGGGCGGTGGTGACCGAGGGCACGGCGACCGGCGTCGCCGGGCAGGGCGAGGTGTTCGGCAAGACCGGCACCGCCGAGTTCGCCGGGCCGGACGGGCGCAACCGCGCGCACGGCTGGTTCGTCGGGTACCGGGGCGACCTCGCGTTCGCCACGCTGATCGTCGACGGCGGCTCGTCGGCTCCGGCGGTCGGGCTCACCGCGCGGTTCCTCGGCGGCGTCCCCCGGTAGCGCCGCGGCGACGTGGGCCGACCTTGCCGGGCGGCCTAGGCTGTTCCGGTGGCCCCCGCTCGGATACCCGCCCTCGCCCTCGCGGCGGACCTGGTCGCGGTCGTGGTGTTCGCCGCGATCGGCCGGGTCGGCCACGCGGAGGCGGACAGCCTGCTCGGGCTGCTCGGCACGGCGGCCCCGTTCGCGGTCGGCACGGTGGCCGCCTGGGTGTCGCCCCGGGTCCGGAGCGCCCCGGCGAGCGTGCGGGCCGGCGGGCTCGTGGTGGCCGGGTCCGTGGTCGTCGGGCTGCTGCTGCGGCTGGGCTTCACCGGCCGCCTGCCCTGGACGTTCGCGCTGGTCACGGCCATCTCGCTGGCGGTGTTGATGCTCGGCTGGCGGGGCCTGGCGATGCTGGTCGCGCGGCTCGGGGTGGCCGGCGAGCGGCACTCCCCGCGCGGGTGAGCACCGGCACCGGGCCGCCGGGAGGTGCCCGGACCTAGAATGGGCCCCATGCCCGCCCGCACGTTGCTCGTTCCCGGTACGCCCACACCCGTTCGTGAGGTCCCGGCGCACATCCCGCGCCCGGAGTACGTCGGGAAGAAGGCACCGGCCCGCAGCCGTGCGTCCGACGTGCAGAGCCCCGAGACCATCGAGGCCATGCGGCACGCCGGCCGGATCGCGGCGCAGGCCCTGGTGGCCGCGGGCGAGGCGGTGTCCCCGGGCGTGCGCACCGACGACATCGACCGCGTGGTGCACGAGTTCTTCCTCGACCACGACGTCTACCCCTCAACCCTGGGCTACCGCGGCTTCCCCAAGTCGTGCTGCACCAGCCTCAACGAGGTCATCTGCCACGGGATCCCGGACACGACGGTGATCAACGACGGGGACATCGTGAACGTCGACGTCACCGGCTTCGTCGGCGGCGTGCACGGCGACACGAACGCGACGTTCCTGGCCGGCGACGTCTCCGAGGAGGCCCGGCTGCTCGTCGAGCGGACCCGCGAGGCCACCATGCGGGCGATCAAGGCGGTGCGCCCGGGCCGCGAGCTCAACGTGGTCGGGCGCGTCATCGAGTCCTACGCCAAGCGCTTCGGCTACGGCGTGGTCCGCGACTTCACCGGGCACGGCATCGGCCGCGAGTTCCACTCCGGGCTGGTGGTGCTGCACTACGACCAGCCCGACGTGCACATCACCCTCGAGCCGGGGATGACGTTCACGATCGAGCCGATGATCACCCTCGGCGGGATCGACTACGACACCTGGGACGACGACTGGACCGTGGTCACCCAGGACCGGTCCTGGACGGCGCAGTTCGAGCACACCGTGCTGGTCACCGACGACGGCGCGGAGATCCTGACCCTGCCCTGAGCCCGCGGCCCACCGGCGCCGGGGCTCCCGGCCGCGGTGCGGCCGGGAGCCCCCGGGAACGTGCGGGGCTCCGCGTCAGGCGGCGGCCTTGTGCTTGCGCAGGGCCTCGAGCGCCTCGTCGGCGTGCAGGTCGAACTTCGACTCGCTGCCGATGTCGGCGACGATCCGGCGGTCCTGACCGATGACGAACGTCTTGCGACGGGTGTGCAGGCCGCCGGGCAGCCACGCGCGCCACGCGCCGAGGGACTTGGCGACCTTGTGCCCGGTGTCGGACAGCAACGGGAAGCCGAGCTGGTTGGACGTGGCGAACATCGACTGCTTGGTCACGTCGTCGCTGGAGATCCCGACCGGCTGCGCGCCGAGCGCGGCGAACTCCGCGGACAGGTCCCGGAAGTGGCAGGCCTCCTGGGTGCAGCCGCCGGAGGAGGCGATCGGGTAGAAGAACAGCACGACCGGCCCGTCCGCCAGCAGCGCGGAGAGCCTGCGCGGGGTGCCGGTCTCGTCCTGCAGCTCGAAGTCGACGACCTCGTCACCGATGGCCATGAATGGTTCCTCCTGGGTCTGGGGCGCGCGCCGGACGACGGGGCGCCATGATCGTGGATGCTCGTCACGTCGTTCGCGCCGGGCCCCGCCTCCGGTTCGGGTCAGCTCGCGTCGGCCGGCTTCTTCGGCGGGAGCGGGAAGAAGCCGCTGGTGCGTCGGACGTAGTCCTCGTAGCCCGGGCGGCGCTTGCCGATGCTGCGTTCGAGCAGCTTCGCACCGGTTCCCTTGACCAGGTTGACCGTGATCAGCACGACCCCGATCAGCCCGACCAGCCCGGCCGGGTGGTGCAGGGCGATCAGCCCCAGGCCCCACCAGACCGCGGCGTCACCGAAGTAGTTGGGGTGGCGGGTGTAGCGCCACAGGCCGGAGTCCATGACCCGGCCCCTGTTCGCCGGGTCCGCGGTGAAGCGGGCCAGCTGGGCGTCGCCGACGGCCTCGAAACCGAACCCGACCGCCCACACGAGCGTACCGAGAACGGCGGTGAGCAGACCCCACACGGTCGAGCCGTCGCCGTACATCGCGACCTGCACCGGCAGCGACACGACCCACATCACCACGCCCTGGGTGAGGTAGATCTTGCGGAACGCGTACCAGGTGACGTTGCCCGTCGCCCGGCCCAGCATCTCCACGTAGCGCGCGTCCTCGGGCTTGCCGCGGTTGCGCCGCTCGATGTGCCAGGCCAGGCGCAGACCCCACACCGTGGTCAGCACCGCGACCAGCCACTGCCGCCACGTGTCGCCCTCGCCGCTCGCGGTGACGAGCGAGACCACGGCGATCACGGCGAACCCGAGGCCCCACACGACGTCGATCCCGTCGTGCCGCCCGCCGCGCACCCGCACCGCGACGACCAGCGCGAGGGCCATCAGCACGAGCACGGCCAGCGCGCTGACCCACAGGTTGGTCAGCACGGCGGGCCTGCGGGTGCGGGGCGTCGGCGCGGCGCCGGTGCCGGGTACGGGCTGTTCATGCGGTCATCGTGTCGGAGCGGACTCCGGCGCGCGCGCCGGGTCGGCCTCGGCGGGTGTGACGTCCGCGGCCAGGCGGTCCAGGGCCGGGTCGGCGCCGAGCGTCGCGGCGCGGCTGCGCGGCAGACCGGACCGCCCGTCGGCCCCGGGGCGCACCATCAGGATCTGGTGCACGCCCATCCGGTTCTCCTCGAACGCCAGTGCCGCGCCGGCCAGGTAGAGCAGCCAGATCCGGAACTGCTCCTCACCGATCAGCCGGACGGCCTCGGACCGGTTGTCCTGCAGCGTGTCCAGCCACGGCCGGACCGTCCATACGTAGTGCTCGCGCAACGAGTGCACGTCGACGACCTCGTTGCCCGCCCGCTCCAGGAACCCGATCGTCTCGCCCACCGGGCGCATGTACATGTCCGGCGCGACGTAGGCCTCCATGAACGCGCCGCCACCGGGGGCGTTGTTCGCGCCGACCGACCCGCGCGACATCTGCTGGATCAGCAGCCGCCCGTGCGGGCGCAGCAGCCGGTGCAGCTGCGCGGCGTAGACCGGGTAGTTGTCCTGCCCGACGTGCTCGCCCATCTCGATCGAGGAGATCGCGTCGAAGGGCTGGTCGGGGATCTCGCGGTAGTCCTGCAGCCGGATCTCGACCCGGTCCGACAGGCCCGCCCGGCGGACCCGCTCGATGCCGTGGTCGCGCTGCCGGGCCGAGAGCGTCACCCCGACCGCGTGCACGCCGTAGTGCT
The DNA here is from genome assembly GCA_966211265.1 of uncultured Pseudonocardia sp. Taxonomy (GTDB): domain Bacteria; phylum Actinomycetota; class Actinomycetes; order Mycobacteriales; family Pseudonocardiaceae; genus Pseudonocardia. The sequence continues at coordinate 25,688 of CBIHNM010000007.1, forward strand.
GCGCGGCGTGCACCAGCAGCGACGCCCAGCCGCAGCCGACGTCGAGCAGGCGCATCCCCGGCTTGAGGCCGAGCTTGCGGCAGATCAGGTCCAGCTTGTCGCGCTGGGCGTCGGCCAGGCCGTAGTCCGGGCCGGCGTCGCGCGTCCAGTACCCGCAGGAGTAGGCCATCTGCGGGTCGAGCAGGAAGCCGTAGAACTCGTTGGACAGGTCGTAGTGGTGGCTGATCGCGGCCCGGTCGCGGCGCCGCGAGTGCAGCCCGCCCGACAGCACCGCCTCCGAGGCCGGCGGCCTCGGGTTCGGGCCGACCGCGCGCAGCCGCAGGGCGGTGCGCAGCGCGTCCAGCTTGTGCGCGCGGTCCATCCGCGACCCCGAGCGACCGGTGGATCCGGCCAGCTTCCAGAACCGGGACAGCCCGTCGGCGATGTCGCCCTCGAAGTCCAGGTCCCCGGAGACGAACGCCCGTGCCAGACCGAGCTCGCCCGGGCTCCACAGCAGACGGCGCAGCGCCCGCCGCCGACGGATGATCACCACGGGTGCCGTCGGGTCGTCGACGGCGCCGGCCTCGGTGCCGTCCCAGGCCCGCAGCCGCACCGGCGGCGGCGAGCCGAGGACACCCTCGATCAGGTTCGCCAGCTGGGCGGCGACGGTGGGTCTGGCCACGATGGACTCCTCGGTCGGATGTGGGTCAGAAGGACGGGCGGCGCTGCAACGAGAGCTGGAAGACGTCGAGGTAGCCGACGCGGAACCCGGCCTCGCAGTAGCCCAGGTAGAACTCCCACATCCGGCGGAACGTCTCGTCGAAGCCCATCTCGGCGACCTCGGACCACCGGGACAGGAACGTCTCGCGCCAGTGCCCGAGGGTGCGGGCGTAGTCGTAGCCCAGGCTGCGGCGCTCGGCGATGTGCAGCGAGGTGTCCTGGGCCAGGTTGTGCTCGATCGAGGTGACCGACGGGATCAGACCGCCCGGGAAGACGTACTTGTGGATCCAGGTGTAGTCGCTCTTGGACACCACCAGCCGGTCGTGCGGCATGGTGATCGCCTGCAGCCCGACCTTGCCGCCCGGGGCGAGCAGCCGGTCCAGCGCGCCGAAGTAGGTCGGCCAGTAGGCCTCCCCGACGGCCTCGATCATCTCGACGCTGACCACGGCGTCGTAGCTGCCCTGGGCCTCGCGGTAGTCGCGCAGCAGCACCTGCACCCGGTCGGAGACGCCCTCGCGGGTCAGGCGCTCCTCGGCCAGGGCCTTCTGCTCGGCCGAGATGGTCAGCGTGGTGACCCGGGCGCCGCGCTGCGCGGCGCGGGTGGCCAGGCCGCCCCAGCCGGTGCCGATCTCCAGGACGTGCATGCCGTCGCGGACGCCGGCCATGTCCAGGATGCCGTCGATCTTGCGGCGCTGGGCGTCGACGAGGTCGTCGGAGCCGTCGGCGAACCAGGCCGCGCTGTAGGACATCGTCTCGTCCAGGAACAGCGCGAACAGGTCGTTCGACAGGTCGTAGTGGCGGTGGATGTTCTCCCGCGACCCCTCCAGGGAGTTGATCTCCTCCTTCGGCTGGCGGGCCTCGACGTAGCGTCGCGCCATCCGCTGCAGCACCGGCGGGATCAGCGTGGAGAGCTTCGCCGCGAACGGGGTGAGCAGCCCCGGCAGGTCGGTCGTGGTCCAGTCGCCGACCATGTAGCTCTCGCCGAAACCGATCTTGGAGTCGGCCCCCATCCGGGCGAAGAACGACGCCGGGCGCTCGATCCGCATGACCGGGGAGTCCGGCCCGCCGGCGCCGATCCGCTCACCGCCGGGGAACACCACCCGCACCGGCAGCGTGCGCACCGCGCGGCGGAACAGCGCCTCGGCGATCCGCGCCTTCGCCGGCGCCACCGGCGGGGTGGCCAGGCCGGGCCAGACACCCTCGTTCGGGCGCGGGACCGCGCGGATCGCGGGCCGCGACACCCGGCCGCGGGGTCGTCCGGGCGCGGTGACCGGTTCGAGATCGGGCTGTGTGGTCAACGCGTGACCCCCTTCTGCGGGCGGTGGGTGGGACGTGGGACGACGGGCAGCCTGCGCAGCCACAGCGCGATGCCGTGGCGGCGGATCAGGGCCGAGGTGCGGTGGGTGACCAGCGGGCGGCGCAGCACCGTGCGCAGCACCTCCCGGGTGGTCGCCGGCCGGCGGGAACCGGCCAGGGTGGCGGTCAGGGCGATCGCGTCGTCCTGGCGCAGGGTGATCGAGACGGCGAGACGGTCGGTCGGTTCGCGCAGCAGCATCGTGTACCGGCCGTCGACGCTCATGAACGGCGAGACGTAGAAGTCCTTCTCGGTGCTCGCCCGGCCGTCGGTGTCGGGATGGAGCAGGTAGCAGTGCCGCTCCCCGTAGGTGTTGTGCACCTCGGCGATCACGCAGGCGAGCTCGCCGTGTCCCTCCTCGCCCCCCTGGTGGCACCAGAACACCGAGATCGGGTTGAACACGTACCCGAGCACCCGGGCGTGGGCGAGCATCAGGACCTTCCCGCCGCGCAGGTCGATCCCGTGCAGGGCGAGGTAGGCGTCGACGTTGGCCCGGATCGTCCGGTCCGGGTCGCCGAGGTGGTCCTGCGCGCGGAAGCCGGCGAACGGTCGCAGCCAGGCGGGAAGCCGCGGCATCGCGTCCAGGTCGACCAGCCACAGGTAGATCGAGTGGCTGAACCGGTAGTCCCGTTCCTTGCGCCGGACGTGGCGGACCACCGAGTCGTAGATCGCCGGGGCGAGCGTGGCCTGCTCCTGCTCGACGCGCTGCGGGGCGTTCATCGTGCCCATCCCGCTCCCAGCGACTCCGCGGCCCGGACGCCCGAGACGCAGCCGTCCTCGTGGAAGCCCCAGCCGTGGTAGGCCCCGGCGAACGCGGTCACCCCGGTGTTGAGGCCGGGCAGCCTGCGTTGCGCGGCGACCGACTCCGGGGTGTAGATCGGGTGCTCGTAGTGCATCCGGGCGACGACCGCGTCCGGGTCGATGCGTCCGGCGCCGTTGAGCGTGACCATCCAGTCGTCGGGGTCGGTGAGGCGTTGCAGCCGGTTCATGTCGTAGCTGACCAGGACCGGGGTGTCGGGGGAGTCCCTGCACGACGGCTTGAGGTAGTTCCAGGACGCCCGGGCCCCCCTGGACCGGGGCAGCAGCGAGGTGTCGTGGTGCAGCCAGACCTCGTTCGGCGAGTACTCGAACGCGCCGAGCACGTCGCGCTCGTCGTCGGTGGGGTCGGCGAGCAGGCGCAGCGCCTGGTCCGGGTGGGTGGCCACGACGACCCGGTCGAACGCGCTGACGACGTCGGCGTCGTCGCGCACCTCCACCCCGGCCGGGGTGCGCAGCACCGAGCGCACCGGGGTCGAGGTGCGGACCGCGCCGAGCCCCTTGACCAGCCGTGACACGTAGGCCTGCGAACCGCCGGTGACGGTGCGCCACTGCGGCGAGCCGCCGATGCCGAGCATCCCGTGGTGGTCGAGGAACGTGAACAGGTACCGGGCCGGGTAGCTCGTCGAGACCGCCGCACCGGCCGACCACACGCACGACACGACCGGGATCATGAAGTGCTCGACGAAGTAGCGGGAGTAGCCGCCGATCGCCAGGAACGCGCCCAGGGTCACGTCACCGGCGTCGGGCTGCTCCATGACCCGGCGGGCGTGCCGGTGGAACCGGACGACCTCGCCGAGCATCCTCAGGTAGGCGGGCCGGGTCACGTTCGACGCCTGCGGGAACAGGCCGCCGAGCTTCTGCGCCCCGGCGTACTCCAGCCCGCAGCCGTCGCAGCGCACGCTCATCGACATGTCCGAGTCCTGCGTCGGCACGCCCAGCTCGCCGAACAGGCGCAGCAGGTTCGGGTAGGTCCGGTCGTTGTGCACGATGAACCCGGTGTCGACCCCGGTGATGCCGCCGTCGGAGGTCGCCAGCTCGTGGGTGTGGGCGTGGCCGCCGATCCGGTCGTCGGCCTCGAACACGGTGACGTCGTAGGTGCGGCTGAGCAGGTGCGCGGCGGTCAGGCCGGCGACACCGCTGCCCACGACCGCGACGCGGGGTCGGCTCGTCGTGTGGGCCTGGCTCATCGTGCTGCTCCTGTCAGTGCGGTCAACGCGGTGCGGAGCCCGCCCGGGGCGGGCTCGTGCATGGCTTTCGTAATGACACGGTCCACAGGTTCGACGCCGAGCTCGCCGAGGACGAACCGGCGCACCAGCGACGACCAGTCGGCGGCCCGGCGCAGCATCGCGTGGCCGTCGCCGAGCACGTCGAAGCGCGCGATCCGGTCGGTGACCCGGCGGGCCCGCACGGCGAAGTCGAACGACGCGGCCGGGTCGGTCATCCGCTCCCGGTCCCCGTGCGCGATCAGCACGCCGCGCCCGGCCAGCTGTTCCACCGGGTCGCCCTCGAGCCACGGCGCCAGCGCGCAGACCGCGACGACGCCGGGCTCGCCGGCCGCGCGCAGCACGGCCCGCCCGCCCATCGAGTGCCCGAGCAGCGCCAGCGGGCGGCCCGGGTGCCGGCGGGTGATCTCGCCCACCGCCCAGGAGGCGTCCCGGTAGGCGTCCATCGCCGCGCCGTTCCAGCCGCGGTAGCGGTAGCGCAGCAGGTAGACCGCGACACCCCGCCCGAGGTCGGTGCGGTGGTGACGTCCGGCACGTTCGAGCTGCTGGCCGAACGGGCGCATCCGCCAGTAGGTCAGGCGCCGCCGGGCGCCGGTGTCGCGGCCCTGCGAGCTCCCTCCGTGGGCGACCAGGACGACGGCGGCGGGGTCGGGATGGGGGTCCCCGACGACCTCCAGGGAGGGGACGGGCCCGTGGTCGGGGGACTGGGGATCGAGCATGAGGGACCTCGCTGACAACGCCGGCACACCCTGCGCCGGACCGGACTCGCAGCGGTGTTCGCAACACCGGCCGTCGTGTGGACGTCGACTGCGACGCAGGTCACACCGCCGATGCCGGTTGCTCGCGCACCGTGTGCCGATCTTCTCCCGGCCCGCTCGATCCGACCACCGGTCGTGGGCGAACATGTGACCATTCACCCCGTGCTCGCGAGAGCGAGGCGGACCGAGGACCCAGGGAGAGCGAGGAACCGACGATGGGCGTCCCGCCGGCGTTGACGGTGTGGCAGCGGATCCGGCTGACGGTGCGCCGCCGTCGCCGCGGATCGGGCTTCTGGTTCGGCCTCGCGATCGAGGTGATCTGGCCGTTCGTGATGTGGGGCACCCGGCTGGGCTGGCGCGGCGGGGAGCACCTCCCGCGGACCGGCGGGGCGATGCTGGTGGCCAACCACGTCTCGTCGTCGGACCCGATCTTCGACGTCGCGTTCGGCATCTCGCACGGCCGGATGCCGCGGTTCATGGCCAAGTCCGAGCTGTGGACGGTCCCGGTGGTCAAGTGGGTGCTCGGCCGCGGCGGGCACATCCCGGTCTACCGGGCGTCCAAGCGGGTCGGGGAGTCGTTCACGGGGGCGATCGACGCGCTGCAGCGGGGCGAGATCGTCGCCGTCTACCCGGAGGGCACCTACACCGCCGACCCCACCGGCTGGCCGATGCGGCCGAAGAACGGCGTGGCCCGGATCGCGCTGCGCTCGGGCGTCCCGGTGTTCCCGCTGGCGAACTGGGGCAGCCAGGACGCCCTGCCCGCCGAGGGCAGGCCGCGGGTCCGGCCGCGCCAGACGGTGAGCGTGGTGCTCGGCCCACCGGTGGACCTGTCCGAGTTCCGGGACAGGCCGCTGACCCGCACGACCCTCGACGCCGCCACCAAGAAGATCATGGACGAGGTCACGGCGCTGCTGGCCGAGGTCCGCGGCGAGCCGGCCCCGCCCGTCCCGTTCGACCCGGACGCGGTCGGCGGGCGTGCGGTCGCGGAGTCGCCGGGGCAGACGGTCGCCGACCAGGTCGAGCGCCCGGCCGGCTGAGGGGGTCGAGCCGGTCCGGCGGCTGCCGGGCCGGCGCTCAGATGTCCAGGCCGAGCAGGGCGTTCTCGACGACCTCGGGCAGGGCCGGGTGGATCCAGTACTGCCCGGTGGCCATGGTGGCGGCGTCCAGGCCGAACTGCATGGCCTGGATCAGCGGCTGGATCAGCGTCGAGGCCTGCGGGCCGATCAGGTGGGCACCGAGCAGGCGTCCGGTCCCCTTCTCGGCGAGGATCTTGCAGAGGCCGGTGGTGTCCTCCATGGCCCAGCCGAACGCGACGTCGCCGAAGTTCTGCACCTTGGCCGTGTAGTCGAGGCCCTCGGCGCGGCACTCGGACTCGGTGAGACCGACCGAGGCGATCTGCGGGTCGGTGAACACCGCGGCCGGGACGAACCGGTGGTCGATCTCGCGCGGCGTGTCCGGGTCGGCCAGGTTGTGCCCGACGACCTTCGCCTCGGCGTTCGCGACGTGCTTGAGCTGGTGCGGCGAGCTGACGTCGCCCAGGGCCCAGACGCCCTCGGCCGAGGTGCGCTGCTGCGCGTCGGCGACGATCCGGCCGTCGGGGTGGGTCTCGATGCCCGCCGCGGACAGGTTCATCCGGTCGCCGTTGGGCAGGCGCCCGGCCGCGACCAGCAGCGTGTCGCCGGTGACCTCGGAGCCGTCGTCGAGCGTGATCCGGAAGTCGTCAGCGGTGCCGGTGACCTCGGTGATCCGGCTGCCGAGGCGGCAGTCCCAGCGCTCGGCGGCGATCTCGGTGAACCGCTCGGAGAGCGTGGAGTCGAGGTGGCGCAGCAGCTTCGGGCTGCGCGCGATCAGCGTGACCCTGCTGCCCAGCGCGGAGAACACGTGCGCGAACTCCGAGGCGATGTAGCCGCCGCCGAGGATGACCAGGTGCTCGGGGACGGCGTCGAGGCGCATCACGGTGTCCGAGGTCTCGTACCGGACCCCGGACGCCTCGACCTGCGGCGGCACGAACGGCCGGCTGCCCGCGGCGACCACGACCCGGTCGGCGGAGACCTCCTCGGTGCCCGACCCGTCGGTGGCCTCGATCGCGAGCTCGCGCGCACCGACGAACGAGGCGTGCCCGAAGTAGACGGTCACGTTCGGGCTGCGGTCGACCCGGTAGTTCTTGCCGCCCTCGGAGATGGGGTCGATCCGACCGAAGACCCGGTCCCGGATGTCGGTCCAGCGGACCTTGTCGACGCTCGCGTCCACGCCGTAGCGGCCCGCACCGCGGACGATCTCGGCCACGTCCGAGGCGTAGACGTACATCTTGGTCGGGATGCACCCGACGTTGAGGCAGGTCCCCCCGAACACACCGTGCTCGACGAGCGCGATGTCGAGGCCGGCGAACCGTTCGTCGAGGAAGGTGTTGCCGGAGCCGGAACCGATGACGACGAGATCGTGGTGACGCACTCGCGCGAGGCTAGCCGTTCGGTCCCGCACCGGCGCGGCCCGTCCCTCCGGTCACGCCGGTTCCCGCACCCGCCGACCTGCGTGGTACCAACCGCGGGTGACTGTGGACACGAGGACCGCGACCGTGCGTCGGAGCTGGGCACCGGACCTTTCCCCGCCGGAGCTGTACGCGCTGCTGCGGCTGCGGGTCGAGGTGTTCGTGGTCGAGCAGGGCTGCCCCTACCCCGAGCTCGACGGCCGCGACCTCGAGCCGCGCACCCGTCACTACTGGCTCGCGGGGCCGGGCGCGGCGCACGCGGACGCCCCGCGCCCGGCCACCGGAGGGGACCCGGGGCCGGTCCTGGGCACGGTGCGCCTGCTCGAGGAACCCGACGGCGGGTACCGGATCGGTCGCGTCTGCACCCGTGCCGACGCCCGCGGGCGCGGCCTGGGCGCGCAGCTGATGAGCGCCGCCCTGGCCGAGGTGGGCTCCGGGGCCTGCGTGCTCGACGCCCAGGAGCAGCAGGTGGCCTTCTACGAGCGCTTCGGCTTCACCGGGACCGGGCCCTCGTTCGTCGTGGACGGGATCGCGCACGTGCCGATGCTGCGCCGCCGGTAGCGCCGCGGGGGAGCGGCGGTGCCGGCTCCGCTCAGCCCGCGGCGCGCTTGCGGACGTCGGGCGGGAACGTGCCCGCCTCGACGCAGCGCCGCGACCATCCGGCCAGACGTTCGGTGACCGTCCCCAGGTCGTCGCCCAGTGCCTCGAGCAGCCCGGCCTGGGAGTCGTCGGTGCGGTCCTCGATGGCGTCGCGGAAGCGGCGTCCGGCGTCGGTGAGCGTGGTGCCGCTCCCGGTGCCGGTGACCAGGCCGTCGTCGGTGAGCCGGGTGACCGCGACCTCGGAGCGCTCCGCCGGCCAGGCGCGGGTGCCGGAGTACTCGCCGAACGGGTAGCCGACCCACAGCTCGGACAGGATGCCCATCCGCACCGGGTCCAGCCCGGCCGCGACCGAGGCCGCGACGTGACCGTCGCCGCGGTGCTCGCGCACCAGGTCCGCGGCGCGCCAGAGCCGTCCGAACGGATCGGACAGCCGCGGGCGGGCGCGCAGGGCGGCGAACAGCGGGCGGCCGGTGCCGTCGACGGAGTCCACCGCCCGTTCCAGGACCTCCGCGGTGGCGGCGACGTCGGTCCCGTCCTCGTCGAGGGTCTCGCGCAGGCTCGCGGCGGTCTCGGAGTCGCGCAGCTCCTGCAGCTGCGGCAGCGGCAGCAGGGCGCGGCCCGCGTCCCAGTCGCCGGCCAGGAAGCCGGGCTCGAACACGGCGAACGTGGAGGCGACGAGCGCGCCGGGCACGTCGCCGAGTGCGGCCCCGCGGCCGGTGACGTAGGCGGTGAAGAAGTCGTGCCCGTGCGCGGCCAGGGCGTTGCCGACCCGGCTCGACCAGACGGCGTGCATCGCGACCGGCTCCAGCGCGTCGCGCAGGGCGCGGGCCGCGCCGCCGCCGGCGACCGGCTCCGGCACGGCCACCCCCTCGGGGGTCTCGGTGAAGAACGCCGCCACGGCTTCCTGGTGGTCCATCCCCGCCCACTCCTCCGACCTCGTCGTCGACGCTGGGTACTACCCGTCCGAGCGGTCAACGCTAGCGCGAGTCGGCGGGCGTCGCGGCGACGGTGCGGGATACTCCGGGCGCACCGACGACACCCGCGTCGGCGGACACCGGAAGGCGCGAGGACGATGAACGACGAGCGGAAGCGGCGGGACTCGGGAACCGGGTCACTCCCGGCCTACGGCCGCGTCGGGCCGGCCGACCCGACCGCGGATCCGGCCACCATGCCGGGGATGCGCATCCCCGGCTCCGAGCAGGCCACGGTGGCCGTGCCGACCGATCACCCCGTGCCCCCGGACGGCCCGGTGCACGAGGACCAGCCGGCCGGTGACGAGACCCCGACGGTCTCCCGCCCGGTCCCGTCGTCGCCGGCGCGCACCCGGGTCAGCGGGCTGTGGGCCGGGCTGATCCTGTCCGCGGTCGTCGGGATCTTCCTGCTGGTGTTCATCGTGCAGAACACCGACCCGGTACAGATCAACTTCCTGTGGCTCGACGGCTCGCTGCCGACCGGGGTGGCGCTGCTGTTCGCCGCGATCGCCGGGATCCTGCTGGTCGCCATCCCGGGTACCGCCCGGATCCTGCAGCTGCGGCGGGCCGCCAAGCGCGGGGGCTGACACCGCCGCGACGCACACACACGGATCCGGCGCCGGCC